>NZ_JBQJCE010000002.1:0-255247 GCF_053585065.1 Arcanobacterium sp. (ex Cirak et al. 2026)
AATGGGCCACACCCACTGGACAAACTCTTGGGGACTGGGAAGCGACACAATCCTAGAACAACACCCAGTTCGCTGGCATCTATCACGTAATACTGAAATCCGGTGTCATCTTCAAATCCGACGTAGCTGCAGCCCGTGATCGTCAGAGATACGGATAGTATCCCCGCGCAGCCAATTCAGAAAACCCACGATTCACACCTCCTAGAAACACAGACATGAAGGTGGGCACCTGTCATAAGACAGATGCCCACCAGGTATGAAACTAAATTTGTATAGCTGGTCTAGGCAGCGAAGCTATCTATCGGAAAGAACCATTGTTCTTCGACGTTGCTTTCGAGTAGACCACCCCAGCAAGAGCCACTAGAAACCCGACCAAGCACAGGAATTCAGCGTGAGGAATGTCCAGCCACAGAAGAACGATACCCACGACGCAGAGCAACCAGCCCACTATGTTAGTTACACGCATTTAATCTCCTATGCTACATACGTCCGTTGCTGCTTCCCATCAATCAAGGTTCAATTCCTCTACCTTTTTGTTATAACGTCCACTTCTCAGTCTTCCGTTATCACCCGTTTAGCGGCCTCTGCGGTATTTCGCCATGCTTCACGTACTTCTTCATCGTTCATTCCTGGTTCCCAAGACCTCAGTAAGGTAACAGAAACCAGCTCCACGGCTATTGCGAGCGCTACCATGATTCCTGCTGACAACAGGGAGTTAAGTAGCACGTACGACGAGGCGAAATAAGTAATTGCTAAAAGAAGAAGCTTCACAAAGATGGGGCGCCAACCACCTGGAGAATTATGTTTCTTTTTTCTTGCGTAATACTGATCAAATATGGTCGATAGTGTTTCGCAAACAACCACACTTACTCCGACAATAATTATCAATAGATGCACAGTCGCCTTGTGGGGTATCAGCCAAAAAACAATGTTAGAGGCTATAAAAACACATATACCAATAATAAAACCGGTGATTATGTGCCCCCACCAGGCGTAAGAAAACGAGATGGGCTTCCAAGTCGTACTCATATCACTTCTCCATTCTCACCCGAAGCAAGCGGAAATCACCCCATCGAATCCGAGGATCATCTCGAGAGCTTGGACACCTTCCTCGCCAATCTCAGCAAAAGCTGCTCCGCTTTTAATGGCTCTCCAAATGCCGCTTACACCACCCCAAATTTTCCGCGCTTCCTTCAACCATTTGAGTATTTTGCCCACAGGAAGACCGTATTGAACAATTACACTTGCTACCTCAGTACCGCACTGCCACCACGATGCTCGCGTAGCTATCCCTCTAACACGTATTCCGTTTAGTGCTCGAGAAAGTTCGGCTTCATAATTCGGCGTTGTCCTCGGGTTTGCATTCCTTAAGTTTTCTGGAACTCTATCTAATGCCTGAATAAGACGGTCAAGTTCTGCGTCACTCAGCGAAGGTGAAATCGAGTTTAGGTTAATCGATGTCGAGACTGTTGGTATCGAAGCACCTCTACCGTTCCCCTCACTCACGTTAGCAGCAGCTACACCGGTACCTGATAATCCGAGTGCCAAACTTACAGAGGCTCCAATGATCATATTGTGGATTTTCATTTTTCCTCCTTATTTGTCACGTTGTCGGCACCATGTCAGCAACCTCTGTTCCGCAGTAAGTGTCGATCTCTTACTGCAGGTAAAACAGTATTTGCGCAACAACTTTGTTGACTAAATACGGTTATCTACAGTGTAGATATATCTCACATTATGTTGTCAAGAGAAAATTCTTTTTATAGTATGAGTAGTCTTCTCGTATCGTAGACACTGCCCAACGCTTGTGCGTTGCCGTTCGGGTGGCTCGGTCGAGGGTCATGATGGTGGCGACGGCGAGCTCATCTTGGCACTCCCCTAGACCACCATTCGCGGTCACGACGAAGCACCCAAAACCCGCTCACACAGCCTCTCCTGCGCCTGCTCCACAAATAGTTGTCTGTACTCAACTTTGGCTACAAAGCCCAGGTGGGTGCAAAATCTGGCTGGGTGGGTGCAGATTTCAGGTCGCATGCACCCACTTCCTGACCAGGGCTTTCAGCATTCATCAAGCTATTTACTGTGCGTCAGTTGAAGTCTGCGTCCATGCCAGTGTTCGATCAGCCATCGATCGTGACTCGCGATAATGAGCGTTCCTTCCCATGTTTGTAGAGTATCTTCTAGCGCTTGCATAGTATCGAGGTCGAGGTAGTTGGTCGGCTCATCAATGATCAGAAGTGCAGGGTTGTTGGTTAATGCGATAGCAATCTGTGCTCGGCGCTGGTTTCCAGCAGACAGCTCCGCGATGGGACTAGACCACGTCGATGGGTGCAAGATTCCTTTGCCAATCTCTCCAATTCCATGTCGCCAGATGTCACTACCGAATCCGGGATCCTCTTCTACAGGCAGACGCTGAGGCACGTGACCGATGGAGCTATCTCGGGACAAGAACCCGCTTACGGTTGCGCCTGATGGTGGTTTGCCGGTGGCAATCCAGTTCAAAAGCGTGGTCTTTCCTGAACCGTTCGCTCCTGTGACTAACAGGTGCTCCCCTGCTGAAAGATCGAGGTCTAGTGGTGTAAGTCGATGCGCCACGCCAGCTTGTCGTGCTGACACTGCGATTCCGGTAGTCAAGGGGCTTTGCCGGTGTGGGAACTCCAATTCGTAGTAGCGAGGTTTTCTTACTTCGCGCTCATCGAGCCGCTCTAGTCGCATATCGTCATTGCGTGTTCGCTTAACTGACGTTGATGCAGCTCGATCGGAGTAGAATTTTTTTGCTTTCCCTGAAGCGGTTTCGAGCCGGACCCCACCACGTGCGATCTTCATGCTCTCTTGACGATGCTCTCGCAAGTGACGCTTCTGGGTTTGTTGTTCAGCGTGAATTTGATGGTGTTTGCTTCGCGCTGTCTCCTTTGCATTCAGGTAGTCCGAGTAGTTTCCGGCGTTACGGTGTAAACCCTGGACGCTCGTGTCACCTTGTGCCTTCGCAAGTTCGCGCCACACGGTGACGTCCATGTCATAAATGACGGTCGCGACGTTGTCGATAAAGGCTCGATCGTGACTGGCTAGGAGCACTGGCCCTGCCCAGTTCTTGATTGTGTTGGATAAGAAGTCGATTGCCGCGATATCGAGATGGTTGGTTGGCTCATCAAGAATCAGAACGTCGGGGTGTAAGAGTAACAGCGCTGCCAACCGTAAACGCGCGCGCTGGCCAGGAGACAATGATGACATGTCACGTTCCGACGACATGCCAATTCCAGCCAGTCCTAAACCAGCTAGCACTTCAGCGGCTCGGGCATCGAGGGACCATACATCGTGTGCGGTCATTTCCGCTAGTACCCGGTCATATTCCGATTCCTGTGCCTTACCACCGTTGGCAAGGGAAGCGGTGATCTGGTTAAAGCGCGCCGACAAGTCGTTGAGCGGGCCCAGGGCGACATCAAAGTACTTCGCTACTTGGCCTTCAAAACCATCAGGATCTGGCACGAGGTGATTTGCTACGCAAGAAACAACCCTTCCTGAATCTGGTTGGAGGTCTCCCCTAATGATCTTGAGCAGAGTTGTCTTACCACAACCATTTGGTCCGATGAGTACCGCTCGTTCACCATCGCCAACATGCAGGCTTACATGATCCAATACACGGTGAGAACCGTAGGAAAAAGAAATAGTGTCAAGGTTAATTGAAAACATACTGATCTCCGGGACGTAGAAACTTCTGATACGTCTCAGCCAAGGCTGAGTGGAAATCACATGGTCATCGGAACGACAAACTCCTCAATATCTGATGTCTTAACACGATCCTGACTTTGGAAGTCTATCAAAACTGACCGCCAGCCTCCGGCCCATGCGCATCTGTGGCCTCATCTTTAAACCTGACGCTGACGGTGCCTTCCGTGTCGACCACGGCGTGCTCGACGAGTAGCGCCCAGGCGTCGTCGGAGTATTCGAGTGGCGGGTTAGTGTCGAGGAAGTTGCAGATTGTGCGGGCTTGTTCGAGGCGTGCGTGCCGGTCGGTGATGGCTTGGTCGAGACCTTCTTGTTTAGCAACTGCCCTGTTGTAGCGGGCTTCAAGCTCGGCGTATTTCTGGTCGTACTCGTCTGGGTCGATCGTGGTCTGTGCTGCGGTGAGAACCATCTGGTCGATTAAGACTGTGATTTCCTCAACCTCTGAGCAGCACGGTCGCGTTGGGCTTCCAGCTCACTCGTGTCAAAAACTGTTACTTCAAGGATTTCGAGCGCGTTGCGGGCACCGGTGTTTGACTTGACGCGCTCAGCGAGAGCTTCGACGAAGACTTGCTCGACGTCGGTATCGGTGACGTGTGGTGTGGCGCATGGGGTTTTACCGTGTCCGTATTTGTTGTTACAGCACCAGATGCGGCGTTCGTATTTGGTGCCTGAGTGCCAGGTCTTACAGCCAAAGACTCCCCCGCAGTCGGCGCAGTAGATCATTTTGGTGAAGGGGTGAGTGCGTGAGACGTAGCGGCCGGATCGTTGCCGTAGTTCGTTTTGGACGCGATCCCATAGGCCTGGGTCGATGATCGGTTCGTGGTGCCGGTGACGTAGTATTGCGGGATTTCGCCCTCGTTCTTCTTCGTTTTCTTCGTCAGGAAGTCCACGGCGAAGGTTTTTGGATGAGTGCCAGGAAGTCGGCATAAATACAGCGCACGACGGCGGCTTCGTTCTCAACAATGACGAGCGCTCCGTCAGCGTTCTTGGTGTAGCCAAGCAGCGACTTATAGGGGATGAGGGGCTTTGCCTTGCGCGAATCGGCGTCGGTGTCCCCAGGTGACGTTTTCGGAGATGGATCGTGATTCTTCCTGTGCCAAGCTTGACATGATGGTGATCAGGAGTTCACCTTTGGAGTCGAAGGTGTAGATGTTTTCTTTCTCGAAGTACACCTCTACCCCAGCGTCCTTGAGCTCACGCACGGTCGTCAGCGATCATGGTCTGGAATCCCTCCCGCGTTTCATGGAGGTGCCAGAAATATCTTCGTCGCAGTACATGCCCGCAAACGTCCAGTCCTCGCGAGATTTAATGTGCGAGGTGTAGTAGTTGATTTGCGCTTCATAGGAGGAGGCTTGTTCTTCCTTGTCAGTCGACACGCGCGCGTAGGCCGCTACGCGGCGGCGCTTTTTGCGCCCCGGAATGCTAGCCGAGCCGATGGGTCGGGTGGTGGAGATCGCGGTAATCGTTTTCGTCATGATGCTTCGCCTCTTTCAAATTGAAATCGTTCTCCCCAAACGAGGAAGCGCTGTTTTCGAGTGCGGCACGCAGGGTCTCGATCTTGGCTTTCTGAGCTTCGATTTCTTTGCCCAGCACTTGGTTACGGGCGGTGAGAGCTTCGGCGGACTTGTCATTCTTATCAAACGAGGACGCCACAAGCTTCATCTCACTGCCGAGCACACGCATCTCACGGTTAATATCCGTGATCGCGCGCTTAAACTCCCGCTCACCCTCCAAACCAATCCTCAAACCAAAAGTAGAGTCAGCCATGACAAGGTCACCTCCTCGAAGGGATAATGAAAAGGGATCAAATTGCTAAGCGAAGGGGGACGCTATGGACATGAGCTCGGAAGAATTCGGTGCAGTTCTTGGCGAACTAATCGTTCCAACACCCTTATCAGACATATTCGAAGCTCGTTATCCTCAAAAAGACGACAGCCGCTGGTGGTTTACCACCCGGATGCATTGCGCTGGATTTTTTGTTTCTAAACCAGTGTAGGTCGAAGGGGCGAAGAAGCTTTATAAAGAACGTGTTAAATCCGGAATTCCAGAAGAATCGGCAAGAAGATCATTGAAGAGAACTGAGAGTCTTCTTTTAGCAAAAACGCATGGGGAAAGATCCAGCGTCCAGAGATGCACCTTTGGATTCTTGAAGCTTTAGGGCTACAAGAGGAAGCAAAGGCACTCTCTGATCTCCTGCATGCGGAGCTCGATAAAGGCGAATGCGACTTGAATACCCTTTTGAAAATAGCGAAGAGCGTATCCAACTGGGACAAGGTTGAAACATCTGCACGAGATAAACATGAGAAAATCGTTTCCGATTTGTTAACTAATCGAAGTCTGTCGCATCGACCCGTTTAGATCCCCTGTGGGATGACGTCGCCTATGAACCATTGACGTAGCGGCTGGGCGCGTCCGGTTTCTAACCGCCAGCAGTCCACGAGATCCAACAGCTCACCAAACACGGTCAGACCCACCTCCAGGCGTGACATGTGGAGGTGGGCTATGCCGATATAGGTCAGCCGTGTGAACACAGAATTGTCGGTTTCGACTATTCGTCCGCCGCTGGTTCTTTTGGGGCTGGCTCTGTGAGCACGTCTCGGCGTGTGCCTCGCTGGAGGGCTTCGGCGATCGCGCCCCGATAGTCCGCCAAATCGGCAGGGACGGTGAGCAACTCGACGTCGTCCTCGCTCAGCTCTCGGCGCTTGTCGTTTGGGTGGCGATGGTTGTGAATCAGTACTGATTGGTTGGTCAGTAGCGTGATCAGCCACATCACCTCATCGAGCGTCTTGCCTAGATCTTCGGAGGTTTCGAGGGCGTTACCCAGGTGTTCGAGCCCGCCGTAGCGCTCAGCGATCAGACGTGTGGCTTTCGTGGTCAGGACGAGCTCGTAGTCCTCACCACCGACGGTGACGGTGGCGGAGCGCCCTGGTTCAACAACAGAATTTTTCTTTATGCTGGTCATCGCTTAATGTTCCTTGCTTGTTAGTTTTTGGCGGGCTCGTAGACTTGCGCATACCAGCCGGTGATCGTCTCGGGCTTCACTCCCGTGCCACCCTCGAGCACTTCAGCTTTCCATGGATGCCGCCCCTTACTATCGGGTTTGTTATGGCGTAGAATCGTGCCTTCAATGCTCGGGGTGGAGAACGTGATGGAGTCGGCTTTGGTGGCGAGGGTTTCTGTTGGGAGGGCGAACTTGACCCGATAAAGCCAAAAATACTGATATTTGCCATTGCTTCGTGCGGCGCGGAAGCCGATCGCTACTGGAGCACCGCCGTCTTCTGAGGCGGAGATGAGGACGCCGTTGGAGTCCACGGTCGCACCCGTGAGTGCGGCTGCTGCTTCACCACCCAGATCGTCAATACCGAGGGTGAGTGTGTCAGATTTAAATTCTTTCACGATCTCGCTCGAGCCGTCATCGGCATACAAGATTGCTTCAGCAATCGTGCCGTGAATACGCAAAACCCGGCTCGCTTCTGCGTCCGGGTTATCGTTGTGTGGCTCGGGTGTGAGCCAGTTCCAAAAACGTCTCACACTCGTGTCCTCCTCAAAAATCGCTCGTCAGACGTGGCTTCAGATGGTTGCTCAGGGCGGTGAGCCCGTCTCCCCAAGCTGCTGGGGTTCACCATCGTCGGTGGGTTGAGTTACCGCGTAGGCTCCAGCCAGGCCGAGGGACAGCATGTTGCCGTTGACCAAATACAAGTCACCGCCCGCCTCTGGACTGATACGGTCGAGGTTTTCTAGCTCGCGAATATCATTAGTGCTCATCCACCCGTTCTGACGCGCAACCGCATACCCTTCCATACGAGACTGATAATCCCCACGCAGCAAACCTTCCAGATTAAACTTCACATACACCTGTGGTTTCTCACGCGGGTTCAATAGTGTTTTGGTTAGGGCTTGTTCCCACCTGATCACCCACGGATCCAGCGTATACTTCACAAACTCCAAAGACTGCTGCTCAATATTAGAAAACGAAGAACGATCAAGATCACCGATCATATGGGGCGGGATACGGAAAATACGGGCGATCTCACCCATCTGAAACTTCCGCGTCTCTAAAAACTGCGCCTGCTCAGGGCTAACACTGATGGGTGTGTATTTCATGCCCTCCTCAAGCACCGCTATCTTATTCCCATTACGCGCGCCACCAAAAGTGGACTGCCACGATTCGCGCACGCGCGCTGGGTCTTTGATCGTGCCCGGATGCTCGAGCACCCCACCAGGAGCCGCACCATTCGCAAAAAAGCTCGCCCCGTAATCTTCGGTCGCTTGAGCCAGGCCGATAGCGTTTTTCGCCATCGCAATCGGGGAATACCCAACCAGCCCATCAAACCCGAGTCCGGGTATATGCAACACCTCATGCGGGGAAAGCCGCACCGTTTCGAAGCGCCCGGTAGGTTCATCCCACGTACGCTGATACTCATAATAAAGCCTGCCTGTCTCATCTCTACCAACGGTCATGCGGTTGGGCATGAGCGGATACAAGCCGATAACCTCGTCCAGCCCGTTACGGAGCACTTGGGCAAAAGCATTACCCCACAGAAGAAGATGTGTCATGAGAGTTTCGCGGAAAATAAAACTTGTCATTTCCGGGTTCGGCTCATCATGCAACAACCCATACAACTGATGATCAAGAGCTTTCACCTTCGCCCCATCCGGAGTTTGCCGGTAAACATGCAACGGCAAACCAGCAATAGCTTCAGCCAGAATACGGACGCAACTGTACACGGCAGTCATCTGCATCGCCGAGCGTTCCGTCACCGGACGTCCCGACGAGGTGGCCCCGAAAAAGAAACTATAGCCAGAACTGATCGCTTGATCGGTAGTGGTGCGAGTGGTGCTTCCATGCAGCCAATTCAAAAAACCCATATCTCGGTACCTGCATTCTTTTGTCAATTTCGGGCACACAAAAGCCCCTTGAAAATTCTTCAAGGGGCTTTGCGGAAGTGCACTAACTGTGAGCAGCTAGCTTCTTTTCGAGTTTTCTACGCTTTTTGTTCAATCGCGCAAGAGTAAAAGAATTCTGCAGGACTAGCTTTCCAACATGCTCGGAATTGGGAAGCCCTTGTTCTGCAAGCTGCGAATCAATTTCTTCCTCGCGTCCTTCAGATTTAAGTCGTTCCATCACTTCGCTGGCTTTAACTACTGCACTACCAGAAAGTGGATTTTCGGATATCTGCTGCTTCACATCGTCGAGATCACGTCTGATCTGTTCGGGGTCACGCCGCCAAAACATTTCTCTCACCTTCCACGGAAGCAGTACCAAGCTGCTTTACCAAAGACTCCCCAAAAACTGCCCATATGTGTTGATTGGAGGATACTGGCAGAATTAATTCCCATCCCAACTAAGCAACGGAGCAACCAGGCGGGAACAACGATAGGATCTGCTACGACAGGGTATGCATCCGCCGAGAGAGTTTGGTGATCAACAACCTGTGTAAGCACGTTTCCTTCGATTTCATAGCGGGTAGGCACTGCATTACCATGAGCATCTACTGCCCAAGGCGCCTGAACCACGAGTTCCAAGGAACCGTTCTCATCTACAACTGCAGGGGTACCATCAACCATTTCAAGCTTTTGACCATTCTGCACAGCAATGTCATAACGGTATTCCGTCGGAGCATTTGCATCAGCAATTGTAGTCAACATCTGAACAGCTCCGTCACCAACGATAACAGTCTCTGCGAATCCATCATCGCTGACATAAGTAACGCCACCATCATCCATTACGATCGTGTTGTCTCGTTCCTTATTTTCCAAAAGTGTGATGACAATTTCTTCTTGATCTGGCGAAGTAAAAGTAATCCCTTCATTCAGATTCGTTGGTACAGTGACTTGCCCTGCACCCAGAGGGATTTCTCCAATCGACTCGGCAGGCGATGTAGAAGAATCAATAATGACGGATTTCGCCGAATCTTCGGCTTGAGAAATCGCTTTAGCAATCTCGGTCTTGCTTAAAACCAAATCGTTCGTGTCTTCAGATGCACTTGCAATGCCCGATCCCAAGAACGCTAAAGACAATGAGGTCACAAGAGTAACAAGAGTTTGAACAGGCTTTTTCATTTAATCTCCTAGTTTCTGTTCGTGCTGTAAAACGCAGCGAAAGAAATTCTTACGCAATACGCTTGCTGCTCTTAGCGGCAACCCTAACTTACCAAACCGTAACCTTCGATTTCAGTAAGGAACATTCAAATTGTGAGAATCCCCCTAGTGTCATAAACACTCCCGTTCGATGAACCTTGACCACAGCGGATAGCCCGGTCAAGTGCCATGATGGTGGCGACCACGCCGTCGATTTTCTCGGTGCTCTTTTGTTTGTCGGGTTTGATGTTGCCTGCCGGGTCGGTACGCACGTGAATGTTATCCACCATCCAGGCAAGTACTGGGTGACCACCATGCGCCAACCTGCCTTCAAGTGCGAGCTTCATTAGCTCTTTCGACGGTGGGCTCATGTCCTTAAACCCTTGCCCGAACGGCACCACCGTGAAACCCAAGCTTTCGAGGTTTTGAGACATTTGAATAGCACCCCACCGGTCGAAGGCAATCTCCCGAATATCAAACCTGGTGCCCAGTTCTTCAATGAAGGCTTCGATCACCCCGTAATGAACAACATTACCCTCAGTGTCTGCAAAAAGCCTTGGCTATGCCACAGGTCGTAAGGCACGTGATCACGGTTGACTCTGAGTTTGAGGCCCTCTTCGGGTATCCAGAACCACGGCACGATCACGTACTTCTCGTCACCGGTCTCAGGCGGGAAGACGAGGACGAACGCCGTAATATCCGTGGTGGAGGCAAGATCCAAACCGCCGTAACACACCCTGCCCTCAAGATCAGATAAGTCAACTGGGGCTGAGTTTTGGTTCCAGATGTGCATGGGCATCCACCGAACTGACTGTTTCACCCACTGGTTGAGACGCAGCTGCCGGAAAGTGTTTTCTTCAGCCGGGTTCTGCCTGGCTTGTTCGCACGCGACCTGTACTTTCTCCACTGGGATAGTCACCCCCCAGAGAAGGGTTAGCTTTATGCCACACGTCCTCATCTGTCCAGTCATCCTCCAGGTCTGCCCCGTAAATCACCGGATAGAAAGTGGGGTCATGCTTCTTGCCAGCAAGAATGTCCTGGGCTTTCTCATGCTGCTCGAAACAAATCGAATGCGTATCGGTACCTGCCGTGGTGATCAGGAAGTACAACGGCTGGGTGCGGGCGTCACCAGAACCTTTCGTCATCACATCAAACAGGGCACGGTTCGGTTGGGTGTGCAGCTCGTCGAAAACCACACCGGAAATATTGAACCCATGCTTGGAATACGCCTCAGCCGAGAGCACCTGATAGAAGCTGTTAGTGGGCTTATAGACGATACGCTTCTGGCTGCGCAGGATCTTAACTCTTTTGGATAGGGCTGGTGACATGGCAACCATGTCTGCGGCCACCTCGAACACAATCGAGGCTTGCTGACGATCAGCAGCGCACCCATAAACCTCGGCGCGCTCTTCACCATCAGCACACGTTAAGAGCAAAGCTATGGCCGCAGCTAGCTCGCTCTTCCCATTTTTTAGGGATCTCCACATACGCAGTCGTAAACTGCCTAAACCCATCAGCCTTGACCGTACCAAACAAGTCACGAATGATCCGCTCTTGCCAATCAAGAAGCTTAAACGCCTTACCCGACCAGCGGCCTTTCGTATGCTTCAAGGCTTGAATAAACGCAACCGCATAGTCGGCTTTCCGCTTGTCATACGTGGAGCCTGCGGCCATAAACTTCGTGGGCGTGTAGTTGGTGAGTGTCCGCATGTGGGTCACTTCCCTCCGGTGGGTATAAGAAACACCCCAACAAGCAGAGGCGTGGTCAGAGCACAGCGCCCAAGCTGGAAGGCTCAGGCGCGTGCGGGGTTTAGATCAGGTTATCGAGCTGGGCGTATTCGGTACGGCGCGCCTCCAGCTCGTGAGCAATAATGGAGGCGCGGAAGCCATTCTTTTCTCTACCCAGTTTTGTTTCCAGGGCAGCGATCTCAGCCTTACGACGACGCATCACATTGATGGTATCGCCGCCATGGATTGCTTCCTTGTCGCGTTCGAAGCTGTTCATGACCATGCTCCATTTCCGTTGTTGTTTGGTCATGTACATACAGCCATAGGCGTAGGCGCTTATCCAGTCATTTTCACTCTGAATATCAACGAAAAAGAGAGATGATCATCCCTGCCGTTCAACATCTTTTACCAGGTCGAGATAGGCATATTCTTTGCCGTCTCGTAGACAAGTAATCCCGGCAGCGTCCCCGGTATGTTCGGCATAACGGCGAAGGATGACGGAGGCGTATTTTTCGTCAAGCTCCATCGCATGACAGATGCGGTCGGTTGTCTCGCACGCCATCAACGTCGAACCTGACCCAGCAAACGTGTCGAGCACGATCGCGTTCGCCTGCGTGGAGTTCCCGATCGGATACGCCAACAAATCCAGCGGTTTAGAGGTGGGGTGGTCAGCGTTACGGCGTGGCTTATCAAAATGCCAGACCGTGGTTTGTTTGTGATCCGTATACCACTTGTGTTTACCCGTCTTCACCCAGCCGAACAGGATCGGCTCGTGTTGCCACTGATACGGGGAGCGCCCCAGCACCAGGGAGTCCTTGACCCAGATGCAACAGCCCGAGAGTTTGAAACCGGCGTCTTGGAAGGCGCGGCGGAAGTTCAATCCTTCGGTGTCGGCGTGGAACACATAGGCGGACGCGCCCTTCTCACACACCCCAGCCATATTCGTAAACGCCGATAGCAGGAAATCATAGAACTTATCGCCATCCATCTTGTCATTCTTGATCGACAAGCCCGAGCCCGATTCGAAGGCGACATTATATGGCGGATCGGTCAACACAAGATTCGCGCGCTTACCATCCATCAGCGTGGCGACATCGTCGGCGTTTGTGGCGTCGCCGCAGACGAGCCGGTGGCGGCCAACCGTCCAGATATCCCCGCGCTGGACGAATGCGGCAGCCTCTAGTGCGGCGGTGAGGTCGAAATCATCATCCTCCACCTCACCCTCATCCAACGAGCCGATGAGCTGGGCAATTTCAGCCTCATCAAAACCGGTGAGTTCAGCGTCGAAATCCGAAGCGTCGAGATCAGCGATCAAGAGGGCGAGTTTGTCATTGTCCCATTCGCCGCTGATCTTGTTCATTGCGATGTTGAGTGCTTTCTCGCGCGTCGAATCGAGCTCAACGACGATGACGTCCACATGCTCGTGGCCGAGGTCTTTGAGCACTTTCAGGCGTTGGTGTCCGACGACGATGTGGCCGGTTGTGGAGTTCCAGATGACGGGCTCGACGTACCCAAACTCCGTGAGCGAGCGCTTGAGCTTTTCGTACTCAGCATCGCCGGGTTGGAGGTCTTTACGCGGGTTGTAGTCAGCGGGTGTGAGTTCACTGATGGGCATTGGTTTCATGAGCATGCTTCTTCACCGCCTTCCTTAGCGTGTCAACGTGAGCGAAGGAGTTCTCCCAGTGCAGACCGGCGTAGCCGAAGTGCCCGTAGGTCGAATAGCGCGTAAATCCGGGCTTACGAAGGTTCAAAGCGTCGATGATTCCACCGGGACGCAGTGGGAACACCTCGGCTGCGGCCTTGGTGATGATCTGATCGGAGTATTCCCCGGTGCCGAGAGTGTCGATGGTGAAGGCAACCGGGCCAGCCTTCCCAATCGCATAAGAAATGCTCACCTGACATTCGTGGGCGAGCTGGGCGTCGACGATGGTCTTGGCGATCAGGCGCGCCATGTATGCGCCCGAACGGTCAACCTTCGACGCGTCCTTACCCGAGAATGCACCACCCCCGTGCGGGGCGAGGCCGCCGTAGGTGTCAACCATCAGCTTGCGTCCAGTGAGTCCGGTGTCGGCCTTTGGACCGCCCACCGTGAACAAGCCCGAGGGATTCACCAGAATCTCGGTGTCAGCGCTAATCGGCAGGTACGGCTTGCACGCGGGTGCGACGATCAGTGTTTTGACCTCAGCTGCAAGCTCATCTAGATCCTTGATCTTCTCGTGTTGGATCGACACCACAACGGTCTCAACCGCCACGGGCTTACCAGCAGCGTCGTAACGAACTGTCACCTGCGCCTTACCATCAGGCTTAATGCCGGTGATCGTGCCGTCCTTGCGCGCCTTATCGAGGCGGGCGCAAATCTCGTGTGAGAGCACCAGCGGCAACGGCAAACGCTCCGGGGTCTCAGCCGTGGCGTATCCGTAAACGGTTCCTTGATCGCCTGCGCCCTGCAAGGCGAATTCGGTGTCATCACCAAAGCGAGCCTCTAAAGACTTGGAGACTCCTGCGTTGATGTCTGGGGATTGGCGACGCGTGAAGACGAAGACAAGGAACTTCCACGGCACATAACCCGCCTTCACCAACGCATAACGCACCGATTCACGAATACGCGGACGTACCTTCGAAGTGATCTCACCTGTAACGATGATGCGATGCCCGGAGGCCATGACCTCGACTGCAACACGCGCTGAGGGGTCCTCGTAGAGGATGCCGTCGAGGATGGTGTCGGCGATTCTGTCGCAGAGCTTATCGGGATGGCCAATACACACAGCCTCAGCAGTCTTCGTAACAGACATACACACACTCACTTTCAGATCAAAAGGGGCAAAAGAAAACGCCCACCCGTAAAACACAGGCAGGCGCAAAGAAAAAAGAGAGGCTGTTAGGAGCGGGCTTTGAGCAGTTGCTCCATCACGTCATCACCAGGCGCGGAGCCAGAAAAGTCAGTGGTACATGTGGCGCGAACGATCTCGTAAATCTCGTACCAATACACATTCGCCTGCTTACCAAACGACTGCGACATGGCAACGAACGGGGACGCGATCGCGGCACCCGTGGTTGGGTGTTTGCCGAGCAGGCCGAACTTGGAGATCGCTTGCTCGCACTGCATATAACGTGCGAACGCCTGCGCATAGGCTTCAATCAAACGCGGGGCCACAAACTGGCTGCATCCCCGTGCCTGCAACCACTCCCAAGTCTCCCGAAACACCAGGTCAGCACCCAGCGGTTTACCATCATGCTGAATCTCCGACAAATAATCCGAGGGTTCGGGCATGGTCTCGCCAGCAAGCACCGCACCGTCCCCAATATCGCTGCCTTCGAAATCAAACGGCGTCTCTAGTGGGTCTTCTAACCGGGTAGCAGTACGCCCAGCTGCGAGCTTCTCATTGAGTGCATCAGGTTTCGCACCAGCTCTGACTCTGCGTCCGCCCCGGTTGGTGCCGTCTTTCGCCACAGTCATACCTCTTCTCGACTCTCGTCCACGATCCGCCCTAAAATTAAACTTGGGGTGATTAGAATGAATGGAATTATTAGTCAACGTACGCGCACCAGTTTTCGCGATCTGACCACAAATTCAACGCTCCGTGAAATTAGAGCCGCATTCGAGGATCAAGGTTTCGCTCCTAGACCCGATCCAACTTTCGAAGATTCAAGCCAACGACGCACGCTAACCAACGAGTACTTCGGGAGCGTGGACTGGAACAGCGCCAGCCATTGCGAGCGCGTCATCAAGGTGATGGAAGATCTCGTCGCCCCGATGGCTCCAGATCAGAATGGCGGTCATACGCTCCCAGTTTGGAGCAAGTTCGTCAGAAGCCTGAAGGACGATGGCTGGATGGTTCAATCGGACGGAACATTTTCCCCTTTGATCGCCCGCGACCGACTCACCCAAATTCGCATCGAGAACATTAACGATGCATCCGCCATCCAAGAACACATTGACAGGCTCCGGCGAAGTCAGAATGACCCCGCAGCAGTGATAGGTGTATCAAAAGAATTGATTGAATCAACAGCCAAGGTAGTTCTCCACGAGCTCGGAATCTCCTTGGACACGAAACTCGAGTTCCCTAAATTAATCAAAATGGTTCAAGTTGAACTCGGCCTTGATGCAGCTTCTACAGGAATAGATTCTGAATCTTCAATTAAGAGGATTCTAGGTGGAGCCGCGAATATCGCTAATGGACTCAATGAGCTTCGCAATGCGGGATATGGCACCGGACATGGACAAGTAACTGCACGAGTAGGTCTCGCCGCACGCCACGCCCGCCTCGCGGTGAATGCCGCCGCCTTGTGGTGCGAACTTGTGCTCGAAACGTATTCAGACCCGCACGCACCTTGGCACACTCGACGATCAAACGCCGATTAATACCCTGTTTTATTCGGGGATTTTGTGCAGGCTGCCCCGCCCGCTGACCTGCCCCGAGGTCGTAGAGATCACTAGGGCTCAGGCTATATATTTTGAGGGATGGGGTGAGTTGCTGTGTTCTCACTCCATCCCTCAAGGGGCGTAAACCGGTAGTTTATTCTGTGCGGATGAAGCACCAGGCTTTTTCAAAATTGGTATTGTTCAGATCGCTTTGTCGGATCCATACTTCCAGGTTTCCAGCGTCTCCAAAGTAGCCGTTGAGGATAGTCCATGACTCGATCGTTGCCAACAGTACATGGGTGTCACCGGCATCTAGTGGGAGATAGTCTTCAAGCATAGCTTCTACCACGGTTTTCCCGTTCCAAGAATCTCCACCGATATGGGTAAACGGTGTCGGATAGTTAGATGTTTTCCCGAACCTTTGTGCTTCCCATGCGCTCTGTAATTCCAGTGAGCAATACTCCCACAGGGCAAAATCGTACCCACCGTCAGGGAGGTCGCTGTATGCGGGGAAAGAAAATGCCGGCATAAGCAGCCCCTGTTGACACACAGTGTCCACTCTCTCTCCGAGTGGCGCCGGCGGGGGCACCAGGTGCAGACCCTTACTTGATTTAACGTGGCGAATCAGCCATCCACCCGTTAACCTGTCGCGAGCCTCGTACCCGTAAGTTTTCAGATCGTGATAGATTTCCACGAACCCGCCGGGAAAATTCAGTGTTTCTCTCCATGAACGGGTAGCCTCAGGATGTAACTTGGCCTCATTAAGACAGAACGTTGCTACGTGCGAGAGCGGATCGCCCTCGCAATCAGTGGGCCAGTCGATTCCAGATATGCCCAGACCGCCGAGCCAAGAAATCCAGGCCCCACTCGTAAAATAATCTTCCAACCCCGAAACGCCTTGCGGGAAAGAGTTTTCCGAAAAAGCAAAACATTGCGTAGGCGTCAGCCAGTCAGCGCCAACGCCTTCCAGCCATTCAATAACCACGTCCCGATTCGCATGTATCGGAATCATTGACTCACCTTCCACTTAAATACTCACTCCGCAATATTTAAGCAAAGCTACTCCGACGCGATGTTGCTTCTCATACGATTGAGTATGCACCCACTGCCGAAGAGTTTGGTTACGGGGAGTAGCAGCGCCAAACTTTCTAATTCCTTTCTTTCCCATCCATGATGAAACACATTTTTGGTGCACTCCAGTCGGGATTTGGACGAGATTGTTCTTATTGTGAATCCATCGTGCATCAAAACCACGTTTCTTAATTGTTGACTGCTCAACAATATGATGCCATTGATATCCCGATTTAACGCCGTGTGCTTTTTTGAATGCCTGAAAGGTCTTATATCCTCCAGATATCGTTGCTCTAGCTCCAACGCGAATTGTTTGAGCCACAAACGCCCGTACCACGTGAGGTGCAAGTACACGAGCCAGACCAACTAGCGCAACTCCAACTAAGGGTAAAGGATCAGCTATTACCGGAAATAACGCAGAAGTGGTATCTACCCGCTGAACTAGATTATCGCCGCTTACTTCAAGAGTTGTCGGTAGCTGTTTTCCTGCGGAGTCCACAGCCCACGGCGGAGCGAACACTCCTACCAACACACTCCCTTTTGGCAGCTCAAAATCATCAATTGGTTGTTCTGCCACATTGTCAACGGAATATGCAAAATCTTTAGGCAAATTCTCCGATAAAAGTCTTGCTGATTCAGTTTCATCAAGTTGAGAATCATATAAATTTACATGAGCTAAAATGCCTACAGTATCATCGCTGAACTTATGTAACCAATGTCCATCAGGCAAAGATGCCTGATAAACATAGTCATGCTCAATTGCATCTGAATAAGACTCGTCAGCTATAGTCATTAGTCGAAGAGAATCGCCTGGAAGCTCTTGAAGCACGTGTTTTACGCCAGTATTCTCGCTTTCAATAATTGATAGTTCTGACGATTTAAAAGTTATTTCACCACTGTTGACTAACTTGAGCGAAAAATCGATACCTGTTGTTTGCGTTAAGTCAACTTCTGCATCTTGAGATACTTCATTTATCGATATAGCACTATCAAAAGTATCCTTATCAATTTCATGTAGCTTTTCTGAAGGATCAATTCCTGTATCTCTTACTGCCCGATCAATAACTGTTTGAACATCATCGGCAGTCAAGTCAGACACACTGACTGCTTCAAAGTTATCAGATCTTGCGACGCCTCCAGAGAAAATAGTCAGAAAAAGGGCTAAGGCAGTGCTACATCCAATAGAGGATTTCAGTAGACGATTCCTAAAGTTATGCATAAGCATTCCTGTCGTGTTGGGTATTGATTTACCGCGCGGCAGAGTCACCAGCAGATGAACACATCCTAGTTAGGCAAGCAATGCAGAACGTAGCTAGATTATACATCCATCTCTCTCACCACCTGTCATACCCGAAAATGACAGCATGCATATGACAAAGCTTTCGCAACACCTCTGTAACTAACGCGTTTACTTCCCCGCAGATACGATGTCATTACACATACACTCTCAGGCCACGTCTCCATCTGTCGTCATTGAGCGCGCTCTGTCTGGAGTGGCAGGGCTTGCACAGGCTTCTGAGGTTGTCTAAGTCGTGGGTGCCGCCGTGCTCAAGCGGCAGCACGTGGTGAACCTCTTGGACGGGCGTGTACCTGCCTTGCTTGAGGCAGTCTTCGCAGAGCGGATGGTCGGCGACGTAGGCGGCACGAATCTTGCGCCAACGCGCGCCGTAGCGGCGGTTGATCTTTGGATCACGCTGGTACTTGCGATACTGGGCGTCCTCAGCTTTCGCGTGCTGCTCACAAAAACGGTCGTGGGTGAGCTCAGGGCAACCAGGATAGGAGCATGGGGAGGCTGGTTTGACTGGCATCGCTGGCTCCTTTCTCGGACATGGTGAAGCCCCAAGTTCCCGTGTGGGTTATTGGGGCTTGTCCTACTTTTCAACCACCTACATCATCTCAAAGGAAACGGGGCAAATGCATCCGCCATTCCTGACACCTTTTGGCGCAAGGGTGCAAAACCTACAACCGCCCATACAGTGCAGTCGCAAGACGAGCCAGCGCGCGGGACTTCTTTTGGTAGGCGGTCGTGCGCTCGACGTAGAAGTGGTTACAGACCTGCTGCACCGCATCATCCTGGGTGCCCTCGCCGAGGAAGAACGCCTCCAACACCAGACGATCGTCCTCAGAGATGATTTCCCATGCGGGCAAGAACCAGTCCATGTACTGACGTGCCTCCGCATACCGAACCTTGTAAGCGTCGATACGCTCGATCGTGGCAACGATCCGATTCTCTGAAGCATGCAGATCACCCGAGGGCGGTGTGCCATCTATACGTGGAGATGCTGGGCTGGCTGCATCAGCATAGGCGGTTTTGATGGCGTCGTCGGTAGTGTCAATGATTTGCTCCATGACAGCGTAATCCTGCAACGCCGCAATCGCGGCCTTACGAGTGTCGAGGTATTTCGTCATCACATGCATGAGCGTGTCCTTTCAGTGGTTGTGTGGATTTCGTGTGCGACCGCGTCGATCAACGCAGCCTGCGTAGCATCTTTCGTATCAAGGGCTTTGAGCACGGCTTCATCGAGCGTCCCTTCAGCGACCAGGTGCGTGATCGTGACCGGCTCTAACTGTCCTTGCCGGTAGAGCCGAGCATTCGTCTGCTGGTAAAGCTCCAAAGACCAGGTGAGCGAGAACCACACCAACAGATGCCCACCGCTCTGGAGGTTCAGCCCGTGACCAGCGCTTGCGGGGTGAATCATCCCGAACGTGATCTCGCCTCTGTTCCACGCCTCGATATCAGCGCTCGTTTTGAGTTCGCGAGCCTGCGGGAATCGCGCGGTGATGCGCTCACGGTCATGAGCAAACCAATACGCCACCAACAACGGAGACCCGTTGGCTGCCTCAACAAGGTCTTCGAGAGCGCCAAGCTTCCGATCATGCACAGAAGCCCAGTCGCCATCGCCGGTATAGATCGCGCCCGACGCTAACTGCAGCAACTTGCCCGACAACGCAGCAGCATTCGCTGCATCAATCGTCGCCCCATCAAGGTCGAGGACGAGATCAGCTTTGAGTTGCTCGTAGACCTTGCGCTCTTTCGGCTCCAACTTCACAGGCATCGTCGTGACCGTCAATTCCGGTAATTGCAGATGGTCAGTGGTTCGCATCGACAACGTCATGTCACCAATCGCCCCATAGATCTCATCCTCAGCACCCACGCGTGGCTTATAGGTGAACACCTGCATGCCGCCCCGCTTATCGGGCACGAACCAGCACTCGCGATAACGAGTGATAAACCTGCCCAAACGCTCGCCGCCGTCGAGGAGCCGGAATTGCGCCCACACGTCCATGAGCCCGTTGGATGCGGGCGTGCCGGTGAGCCCGACCCAGCGCTTGACGTAGGGGCGCATTTTCACCAGCGCTGTGAACCGCTTCGCCCGATGGTTCTTGAAGCTCGAGAGTTCGTCGATGACGACCATGTCGAACGGCCAGCTACCCCCGAGTTGGTTCACCAACCATGGGATGTTTTCTCGGTTGATGATGGTCACCATCGCAGACGTCGCAAGAACCTCCAGCCGGTCTTGCTTGGTTCCGACAGCGACGGCGACGGTGAGCCCGTCAAGGTGATCCCACTTCGCCACTTCGGCGGGCCAGGTATCGCGTGCAACACGCAATGGCGCGACCACCAATACGCGGCTGACGGCGAAGTAGTCGAGCATGAGCTGCCAGATCGCCGTCAACGTGATCACCGATTTGCCGTTGTTCCCATCCCCGTAAGCAATGATGAGGGCTTCGATGAGGACTTTCCCGATCGCTGCTAGCCCGCACACCCGCTGAACATAACTGATTAGTTCTTGGTCGCCGCCGAAAGTCAGCTTGAGGGAATCACGCCAGACCTGCGCGCCGATATCGTTAGGGTCGGTGGCGGTTTGCTTGGTCAACATGTCCGCAGGGTCATGATCACGCTTACTCCCGTCGCGCAGGTCGAACGTCTCCGAGGGCGTGTTGAGCAGATAAGCGTCAGCGTCCAATACTTCTGGGTTGATGAGCGCGAGGGGCCTTGCTTGGCGCATGACTGCTTGGATGGTGCGGTCGGAGCGGCATTTGTAGATGAACTTTTGCCACTCTTGTGCCGCGACCATTTCCCGATACACTCGTGCCTGCTCAGGGCTGAACATGCCCAGCGCTTTGGTTTTCGTCATGGCCACGAGCATCCCGGTCACGCCGAGCTCGCTGGCGCGCTGGCTGATGGCTTCCAGTTCGGCGTCGACTTGCTCTAACTGGCGGGTGGTGAGTTCTTGGACGACGTGTTGAACTTTAGGTTCGTTTTCCTCCCACACCCCGCCTTCGTAAACCATCCACGCCGTGGCAGGCGAATAACAAATCCGGTTCGCATACTCACTAGCAAGCACCATAGCTTGCCCGACGTCGGTGAAGTCCTCCGGGCTCAGGCTCGTCAGCTGTGCGTAGGCTTCTGGCGGCAAGTAGTCAGGGTTAGCGGCGACCTTCGAAGCGAACCTGCACGCCGAGTTCCAAATCGTCGTCAATTCCGAATCGCTCAATGGCGGCTCGCACAGTGATGCTTTGCAGTCGAACAGGTCGCGGGCTTGGTCAGTATCGCCGTAGCGGATGAGGATCCGCCCGGCGAAGCGCGAGAGCGTGGCGTTGCGAGAGCCTTCACCGATCACGAGAGTGCTCTGGTCGAAGGCAGCGAACACGTCGATCTCGTCAGCATCGTCCAACCAGGTATCGAGGAGCTGGTCGCCTTCATGCACCGTGACTAGCGGGTTAGGGGTTCCGTAGATGAACCTGCCTGCATCGAGAGCGTTGCAGTCAAAGAACACGAAACGGCTAGCGAGGCGATGCTTCAGCCCCGCATAGTCGTCGGCGTCCTTGATCGTGTGGATTGGGAAGTAGACGTGGAAACGCGGCCTCGCAGACAACACACCCTTCGCCTTCAAATGGTTACGAGACGTGGCGGTCATAAACTCCACACCCGCCATCACCTCACTCAAACGTTCTGGTGTGATCCACTCGGTTTGGGTTTCACTGTGGTCGTTATCGATATCCATCACCACACAATCCGAGACCATGAACGCGGCGCTGGAGCGGCGATCATTCACATAGGCAGCTGCCACATGATCAAAACCCACGACCGCTCTCAGCGAAGCCGCGTCCGTGACGGTGTGCTTGTTCGGGTAGTGGTTATTGTTCTGCACGCCTGTAACCGTGGCGGTGAACAAAGTCATCGGCGTGGTCATGGGGTGACCTCCTCAAAATTATGGTCGAAATACTTGATGGGTAGGTCGAGGTCTCGCGCCCATCCGATCTCTAGGCGCATACCAGGAGAAACATGTCCGACGTATACCCACAGCGCTTCACACTTGGCGAGCAGCACCCGGTTGAAAAACATCGCCAGTTCTCGCTGATCAGGGTTCGCGTCATCCATGAACTGGGGATAGTGCAGGTGTGGGGCGAACGGGATCTTGCCCGCGCTTACTGCAAATCCACAGAACTGGCGGGCGAGCTCCACGTTCGCCTCCGTGTCACCTGAGTAAGGCGAACAGATATAGACGAGTGGACGGTAGCCGAACAGTTCGCGCTGCAGTTTCTTGAGCGCGTGGTAGCTGGTTAGGTCCAGATAGCCTTCGGTGTTCTTCTTCGAAAAACCAATATCAAGAATCGCGCTGTTCATGCTTGCACCTGCCCCTCACGCTCAATCACCGGCAGGATACCGAGCTGGTTCTTCAAAAGGTCGTAGATGAACAAGCGTCCCTTTTGCGTCCAGTACATGTGGGTGCGGGTCTGACCTTCGCCGTATTCGTGAGTCTTAGACTGGGTATATCCCTGCTCAGCGTATTTCGCGTAAAGGAACCAGCGACCCGACTGATGGAACTGCACGTGAGCATCACGCAGGATCCGGTTGAGCTTCTTCGCGGAAAGTCCGTAGTCCTTCGCAATCGCCGTCGTCGTCAACAACGAATCGGACTGCAACACAACGTCGTAATACGAGACTTTCGGTGCTGCCTCAAGCAAGGCTTGCTCAGCAGCTAGGCGTTTTACTCGCTCGGCACGCAGCGTGACGATGGCATGCTCAAGGAACTCATCATCAGCGAGGAGTTCATCGTATGCATACATGCCGTGACGGCGAATCGTCGGCAAAACCTCATCGAATACCCAAGCTTCGAACTTCTGCGCCGCCGAGAGCTTTGAGGAGATGATCAGGCGGTAGAGGTCACCTTCGGTAATAAAGGTGGCTTCTTGTTCGCGTCCCATGGCGTCGACGATGGGGTAACGTTTTAGACCCCCATCGGCGCGAGCATGATCGCGTACTGCCTTGCTGGGATTGGCATACCCGAGCGCGGTAGCGACGTCCTTACCGCAGAAAAGGATCTGGCCATCAGTGGTGATGGTGCGGATAGCTCCGAATACGTTGTTAGTGAATGTTTGAATGTTCTTGCCCATAACTAGGCTCCTGTTCTGAGAGCCAAATAGACGAAAGATGCACCGGCTGGCGCGAAAAGCTCTCAGTAGAAGGCCGCAAACCCGCATAAAGTTAACCCCCTAGGCGGGTTTGTGGTCACTGAGCTTTGGGGCTCTCGCACATACGCCCCTAAGCCCCACCCAATCCGGACGGGTCATAGAAGAAATTAGGGTGCTCTGTATGGAAGAACTATCAATCTCTCTTGCTTCAGCGGCGCCGGCGCGGTAGCCTTATAGACAACATGACCGGTTCCGCTGCCCGCTTCGGTGGGAGTCCAGGGCCGGTCTTCGCTTTAGACAAAGGTGTGTGCGTGGAACAGATGAAGCAGTTCAATACCTACAAGGAGCAGGTCGAATTGCTTCGCCAGCGTGGGATGCAAATTGATAACTCGGAGCACGCCGAGAAGTTGTTAGCGCAGCTGAATTACTACCGTTTGTCTGGATATTGGTATCCGATGCGCCGGTTTTCCCCGCAAGACGGCATTGCCAAAGATGAATTTGTTGACGGAGCATCATTCGATTTAGTGGTGGCACTGTACGAGTTCGACGAACGATTACGCCACAGCGTATTCATTGAGCTTGACCGTGTGGAATTGGCAATTCGGACCAGACTCGGTCATGAACTAGGCCGCCTTGATCCGCTGATTTATCTGGATCCGCAGCGTTTAGGAGCTCGCGCAAGTCAGCGAGGCAAGGATGGACGCAGTGTGCACGAGGTGTGGATAGGAAAGTATCAATCGGCGCTGAAAGCGTCGAAGGAGGATTTCGTCGCCCATCATAATTCCAAATATGGAGGGACTTTGCCGATCTGGGCAGCCGTTGAAGTCATGGATTGGGGAATGTTGTCCTACCTGTATGGCATGTCTCCTAATATTGTGCGTAAACGGATTGCCGAGCCGTGTGGGCTCACTGGACCCCAGCTAGAGTCATGGCTGAAATCCTTAAATATCCTGCGTAACTACGCGGCTCACCACGCGAGAATGTTCAACCGCGTCTACGACATCAAGCCCAAACTGAACAACGATCCAAAGCTGACTCCAGTGGCTAACAGAATGAACCGCGTATTCGGTCAACTCTCGATGATCCAGTATTTACATCACCAACTGGGCTTGTCCCAAGCTGACCGATTAACACAGTTGTTCAACACCTATCCACACAATCCCATTGTTCCACTCTCTCGCACTGGAGCTCCCGAGAACTGGCAAGGACTAGCGCTCTGGGTTCCCTAGTCCTTACGGTAATAGTCACACCCATACCCGTCCGCGTCCAACGGCAGGCCTTTTGCCCATACTGGGAGGGTCGACATGAGAGCACATGCATCGTCGACGGTAAAGCCCGAATCTGCGGGTTCGTCGATGACGATCTCGTCGTGAACATGCATCACAATCTTGTGCCCAGCCTCGGCGACGGCGTGCATACCAGTGACAAGCAGATCACGAGCGATCGCCTGCACGATATTCTCGACAAGCTTCCCACCGTAGGTTTCTAACTGTCCCCAGCGACGTGCTGTAGTGGTGCCGGTGTAGGTGATGGATGTGCCACCCCACTTGTTTTCACCCAAGCGGGGTTGCACATACGCCAACCGTCTACCCGAGGGCAGCTCAATAAACAAGATTCCGGCTTCGATGCTAAAGCGCAGGTTGCGTAGCCGTATTGGTTGACGTGACGTGATCGCGGCGATCGCGGCTTCTTCAACGTCGGCCCAGAGCCCAACGATATGTGGGTTAGCTTGCCGCCAGGCATCGACGATCGGTTTGAGCTCGTGTTCGGCGAGTCCCATGGTGAGGGCTCCCATGGCTTTAAGCGCACCGACGGAACCGCCATAGCCACAGGCGAGCACAGCGATCTTCCCCTTCTGCCGAAGCTCGCTATTAATGCCGTGCTTTTCGACTGGGACGCCGAACATACGCGACGCGGTCTCGCAGTAGAGGTCTTTGCCTTCACGGAAGGGGGCCAGGGTGGTTGTTTCTCCGGCGAGCCAGGCGATAACGCGTGCCTCTATTGCGGAAAAGTCCGCAACGATAAACCTGTGGCCTGTGCTGGGGATGAATGCGGTGCGGATGAGTTGGCTGAGGGTGTCGGGCACGGACTCGTAGAGCAGCTCAAGTGCGTCGAAGTTGCCTGTTCTGACGAGCGTGCGTGGTTGGTCGAGATCTGTCAGGTAATTCCTTGGCAGGTTTTGGACTTGAACGAGGCGTCCGGCGAAGCGTCCGGTACGCCCTGCCACGAGCTTGAACCCTTCAAAGACCACTCCCTGGTTGACCGCTTTCGACAGCGCGTAGGCTTCCACGTCGGATGCCCAGGTTTTGAGCTGCGGAATCCTCGTGAGTACGTCGGCGATCTCTGTATCGCTAAGTTCTGCTGGTGGAGCGAACTCCAACCTGGCAAGTTGAAGGTTGGCTTCAGCTCGTGCCCGGCAGGTGGGTGCGATCTTGCAAAACTGGCACCACGACCCAGAACAAAACTCACCCTCGCCAGCGGCGGCAAGCTCCGCCTTCAGCTTCACCTCAGTCTCAGCCCACTGTTGGAGCTCGGCGACAGAAATTTCCCACGTGTCGACATTCGCCCGGCGTGGCTGATAGATCGTCACCGAAACCGTCTCGATGTCATACAGGCTCCCGAAGGTGTGGAGTGCTCCGAGCGCATAGAGCATCAGCTGGGGATTGCGCTCGGCCTCAACGAGGACGCCTTGCCCGTATTTGAGATCAATGATCTGCAAGGTGGGTTCGGCGATGATCACGCAATCCCCAGTGCCAAAACCTCCGGGCACGATGTGGGAGAAGTCCAGGCGTTGCTCGATCAGCACCTGCGGATCACCACAGGTCTCCTGGGCGATGGAGATGTGTTCCTGCACGAAGGCGACGTAGTCGTCAGTCAAGGTTTCCATCTCGTCATCAATCCAGGCCGATTCGGGCTTGAAGCCGGGTGCCTGGTGGAGGGTTCGGCGTAGTTTCCATTCGGCGAGGGCGTGTGCGACGGTGCCCTGCTCGGCAGCCGCCGACGTCGACTCCGGCTCACCGGACTCCAGACGCGCCGACGGCGGACAGTTAAGCCACCTGTGAGCACCAGAAGCAGAGAGCAGAGCGTGATCAGACGATGCCATCAGCAATCCGTTTCGCCTGTTCAAACAGCCAGCCGAACTTTGCTGGATCCACCGCCGAGAGCCTGTCCGCACCAGCCTCGACGATCAGCTCACGCGCCTTCGCCGTATAACCTTGCGCTGAAAGCTGTGCGAGCACGCTGCGCACATCCGCAAGCGTCACACTTGGTTCAGGCTCCGTAACCGGAGATGCGACTGATGCTTCTTCATGCTTTTGGGAACGAGCAGGTTCTGCTGTTCCGACGAGCCGTGCAGCCGGTATCGGGCGGTCACCGATCATTCCCGCATGGTCTTCAACCTGCTCATACCAGTCATCCTCAAGCGCTTGCGCCTGCTCGCACGCATAGGCGGCAGCTTGGTTCCATGCACTAATCAACTGGTTACGAGTCTGAGCATCAATCATCGCCCTTCACCTCCCGCACCCTCATCAAGCGCGGCAGCCAGGGCCATGAGGTCGTCATCGGTGTTTTCAGTGATGTCGATCTGCTTGACCGAATCACCAGGAAAAAGAATCATGACTTTGCGCGGGGTACCAAGCAGCAGACGCATGAACCGTTCACGCATCCTCACGTTTTTAGTCGCGACGATTCCTGGATCGTCAGGGATACGCCGGGCAATATGAAGCTTGAGACTATGTCGAGCCATCGGGCTTACCTTTCTTCCTCATTTATGGGAGTAGCCCGGTTGGCTTCTCCCTTTCACCCCACTGCCGACACCACCGAAAGTGTTAAATCGGGCATCCTCAACCGCCTGTCGAATCATCGGTTTCGCCTCTGCCACCAGCTGCGATACCCGAGCACGGGTCAATCCCATATTGCGTGCCACCTGCGCCTGATTGAGCTTGTCGGTTGCAAGCAGACGAGTCATCACCTCACGATGTTGGGGATCTAAACCAGCGATGACGTCACGCATCACCTTGAGCTCACGGGCACGCTGGACGCTGTTCTCACGTTCGATGACTTGGTCTTCAGCGCTGATACCCGGCGAAGCAGGGTCAAGGTCGATGTCGAGCATCTGCTCATACGAAAACGGTGCGTTGTTCGGTAGACGGCATCCACGTCGAGGACCACACCCAGCCCCGCACGTGCATTTCTTCTTACCCTTGCCGCGATCGGCGCGAACCGCTTTATGTGTGGCTGCTTCTTCTGCGTTCCACAACTCGTCGAGAATCTTCTGTGCCGTGCGCGGCTTAACCTGGTCGAGCGGAACACCAGTTTCGGCGGCGCGTTGCTGGCGGTCGGTTGCGATCACGAGAGCGAACTCGCCAGGGTCAATGTCGAAAGTGTCGGTGATGGACTCGTTCTTGTTGTTGTCTGCTTCGTGCTTGAAGGTGACCTTCATCAAAGGATCTCCATTTCTCCGGGAATCCCGGTGATTTGGAGACCTGATCTGTTTGGCTCAGATCACTGGTGAGAACTGCTAGGAAGACGACAAAGGCGAGCCACCCCACCCGTCCCTCAGCAAAGAGGGGTTGGGTGGGGTGACCCGCCGAGCGCTCTCAGAGCAGGTCTCACTAGTGAATAAAGTTGTCTACAACCACAGCCAGCACTCGCCGTGGAGGTCGCCCACCCGCCAGATGAGCTCCCGAACAATCACGTTCAGGCTTGGAGAACGTCAGTGCCGGTGGCCACCAGCGCTACCGTCTCCACTGCTTGGCGCGAGAAGCACTCACACCAGAGCAGGAGTGGTTGGGGCTACTTGCCGCGCTTGGACGGCTTGGCTTGCGCCAACGCCGAGGCGGCAACGGACTTGGTTCACGCCGAAGAACGGCCATCGCGCAGCACAGCTGATGCCTTGCGTGCCACAGCACGCGATGTCTGCTTGCGGTTCTTACCCATGTGCTTCACCTCCTTCGCCACGATCCAGGCACTCACCACCAGTTGGTGCGTGTTCATGAGCGTTCGCGCGAGTCGGCGTGCGATAATGAGATGACAGTTGCTCGTCTCGTCGGCTCGTGTTTTGCTCACATACTCATCAAACGCTGTGGTTTTGGGACTTCAGATCGGTGAGGGAAGCAAAAACTGGGACTTCTGGGACTAGTTTTGGGACTCGGCATAGAGGAGCGTGACACATATGGGTTTGCCTAAGTTTTGTCGCGCTGTTTACAAGCGGAAGAGTCCCATCACTAACCAGGCAAAATTCGTCCAAGCCGTATTCCAACACGCTGGCAGTGCAGAGCGGTTAGACGACGAGTACGCACGCAAGATCTTTACCGGGGCAAAACCGATCTCCGAACCCCAATACGAGTCATTTCCTGCACCGGTGAGCAAGAAATCGTTGCATGATTTCCTTCTTAGCCACTTGACGCCCCTCCCAAGCACGAAGCGCACATTGGGTGACCGTTGCCAAGAAGTCGGCAAAGACGCAGGACTGCCCTCAACCCTCGCTATTGAGCCAGAAGCATTCATTTGGGCACTTACGGATTGGTTTGATGCGATCATTCATGATTCAGACCATTGCGATGTCCTCGAACGCTACTACCGACTTCGCCTTGAAGGCCAGGAACCAGAAGAAATAAACCCCGCGCCGCAGCCGCTCTATCAAGGAGATCGCGTCGACGTGACGGAACCGCCCGCACTGCAAAAACACAAGCCAGGATTTTGGGACGAGTTCACTCACACCTGGACAATGCGCAACGTGGGCACCATCAACTGGACTGGTCGTACACTTGTCTGTACGAATCCGACAGACCCGCGAATACGACCCGTCGGCACCACGCAAATCAGCATTCCTGACAGCCCACCGGCGATAGGAAAGTTCATCAAGATTTCTTGCACGTTTCTGGCGCAAGGCTACGAAGGAGCAGCTTCAAGCCACTGGGAAATGCGCAACCAGGAAGGCGAGAACTGCTTCCCTCGTGAAGGCACGACCTTCAATGTCGTCGCCACAGTTATTAACCCGAATCTTCACTCGATAAGGCAGGGATGATGAGCGAAGCTGAATTAGAAAACTGGGTCACTATGAAAGAAGCGCAAGCCCACCTCGGGGTGCGCCGGGAGACCATCACGAAATGGATCGCGACCCACAATCTTCCCGCCTACAAAGTCGGCAGGGTCTGGAAGTTCAAACTCTCAGAAATCGACGAATGGGTCCGCACCGGTCAAGCCGCAGAAGAACCACATCCCAACAACACTCACGAGCCTAAGGAGGAACGCTAATGCCAGAACTGAACTGGGTCGGCAAAGACAAGGTGATCACCCACCATCTCGACGTTCCCTACCGCGTCCTTGACCGCCAATACTCCTATGACGAGCACGGCCACCAAGATGCGGACAACGGCTCCCAGAACATGATTATTCATGGTGACAACCTCGAGGCCCTCAAAGCGCTCCTGCCGCGCTATGAAGGAAAAGTCGACTGTATCTACATCGATCCTCCCTATAACACAGGCAACGAAGGCTGGATCTACAACGACGCCGTCAACGACCCACGAATCAAGAAATGGCTCGGTGAAGTCGTCGGCAAAGAAGGCGAAGACCTCTCGCGCCACGACAAATGGCTATGCATGATGTATCCGCGCTTACGCCTGCTACAGCGGTTGCTTGCGCCAACCGGTGCTATCTTCATTTCGATCGACGACAACGAGGCCGCGCATCTGAAATCGATCTGCGACGAGATCTTCGGGGCACATTGCTTCGTTGCCGACATCTCGTGGCAGCGCACGTATTCGACCCGCAACGACTCCAAGGGAATCCCTGCCGAGGTCGAGCATGTGCTCGTGTTCTCCAAACAGCCGGGATGGAACCCTAACAAGCTCGAACGCACTGCGGATATGGACGACAAGTACAGCAATCCTGACGGCGACAGGACTGCTTGGACGAGCTCCGACGCGTTTGCTCCAGGGGCCGCCACCCACCAAGGCATGGTTTACGCGATTCAGCATCCTTTCACAGGAGCAATGATTTATCCAGGCACTGGGAATTGCTGGCGTTATGAGCAACCAGAGATGTTCCGCATATTCTCGGGATGGACCGACTACGAGCTGAAAGACCTCGATGATGCCGCAGAACGCGCACGCGTATGCGGCGTTCCCGCCGACGAAGTGAAGCCCGGCGTTTTGGGCCTCGCGCTGGCAAAACCCCTGGAGGAAGCGCAGGCCGATGCACGCGCGGTGTACGAGCGCGGGCAATGGCCGCGTTTCTACTTCACCAAAGGAGGCGAAGGCGGCGTGCGTCGCAAGACGTACCTCGATAGCGTGGGCGGGCTTCTGCCGACGAACTTCTGGCCTTACGACGTCGCAGGCCACACCGACGAGGCGAAAAAGGAAATCCGCGCGATCTTCGACGGCCGGGTGGCGTTCGACACCCCGAAGCCGACCCGGCTCATCGAACGGATCTTGAAGATCGCGACCAAACCGGGCGATATCGTCTTGGACTCGTTCGCGGGATCGGGCACCACGGGCCACGCCGTGCTCGACCTCAACAAGGCCGATAAGGGCGACCGGACGTTCATCCTCGTGGAATTGGGCGATTACGCCGACTCGGTGACCGCCGAGCGCATCCGCCGCGCGATCGCCGGTTATAAGGACGAATCGGAAGAGACGATCACGCTCTACGAGCATAAACTCACGGTGGCTGCGATGAAGCAGGCCGATGCTCTGCTAGCCGAGGCAACCAAAATCTATGAAGAGGCTCAAGACAAGTACACCAAGGTCTCCCGCCCGAAGATCGTCACGAAGGTGACAGGCAAATCGGGTAGCTCCTACCTGCAAGTCGTCGCCACCCGATCGCACGACCATGACGTTTCGGGCACGGGGGGATCGTTCTCGTTCTACGAGCTTGGCGCGCCGCTGCTTGTCGATGGCGATTTGAATCCCGATATTCCTGTTGAGAGGGTCCGCGAGTACGTGTGGTTCACCGAAACGGGGCGGCCGTTCTCGAATCCGACCAGTGCTCATCCGTATTTCCTGGGTCGGTATGAGGATGCGTCGTTGTTTTTCGTGTTCGAGCCGGATCGTGTGACGAGTTTGGATCGTGGCTATCTGGCTTCGATCCCTCCTGAGTGTGCGGCTAGTTCGTATGTGATTTATGCCGACACGTGTTTGTTGTCGGAGGATGAGCTGCGCTCGTTGAATATCACGTTCAAGAAGATCCCTCGGGATATTACCCGTCTCTAAGGAGTGTTGGTTATGGAGTTGAAGAAGTATCAAAACCGGGTGATCGCCGATCTGGAGGATTTCCTGACGCAGGTTAACGAGCAGCCCACGTTGAGCGATGCTTTTAAGGTGTTTTGGGAGTCTCGCCAGATTGAAGTTGGCACCCCGCAGATGCAGGGCTACCAGAATGTGATCGATGGTGTTCCGCACGTGTGTTACAAGGTCCCAACTGGTGGTGGGAAGACGTTTTTGGCGTGTGCGTCGGTGAAGCCGATTTTTGAGGCTTTGCCGCCGACGCGGAAACAGGCTGTGGTGTGGCTGGTGCCCTCAGATTCGATTTTGACGCAGACGTTGGCGGCGTTGAAGAATCCCTCGCACCCGTATCGGCAGAAGTTGAATACTGATTTCGGTGGCCGGGTTGAGGTGTATTCGAAGGAAGAGTTGCTTGCGGGGCAGAATTTCAGCCCGTCGACGGTGGCTGAGCAGTTGTCGGTGATGGTGCTCTCGTATGACTCGTTCCGCTCACGGACAAAGGATGGGCGTAAGGCATACCAAGCTAATGGGAATCTCGCGTCGTTTGCGACTGCGTTTGGTGCCCCGGAGCAGCCGATCGAGAACGCGGATGAGACGGCTTTGTTCCAGGTGGTTAACCAGTTGAATCCCGTCGTGATCGTGGATGAGTCGCATCACGCGACGAGCACGTTGAGCCAGGAAATGCTCACGAATTTCAACCCTGCATTCATTCTTGATTTGACTGCGACCCCGAAGCGGCAAGCGAACGTGATCTCGTATGTGGATGCGCTCTCGCTCAAGAACGAGAGCATGGTTAAACTTCCCGTCATCGCATATAACAGAGCGTCGCAAAAGGATGTTGTTACGGATGCGATCGATCTTCGCCGTTCTCTAGAGCTCGCTGCTACACAGCAGTATGAGAATGGTGGCGCTTATATTCGCCCGATCGTGTTGTTTCAGGCTCAGCCGAAGACGAGTGAGGATGCGACTTCGTTTGAGCGGTTGCGTGACAAGCTCGTTAAGGCTGGTATTCCTGCCGAGCAGATCGCGATCAAGACCGCCGAAGTGAACGAGCTCAAAGGCGTAGACCTGCTGAGCGAGGAATGCCCGATCAGGTTCGTCATCACCGTGAACGCGTTGAAGGAAGGTTGGGATTGTCCCTTCGCCTACATTTTGGCGTCCTTGGCGAACAAGACCAGCCAGGTTGATGTTGAACAGATCCTTGGCCGTGTTCTGCGCCAACCCCATGCCAGGAAGCAGCCGAACACGTTGTTGAACATGAGTTACGTGTTGACCTCCTCGAACGATTTCGGCGCCACTCTCAATCAGATCGTTGCCGGGCTCAACAGTGCCGGATTCTCCAAGCGTGACTTCCGTGCAGCCAATCAAGTTGCTTTCGACTTCACTGGCGCTAACCAGTCCAACAAACCCGCCCCAACGTCGTCAGACTCAGTGGAAGGTGCGGATGTTGAAGAGTTCCTGGAGTTCGATGAAGAACAGGTTGCAGCTGATCTAGATGCGCGAGAAGAAGCCGCTAGTTCACCAGAGCCTTCGCCGGATCCGACGGTTGCTTCGATGATCGAGCAGGCCGCTCAGCAGGGTACGGACTATGAGCAGGAGGCCGAAGAAGCCGCCCAGATGGGTGAGGGCTTCGTGCCTTCGGATTTGGAGAATGCTGTGGACACGAGCTTCGTCAACCCCGAATTCGCTGACGAGATCGAAACCCTTCGCCTTCCTCAATTCGTCATCCAAGAACCCGGATCAGCATTGTTCCCGACCGCTCATGAGGGATACAACGAGCTCAAGCACGAGGCACTAGCCGGTGACTTCGACTTGGCTACGAAAGACATCGATATCGACTTGTCGACGGCAGATGAGCAGATGTATAAGATCGACGTGCGAAAAGACTCCGAGGTTCCTAAAGCCTTCCGGATGTCGAGCACCGACCAGAAATTCATGCGCGAACACTTCTCCAAGCTCACTGTCGAGGGGCAAAAACGTAACACAGCTGAAGCGATCTATGATCGGATCAAACCGATCAATTCGATCACTGACTCTGACCTGCGGGCATACATCGTGCGGATGGTTGAGGCCTTCGGCACTGAGCAGCTGCTGACCTATCAAGAACACCCGCATGCGGTAGCAAGCAAGGTCAAACAGAAAATTGACGGCCTTTTAGAAGCGCACAAAGTCAAAAGATTCTATGAGGATATCGAGACCCGACGCGTTGATGTTCAACAACTCTATGCGTTCCCGAAAGCGATCCAGCCCATTCATGCCTCCTCCCTGATTGGTGGCTCCCTGTATGAGGCCGAAGACAAGATGAACGGCTTTGAGCTCGAACTCGCTGGTCGCTTCTCCGGAATGGATAACGTTCGCTGGTGGCACCGCGTCATTGAACGCAAGGGCTTTTGCCTCAACGGTCCGTTCAACCACTACCCAGATTTCGTCGTGATGACCACCATCGGCACCATCGTGGTCGTCGAGACCAAGGGCGAGCATTTGAAGAACGACGATTCCAACCGCAAGATCAGGCTCGGGCGGGCGTGGGCGAACATGTCTGGCAATGGCTACCGCTACTACATGGTCTTCGAAGACGGAGTCACTCCACCGGACGGGGCGGTCACTTTGTCGGAGCTCGTGCGTATCCTCGAAAAGCTGTAGGCGGGAAGGACACCTCTTGGGAGAAGACGAGATGGCACAGGCGACAATCATGCCAACGCTGCGCGGTGACACGTTCGCGTCCACGTTCACCGAGATGGCGCATTCGAACACGTTAGGTCTTCGAAACGACGAACAGTTACACCTGTTCCATCTGTCTGTCCAAAACAACCGTTTCGACCACACAGCCCTCGTCAAGTTCCTCAAACGCAACGTTGGACGCTACGTCTTCTCCCACGCCGAATACGAAGGCTACAAACAGCGAGACGATCTCGAAGAAGTTGCTCTCGACGCGGTAAACCTAATGCGTTCACAACAAGACGGCATGGGGCTGGGCGAAATCTTGCTCTACGTCCTGCTCGAACAAATCCTCGAAGCGCCCAAAGTGATGAGCAAGATCGAGCTCAACCAAGCCAAGGCCAGATCCACAGCCGCTGCGACGCCATCCACCTACTCACACCAGACGGTCAGCGAACCACCAGCAGCATCGTGTTTGGAACCTCCAGCGTGATTGGCAACATTGGGGATGCCATCACTGCAGCATTCGACCGTGTTGTAGATATCGAGCAGAATCGTTCAGACGAGGTTCAGCTCGCTGAGAATACCGTGTTCACCAAGACCCTCGACGCAGCGACCGCAGGATACGTCAAGGATCTGCTGATCCCGAAGCCGGGTGGGGCACCCGTGTTCGATACTGCCTATTCGATGTTTCTGGGTTACGACATCGGTTTAGATCCAAAGAACTATGGCAACCAGCAGTATCGGTCTGCGCTCGATCAGAAAATGCAGGGCGATATCACAGCACACGCCCAAATGATCGCCAATGAGATCAACACACGAAACCTCGATAATTACTCCTTCTACATCTACGTTTTGCCCCTCAATGAAGTAAACGTTGACGCGGTCGCAATCATGGATGGGCTCGTGGGCGGGCCAGGTGGTAGCCATGTCTGACAAGCAAGTAACAGTCGGCGAGCTCGTATTTGCCGACATTGACTCCAACGAATTCCTCAAACAGCTGTACGCCAACCTGCTCCACAACTACGGACTACACCGGCTTGGGTTGACGCAGCGTCACCCATACGACGTGGAGCTTGAAGCAGCGCTGCGATTCGGGGTAATGTTCAAAGATCGTTGCTAAAGATCGGGTTTTTCGTTGGTATCGCAGGTCAAAACAGGGATTATTAACGGTGGGCGTGTTAAAGGTTTTGAATCGTTGATACTAAGCGCGTTATGTGCATTGAGTGAAAACCCGCAGTACGCGCGCCGCCAAATGCCCCATCTGTGACCAGCCAATGAAGAAAAACGGCAAAAATCCTTCAGGAACCCAGCGCTGGTATTGCACCCAGTGTCGCTATAGTTCCACTCGCAAGCGAGTAGTAGATCACCGCCCCTCACAGTTCAAGGAATTCCTTGACTACGTTACCGACACCCAGCCATTACGGCTCGCTACCGGTGTTTCACGGTCAACCTGGCAACGTGATCACGGCTGGTGCTGGCAGACCCGCCCGATCTGGTCTGTCACGGGGGAGGTCTATGACCAGGTCTTTATCGATGGGATCTATATCGGCTACGGCTGGTGTGTACTGACGGCCTCGACCATCATCAACAAGAAAACGAAAGTGATTGCCTATCAGCTATGTCAGCGGGAAAACAAACCCCCTACAGTGCCTTACTGGCACGTATCCCACCCCGGTCATCGTCACCACGGACGAGGGCCGAGGAGCACTCGCCGCGATCAAAGCTTGCTGGCCAGATACCCGTATCCAGCGCTGTGTGGTTCACGTCCAACATAGCATCCGCACTGTAACGACGACCCGCCCCAAGATCGACCAGCACAAAGCCCTCTACAACCTCGCCCTCAACCTCACCCGCGTCACGAGCATCGATCAGGCCATCGCATGGCAGAAGCCCTTGGCCGCGTTCCATGGCTTGTATGACACCTGGCTGGGTGAGAAAACCTACCGACATGCGGTCACGGCCGCCCAGGTCCGCCAATTCGCGAGAAATAACAAAACATGGTGGTACACCCACCACGACACCCGCCGGATCGTCCGTACTCTTAACCGCTATGTCAAGGACGGCGTCCTGTTCACGTTCCTCGCCTCGAACCTGCCCGTCACCAGGCCGCTATCATCGACAACCAATAGTCTCGAAGGAGGGGTTAACTCCCCGCTGAAGGCCTATGTGAAAGCACACCGTGGATAGTCCGAGCCCCACATGCTCACCGCCCTCGACTACTACCTCTACACCCGCAGCCCCGAACCTCAGCCACTGACCGAGTTCATCAACAACCGTGTCCAACCACAGGTGTCGCAAAAACACGCCCCCGATCCAGACCCTATCGAGATCGACACCAACATCGACACCCAACAACCCTGGCAAGACGGACTCCACACCCAAAAAGGCTGAGCCGGCCACTCAAACTAAACACGACACACCACCATTAGCAACGATTTTTGATTATTAACCCAGAATTTGACTACATCGTCGTCGTTGAACAGCGCGACGAATACGCTTTGCTGGTCACTGCCTACTACGCCGAGCAGGAGCATCGCCGTAGAAAGCTCAGGCGCGAGCATGACAGTTTTTGGCAAAAGCAAGAGCCGCCCACTGAGTGAACGGCTCCAGATACTCCTTCAACACCTGGTTGATGAGCTGACACCAGTCTAACACCGAACCCAAGATTCTAGTTAACAAATACGGCAACTGTGGCTTATAGGACAAAATGTGTTGCTGGGGTTTAGTAGGTTTCGTTCTATTGGACGCTGCGGTGTAGGTCGGTCCAGTTGATGCCGGTGCCCCATTGGTTGATCTGTGTTTGGGCTTGATGCAGTGAAGTGCCTGGACTGTACAATGCACGGATTTGATCCTCGGTAACAGCTCGTCCCATAGCTTGTGTCGGGGTTCTAGGGAACTACGTATACTGCTGGCACCACCATGCAACCACCTTGACCTGGTGATCTAGACTCATCCCGCGATGACACCGCAACATTTCCCGCAGCTGGGAATTGATTACTCCTTCGATGACGTTTGAGGTAGCAGGGATAGGATCACTCTCGATTCGAAGGCTGGGATCTCGATAGGTGAACAAGGCGCCCTTCTTAGCCAAAGTATTGAGTGAATCTCGAGCCTCAATGAGCTGGCGGTGAGTATCGACGATCTTCCCGTTTGGTCGGCGGGTTTTTCAGCAAGGAAGTCCTTGTAGCGGTGATTCCACCCAGTAAGATCGACCAACCAAGCGATGGACTCTTCCCAGGTGGCGATATGTAACAGTGCGTGAGCAAGCCCGTAAAGCTCAACACCACCCTGAGTGCCAGAGCGCGTTATTGCCTTGCGTTTAACAGCACTAAACGCATGAAAAGTGCACCGTTATACGTGTGGTTGGCAATGTGCTAGCAACGCCAGAAGCAATCCCACCACCACCGTCACATACCAGCACGCCAGGTGGGCGCTATTCGTTCAAACAGAGCTTGCCATCCAGCGCGAGTTTCTCCACGTGTGACCCACCAGCCCAACACATGCGTTTTGGATGTAGCAATCAATACAACGAGTTGACGGCCAAGATAGATCCCGTCAGCAAACACCACATGGTCAACCTCATCGACGAGCTCGTTTACTGGCCATAACTGCCACAATGGCTCGAATCTCCGCCGCGCTGTACGTCCCTGACCAGGCATGTTCGCCTCAGTAGTTTTCCCGGTAATAAAGTCCAACAATCGAGCAAAATCCCGCGCTGTCGTATCCTTTGAACGGGTTTGCGTTGATGAGCAGGGTTTACAGCGAAACCTTTGCCGGCCAGCAAAAGTTTTACCATGCCTGATCATCAGGGGCGGAACAGATTACACATCAAGGATTTCCCATCCCTCAATTCAAACCGACTCCAAACCCGACTTTCCCGCACCAGCACACCCAAAATTCGCGATAAAAACAACACGAAAAGTCCAACCAAAAACTCGAATCAGAACAACTTTTTCAAACACAATCCAGACCAGAAAACCAGAAAACCCCAAATCCAGCAACACGAACTGCCCTATAGACCTCAACAAAGCACCCAAAACCGGCTCGAACCCCCGCTTCCACGCCCTCTCCACACCACACCAGAAACACAACAAACCCCTCGAATTCCTTGTTCTACTAGGTAAAACTCGGAACCCGAGGGGTTCGCGCTGCGCTCACACTTTTATATCCAAAGCAGAGTACAAATGGTGGAGCATAGGGGATTCGAACCCCTGACCTCTTCCATGCCATGGAAGCGCGCTACCAACTGCGCCAATGCCCCGTAAGACTCGACTAATACTACGCGAGTATCTTCAATTTCGCTAATTCACATCTCCCCTACCAGCGTGAAACACGTCACGCCACGTTTGGGTTCATCCCAACATGGTCTGCGTGCGCATCCATCCGGTTATATGCAGCCAGTCTCCAGCTTCCTGGAGTACGTCCAGCTTTGAGCACCGCCCAGTGACAGTTATCAAGCACAACGAGCGGGTAAAAGCTTGAAGGGCATCCCCCAAAGAGACTTACGATCCCACACGAAATAATTCCACCATGCGCCACCGCAAGAAGTGTTGATCCGTCAGGCGCATTGTACGCATGTTCCTGGATCGCCGTTGCAAAACGTGCACCAGCATCGTCGCGCGTCTCAACACCAACCCCTTCCGGATCGGCTCCGGTACGCCACGTCTCCCACTCCTGCGGCCACTGTTCGCGGATCTCTTCAGATGTTAAGCCTTCCCACATGCCGTAGCCACGCTCGCGCAAACGCCAGTCGATCACTGGGACCACGCCGATTCGCCGCGCCACAGCGTCGGCAGTAGCCCGTGCACGGCTGAGGTCGGATACCACGATGTGATCAATTCCGAGGGTCACCAGCTCAGTAGCTGCGCGTTCAGCCTGCGCGATCCCGGCAGCATTCAGCGCAATATCGCTCGCGCCTTGGATACGACGAAGTTTGTTGAAATCAGTTTGCCCGTGACGCCACAAGATGAGCGTCGACGCACTCACTGATCATCCCCCGCAGATTCCTCACCTTCCCAGCGGTAGAACTCCATCAGCGAGGTACGCTCAGGCTCTCGCTCAACAGTGACATCCTCGGGAAGTTCAATTTTCGGACAATCGGCCCAGAGTTTTTCAAGCGCGTAGAACTCCCGATCTTCATCCTGCTGGACGTGAATCATTACGGCACCGAAATCGATAAGAACCCAATGGGCCTCACCTTCCATACCTTCACGGCGCACGCGCTTGTGGCCTGCCTTATGCATTTCCTCTTCGATGGAATCGACGAGAGAGCGCACCTGGCGCTCAGATGATCCAGAAACCACCACGAAGGCATCCGTGAGCACCAAGCGCTCTGATACGTCGATCGCGACGATCGAGGTAGCTTTCATATCCGATGCTGCACGTGCGGCAACAATCGCCATGTCAATAGATTCAGGTGTAGCGCTCACAAATGTCCTTTCGCGCAAAAATAAAATTAGAGAAGAAGGGCGGTTGTTGCAGGCTCGTACACGCCTGCAGAGAAGAAGGTCTGGTTCACCCAGGTACCAATAAGGTAGCCCACCAGAACACCGATGATAATGATCAGAATCCATCCCAAAACAGAACGGAATGTGGAAGGCTCGTCGTCTTCTTCGTCGTCAAAGTCAACGTAACCGGATTCTCCGCGGACAGCCGCAACCTTTTCAGTTGCATGAACATCCTGATCAATCTCATCTGACTGCGCTTGCGATTTGAGGATACCCGGTTCCTCGTCGGCACCAATTGTCACGCTATCGCGTGATGTCATCGCAGTCAGTCGCTGGTGGAGGGACGGTTCGTCATCGTCGACGCTGTCATCCTCTTCCTGCTTTTTTTCAAATCGATCGAAGACGGATTTACGTTCCGGGCTCTCAGCGGGCATTTCTTCTGAAACGGCTTGCTGAATGCCTTCGTCGACGACGGCGGGTGACTCCTCGGTTGCCGGTTCGGCCAGCACCTCTTCGGCTAGCTTCTCATCTTCAACCACTGCATGGGAGCCAGAAACATTCATCTTGTGTTCAGCCGTATCGTGCTCAGGCGCCTCTTGTGCTTCTTTCGCTGCGCGTGCCTGTTCAATGGCGCGCTGTGCTTCAAGTGCTGCCGTGCGAGCTTCTTCGCGTTCACGCATACGTATTTCTTTACGCGACATCCGCCCCAGACGCAGTTCAGCAGTTTCTGTCAGAGGCACGGCATTCGCCGGACGCGTCGTGAGCTTTCCTTGCTCCTTCAACATGCGCCGGGTCAATCGCGGTTCGTCACTCATTTTTTCTCCTTCCCAGGATCGGCATTTGGCTCGTAATCACCAACGACCGACGCAAGGGCAGTCGTATTCGCTTCCTCTGGTCTATACAAATGATACTTGCTGATGTACCGAACTACCCCATCAGGCATCAGATACCACACCGGAACACCGCTTGCGACGCGGTTTCTGACTCCCGTGGATGAAATTGCCATCGCAGGAATCTCAAGGACAGACACTCCACCTTCAGGCAGCGCCGAGGTGTCAAGAACATGCCCTGGACGGTTCACGCCAACGAAATGCGCGAGGTTCCACAATTCGTCTTGGTCTTTCCATCGAAGAATTTGCGGTAATACATCGGCACCAGTAATGAAGAACATTTCTGCATCTGGATACACTTTTCGCAGATCGCGAAGCGTGTCAATCGTGTAAGTCGTCCCACCACGATCAATGTCGACTCGCGACACAGAAAAACGCGGATTTGGCGCTGTTGCAATGACTGTCATCAAGTAACGATGCTCGGCGAAAGTCACTCGCTTGCCTTTTTTAAATGGTTGCTCCGCAGTGGGAACGAACACCACTTCGTCGAGATCAAAATAGTGTTGTACTTCCGAGGCAGCCACCAAATGTCCATTGTGGATGGGGTCGAATGTACCGCCCATAATGCCGATTCGCCGACGTCGGTGCTCGGTTTGATTATAGAGCTGGCTTTCACGATCGCGAACTTCGCCCGACGACGGATCGATCCAGGTGTTATCGGACATGACCATCACCTTGCAAAATCCATGTGGTGGTGGTCAGCGCCTCAAGTCCCATCGGTCCACGCGCGTGAAGTTTTTGAGTCGAAATCCCGATCTCAGCTCCCAAACCGAACTCCCCACCGTCAGTGAAACGCGTTGAAGCGTTCACGGTCACGACCGCGCAATCCATCGATTCGACAAAATGCCGGATCGTCGAATAATTTTCCGACACAATCGCTTCTGTGTGCCCTGAGGTATAGGTCAGGATGTGGTCAATGGCCTCGTCAACGTTGTCGACCACCTTCACCGCAAGCTCCAATGCAAGGTATTCTGTGGCCCAGTCTTCGTCAGTTGCGGCGAGAATATCTGCCGACGTTGGCGCGTACGCACTCGTGGCGCTGTCGCCGTGGAGCACAACGCCAGCCTCACTCAAGCGTTCCAACATCTGCGGGAGGAACTCATCGGCAATATCTCGGTGAACAAGCAGTGTTTCAGCAGCATTACAGACCCCGACACGTTGCGTCTTGGCGTTCATGACAATGGCAGTTGCTTTTTCAATGTCTGCTGCAGCATCGACGTAGACATGAACGTTCCCTACACCGGTTTCGATAACGGGCACCGTAGCCTCACGAATCACCGTTTGAATTAACCCGGCTCCCCCACGCGGAATGACCAGGTCAACAAGCCCGCGCGCACGCATCAGAGCAACAGCTCCTTCGCGTCCAAATTCATCGACACTCGCCACTAAGTCTGGCGAGAAGCCCTGGCTGGCAATCGCTTCACGGATGACCTTGACAATGGCACGATTCGACTGCTCCGCAGCATGGCCTCCGCGCAGAATCGCAGCATTTCCAGATTTCAGTGCGAGCACGGCAGCATCGACAGTGACATTCGGGCGCGACTCGTAGATCATGCCCACCACCCCCATCGGTACGCGCTTTTCAATGAGGTTCATTCCGTTATCAAGTGTCGAGCCACGGACAACTTTCCCTACTGGATCGGGGAGGGCGACGACGTCACGAACCGAGGATACAATCGTGCGCATACGTGCATCGTCAAGCAAGAGTCGGTCAAGAAGGCCAGACGAGGTGCCTGCTGCGCGTCCAGACTCAAGATCACCGGCATTTGCCGCAATAATCGCTGTTGAATTCTCCTCAAGCGCATCAGCAATTGCATTGAGCGCAGCATTCTTGCGCTCTGTGCCTGCGCGCCGCAGCTGGCGCGCAGCTCGCTTTGCGCGAGAGGCGATCTCATTGACGCCTTCACGTGCTGCATCATTGACCTGCTGATCCATTTGTCCCCCTTGTGGACGATACGTGCATCACAATAATCGTTCTCCAAAGTGCCATAATATATGGCAACACCTGAAAGTATGAGTTTAGTCCAATGAGATCGGGAATAAATTTTCACCGAAGTCGTTGGCACTGGTGTAACAAACCAAAGAAAGGCTTTCTCATGGCAACAATCGAAGTTACCTCCGCAAACCTCAACGACACCATCGGTAATGGCATCGCCGTCTTGGATTTCTGGGCTGCATGGTGTGGCCCGTGCCGCCAGTTCGGCCCCACGTTCGAGGCTGCTTCTGAGAAACACCCAGATATCACCTTCGGCAAGGTGGATGTTGATGCCCAAACTGAAATTGCTCAAAACTACGGCGTGATGTCGATTCCGACGCTCTTCATCTACCGTGACGGCGTGCAGCTCTACCGCGGTGCGGGCGCCCTTCCAGCCTCGCAGCTTGAGGATCTCATTGAGCAGGCAAAGAACCTGAACATGGATGAGGTCAAGAAGGCTGCTCAGCCGCAGAACTCCGGTTACGAAGACTGAGTCAATTTTCTCGTGGGAGTGACATACAACTGTCACTCCCACGATTCACGTCTATTCACTGTGGTGAGGATGAGCCTCACGCCACGTGCGTGTGCGTGCGCGAATGAGAGGTAGCACCCCTTTGAGAATCGATGACTGATCGGATGGTAGCGAACACGGCATAAACCATACGCCGTCAGCTGCGCCCATACCGACCCATGCTTCAACGGCGTCGGCAACATCGTAAACAGTCCCTAGCACACGCATACGACCGCCGAAAAGTTTCCCCACATGAATCGATCCCACTAAATCAGCACGGTCACGCGCGGCAGCCTCAGTTGCCGAAATCACGACACCAACTTGCGCATAGACATGGATTTCTTTGCCAAGTTTCTCTGCTGCACGCTTCAACGCGAAACGAGCTTTGCGTGCCACAAGCAAATCAGGGCAACGCAGTTCAATCGCATCTGCGTACGGAGCAATAATGTCCGCCCGCTGTGGCACAAGCTCGGCCTCCGAAATAATCACAAGCAATTTGACCCCTGCTTCTCGAGCCTTCGCAGCCACGCGCGTGAGCCCAAGGAAATCCGAGCTATCATTCAGATGGAAGATCAGCCCTGCCCACCCATCGTTTTGACGGGCGACGAGGTCGATCGCCTGATTCATGAGCTTGGGGACACCAGGAACTTCCACGAGAATTCCGCCCATGGAGTGCGGGGCAAGCCGAGCAGCGGCACGAGCACCATCGAGCAGGGCTTCACGTGGATCAATATCCGCCCGCAAAAGGAAACGAGAATCAATGGATACGAAATCCATTCCTCCCCCCTGAGCCGCGCGCAATGCACTTCCCAGACGTTGCCAGTTGACTTGAAGAGGGCCGAGTTCATGACGGAAAGCAGGATCAACATCTCCCGCAGCTCCCAAAGCTCCAAGCTCGAGGCCAAAGTAGGCAGAGCGCACGTGGTCGCGAACAAGCAGCTTTGGATCAATCTCGAATGTTTCCAGAGCCCTCGTTGAGGCAGTCAATTCTAGCGTCATCGTTATTCCTACCTGGGTTTTCCGAATGGTGCTGAGAAAAATGTACCGCAAATACGGCAAAATTTTTATTCAACACCTGGAATATTTATTCAAAACACTTTTACGACATAAGCAATTTTGAATATTGTCTGGATTGTACTAGGTAAACCTCAGGAAAGGAAAACAGGCAACCTCGGCGTGTGCGATCAGTAACAGCGATCCTTCAACGTCGAACGAGGTCATCTGCATGGACAACTGGCCGCGGTGCACGACCCCCCATATCAAGGAAGCGTCGAATATCCACCGACGAGTAGCCCGACAGCCCACGCGCCACCTCACCACCGCGTGAATCAAGCACCCGCACGAGAGCACCACGAGAGAAAGTACCCCGCACGTCTGTGACACCCACACACAACAGCGATACACCGCCAGCGCGCACGACATCAGCAGCGCCATCGTCGACAACAATTGAGCCACGTACCTGCGCCACATTCTTCAGCCACAGATCACGCGCACTCTGACGACGGCCTTGCGGGACAAACCACGTGCCAACTTCACCCCCAGCGAGTCCTCCAGCAAGATTGTGAGTCGATGTCACCAACGCACCAACTCCCCCGGAGACAGCGATCTTGGCCGCTTCGACTTTCGTCTGCATTCCACCTGTTCCGACATCGGAGCCCTTGCCCGTAATTGTGAGTGCCTTGACCTGATCCATCGATGTCACTTCGGAAATCAGACGTGCGCCGGGCTCCGATGGCGGCGCGGTATACAGGCCGTCCACGTCAGTACACAAAATCAGGGCAGTCGCATCGACAAGGTGCGCCGTCAATGCAGCAAGACGGTCATTGTCTCCAAAACGCAGCTCTCCTGTAACCACAGCATCGTTTTCATTGACAATCGGAATGACACCGTGATGGAGCAAACGCTTGAGCGCCCCCTGCGCATTGGCGTAATGTGTGCGGTTCAACACATCTTCTGGGGTAAGAAGAACCTGAGCAATGGTGATCCCGTAACGCCCGAATTCACGGGTATACGCAGCTAACAGACGCACCTGCCCAACCATCGAAGCTGCCTGCTGGTCACGAAGCATCTTGGGACGCGAGTTGAAGCCCAAAGGTGCAAGCCCTGCCGCAACAGCGCCTGAGGAAACTAAGACCACTTCCTGCCCACGTGCGTGAGCCGCACCGACAACGTCGACAAGTGACGATAGCGCCGGCTCGTTGAGCGCCCCATCTCTGGTGAGCGACGATGAACCAACCTTAATAACTAGACGTTTCGCTTGTCCAAGAAGAGCACGGTTGGCAAGAAGAGTTTTCACTGTTCCTCCGGGTCGGTCCATATTCCGCGTCGGCGCTCGTCACGGAGCTCTTGGCGTGCAGCTTCTTTCGCGTCCATGTTCTCGTGGAATGCAGCTTTACGCTCAGCGTGGGTTGGACGGTGACGCTCGTACAAGCGATCGTCGGTGCCACGCGGCGACAACAATTCAGCACCGGTAGAAACCAATGGCTCGAAATCGAAGACAAAGCCGTCTTCTGCAGCACCAATAACCACAGAATCTCCGGCGTGGGCACCTTTCTTCAGCAGCTGCTTTTCAATGCCGAGCGTATTGAGACGATCAGCGAGGTAGCCCACAGCCTCATCGTTGGCGAAATCGGTTTGACGAACCCAACGCTCTGGTTTGTAGCCACGCACTTCCCACAGAGGTTCACCCATGTATTCGAGACGTCGGATCGTGAACGCATTAGATTCACGAGGCGCGAGAGGCCGGATCACTGGACGCGCTACAGATTCCGCCGGCGCCATATATTGGCGCATCTTGTCGACGAGTTCAGCGAGGGCATACTTCAGTTCTTTCAGACCATCACGTGAGACAGCAGAGACAATGTACACCGGGACATTCCGCTTTTCGATTTCATCCTTGACGAATTCCGCCAGTTCGCGAGCTTCAGGAACGTCTGCCTTATTGAGAACAACCACACGCGGGCGCTTCATTAACGGAACAACACCATCCATCGGCGGCACGTCTTTGGCATAAGCACTGAGTTCCGCCTCGATAGTGTCCAGGTCACTGAGTGGATCACGTCCAGGCTCCAACGTCGCACAATCGAGGACATGGACGATTGCTGAACACCGCTCGATATGCCGCAAGAATTCATGTCCAAGCCCTTTACCTTCCGAGGCACCTGGAATCAGACCTGGCACATCAGCCATCGTGAAACGTGAGGCTCCGGCGTCGACAACTCCGAGATTGGGAACCAAGGTTGTGAACGGGTAATCGGCAATCTTCGGACGCGCTGCACTCATCGCAGCGATCAACGATGACTTTCCCGCTGAGGGAAAACCAACGAGCGCAACGTCGGCAACAGACTTGAGTTCGAGGCGGACATCTTTCTTCTCACCTTCCTCTCCCAGCAGCGCAAAACCCGGTGCACGACGTTTTGGAGAAGCCAGGGCAGCGTTGCCAAGACCGCCAAAGCCACCAAGGGCAGCAATATAGCGATCACCGTCACGTGAGAGATCAGCCAGCACTGAGCCATCCATGTCTTTGACAACAGTGCCCACTGGCACCTTCAGGATGAGGTCGTCACCGCGTTTACCATGACGAAGATCGCCGGCACCCGGCGCACCGTTAGGCGCAACCTGGTGAGGATTACGTTGGAGTGTCAGCAGAGATGTCTCGTTGCGATCAGCAAGAAGAACGATATCTCCGCCGTGACCACCGTTTGCGCCGTCTGGCCCGCCGAGCGGTTTAAATTTCTCTCGACGTACGGAAGCAACACCGTTACCTCCCTTGCCGGCTAAAAGGTGCAAAGTAACGCGATCAATAAAATCTGGCATGTATACAAGTGTATGCGAGAGGAGCTCTGGACGAAATGAGACACCAGCAACGGAGAGTAAGCTCGCACCGTCACCTCCATCGCTCCGCCTTCACCTTTGGTGTGGCCTACACAACCACCCCATATTTACGCAACAAATTTGGCTCGTAAATACATATCGCACGGAGCGCATTTATTCCACCACTTCCTTATGCTTGCACTAGGGCTCTTGACGGCCTTTAGTCGCATTTTCAAAGAGGAAGGCAATGCACCCTTGAACGAAATTATTACGAGCGCCGCGTTCGCACCGAATCCCACTTCTATTGGTGGATCGGCCATACTCAGCGCCCTTGTCGGTATCCTCCCGCTCATCGCATTTTTCGTCCTTCTCGGCGTCTTTAAGCTGAAGACCCACTGGTGTGCGCTCGGTTCTCTTGCCATCGCTGCAGTGTCTGCAGCACTTGGTTTTGGCATGCCTGCTGGCATGGTCTTCTCCTCTGCACTGTACGGAATTGCGTTCGGTCTGCTACCGATCATTTTCATCGTCATCGCTGCCGTGTGGCTTTACAACATCTCTGTGGGCTCTGGCCGCGCTGAAGATGTCCGCACTGTATTCTCAGCAGTTGGCCGTGGTGACATGCGCGTTCAAGCCCTTCTCATTGGCTTCTCTTTCTGTGGCCTCCTCGAAGGCCTCGCAGGCTTCGGCGCACCTGTCGCTATCGTGGCAGCAATGCTCGTCTCGCTCGGTCTGCCTCCGATTAAGGCGGCAATTGTGACGATGGTCGGAAACGCGATCAACGTTGGCTTCGGCGCAATGGCTATTCCCGTTACTACTGCAGGTAAACTCGGCGGCCTGACTGGAGCTGATCCCGGCACTGCTGTGGCATTCAAGGCAGTGTCTATCACTCCGTGGATTGTGGTTCTCGTACCAATCTTCCTTCTGTTGATCATCGACGGTGTACGCGGACTCAAGCAGCTATGGCACGTCGCTCTCTTCCAGGGCGTCGTCACCGCTATCGGCCATATCGTGGCCGCAACTTTCATCTCCTATGCTTTGACAGCAGTGCTTGCTTCCCTCGTCGGATTCGCAGCTGCAGCAGCAATGATCGCTCTCAAGCAGCCCGAAATCCCAGAAGAATTCCACACGTCCTCAAAGGACGCCGGTACGCTCCCCTCCCGCCAGCGCATCACCTTGGCATTATTGCCTTACGGCCTCGTGGTCATCATCTTCGCTCTGTACAAGCTGTGGAAGTTCGGCATTGACATTCCAGCTACCCTCGCTAAAACCGATATCCCGATCCAGTGGCCCGGCCTTTACGGGCACCTGATGACAGCTGATGGTCAAGTTTCGAAATCTGCGATCTACAATATCCAGATTCTCAACTCCCCTGGCTTCATGATCGTTATTACCGCATTAATTGTGTCAGCCGTCTACGCCTGGAAGTCCACACCACAGTTCCAGTTCACTTTCGTCCAGGGTCTGAAGACCTTCGTCGACACTCTCGTATCGCTGCGTTGGTCACTTGTGACGATCGCTCTGGTGATGTCGCTTGCCTACGTCATGAATTTCTCTGGTCAGACTGCCGCCATCGGAACGGCACTCGCCACTACTGGCGCAGCTTTCGCTTTCCTGTCTCCGATCCTTGGTTGGATTGGCACTGCAGTGACTGGATCGGCAACATCCTCGAACGCCTTATTTGCCAACCTCCAGGCAACCGCAGCACATGGTATCGGGGCAAGCCCAGATGTCTTCCTCGCCGCGAACTCCGTTGGTGGCGGCATCGGAAAGATTGTCTCCCCACAGAACCTCGCGATTGCATCAACAGCAATTCAAAAGCCTGGTACCGAAGCAGAAATTCTGCGCAAGGCTGCTCCATGGTCGATCGGTTTGCTTGTTTACCTGTGCGCTTTGACCTACCTCATCGCAAACGGAATTTTGCCAGCGTTCACCTACATGGTTGCGAACTAATTCTTTCACCTAAATATTCAAAATTATTAAGAAAGCAGGTCTCATGAAAGTCGCTCTCTTCGCTACATGCATTGGAGACGCCATGTTCCCGCAGGCACCACAAGCAACTTTGCAGTTGCTCACGCGCCTCGGAATCGACGTCGTCGTTCCACCGTCGCAGGCATGCTGTGGTCAGATGCACGTCAACACTGGCTACTACCCCGAGGCCATGCCGCTGATCGAGAACCACGTTCGCACCTACGAACCTGTTCTCGACGGCGAGTGGGACGCAATCGTTGTTCCTTCTGGCTCCTGCACCGGTTCGATCCGTCATCAGCAGAAACTTGTCGCCGACGCGCAAGGCCATCCAGAGCTGGGCACGAAAGCACAAGCAATCGCGAACAAGACATACGAACTGTCTGAATTCCTCGTCGATGTGCTTGGCACCGACGACGTCGGCGCGTACTTCGCGCACCGCGTCACTTACCACCCCACCTGTCACTCCTTACGCGTAGCACGCGTTGGCGACAAGCCTGAACGCCTGCTGCGCAACGTTCGTGGAATTGATTTCGTTGAGCTCCCACACGGTGATTCTTGCTGTGGCTTCGGTGGTACGTTCTCTTTGAAGAACCCGGATACCTCGGCCTCAATGCTGGCGGACAAAATGACCAATATCAAGTCCACTGGTGCCGATGTCCTCGTCGCTGGCGATTACTCCTGCCTGATGCACATCGCTGGTGGCCTCGCTCGCAACCGCGCTGGTATCCGCGCGATGCATCTTGCTGAAGTTCTTGCCGGTACCGAGGAACAGCCCTGGATTCCGGCAGCGTCCACTGTGAAGGTTGGTGCATAACATGTCCACATTCCTCGGAATTCCCAAGGTAATCTCCAAGTTCACCGGCGCTCCGGCCACCAAAACCGAGCCGTTGAATCGCTCAACGCATCACCAGTGGGTAAATGGTGATCCAATCCCGGAAAATACGCTCCGCTGGGGTGCCTCTTTCCCTGAAGGCGCTGAAGTGACACTGAAGAACACTCAGATGCGTAAAAATCTGGGTTACGCTACTACCACGATCCGAAACAAGCGCAACGCGCGCGTTGAGGAAATGCCTGACTGGCAGGATCTACGTAATGCGGCTTCTCAGATCAAGTCGGCAACAATGTCGCGTTTGCCCGAGCTTCTCGTCCAAATGGAAGAGAATGTTACGGCTCATGGCGGTATCGTGCACTGGGCCCGCGACGCCAAGGAAGCCAACGAGATCATCTACTCCATCCTGCAAGAAAAGCAGGTCAAGGAAGTTGTCAAGATCAAGTCGATGGTCACCCAGGAAATCAACATGAATGAATTCCTGGCTGAGCGTGGCATCGATGCCTTCGAAACCGACCTTGCAGAATTGATTGTTCAGTTGGGCAAAGATATGCCCTCACACATCGTAGTTCCAGCGATTCACCGTAATCGCGCGGAGATCAAGGAAATTTTCGAGCGCGAAATGGAAGACCTTCCAGACCACCTCGAAGCAGAACCGCACGCACTCGCGATGGCAGCTCGTGAGCACCTACGTGCGAAGTTCCTCAAGGCCAAGGTCGCAATCTCAGGATCGAACATGATGGTTGCCGATACTGGCGCACTGTCAGTGTATGAATCTGAAGGCAATGGCCGTATGTGTCTGACCCTCCCGGAGACCTTAATCTCAGTTGTCGGCATTGAGAAGATGGTTCCTTCGTACGACGACATCGAAGTGTTCTCACAGCTTCTTCCGCGTTCGGCCACTGGCGAGCGAATGAATCCCTACACCTCATTCTGGACCGGTGTGACCCCAGGGGACGGCCCTCAAGAATTCCATTTGATCCTTCTCGACAATGGTCGTACTAAGACTCTTGCAAACGAAGTTGGCCGCGAGGCACTTAACTGTATTCGCTGTGGCGCATGTATGAATGTGTGCCCTGTTTATGAGCATGTTGGTGGTCACGCCTACAATTCAGTCTACCCTGGCCCAATTGGTGCAATTCTCACTCCACAGCTCCTGGATGGCCGCGATCATCACGATCCGGTTCACACGCTCCCCTACGCTTCTACTCTTTGTGGCGCTTGTGGCGATGCGTGCCCAGTCAAGATTGATATTCCAGGAATTCTGGTGCACCTGCGCCACGAAATTACCGAACAAAACCGCGGCGGTGTCCCCAACGGCTGGGATATCGGTATGAAGATATCCTCCAAGGTCATGGGTAACGGAAAGATCTGGGGAGCTGCAGAAAAGGCAGCAAAGCTCGGTCGTATCGTCGCCGGTAAGGATGAGCGCATCTCGTCTGTGCCGTGGCCAGTAAGTGCATGGACTCGCAATAAGGACATCCCTGCTCCGCCGTCGCGCTCGTTCCGAGATTGGCTTGCCGACGAAGAAAAAGCAGGAAATGAGCCGACTAAGGCAAAAGGAACGCCAGCGACACCTGCTGGTTCACATGCCCAGACAAAGGAGGAGAACTGATGGGTGCCCGCGAAGACATTTTGGCAGCCGTGCGCGGAGCTCTCAAGGACTCCCCGTACCCAACTCCCGAAGTGGAACGTCACTATCGTATGGAAGGCACCGACGCACCCGGCTCGGAGCCAGTGATCGCTGACTTGATCGAAAAGCTCGAAGACTACAACGCCGTCGTCGTGCGCACCAATGAGGCTGGTATTGAGGATGCCATTGCAAACTTCCTCAGTGGCATGTCCTCCGTGGTGGTTCCACACGGCTTGAAGGATTCGTGGAAGGAAGCTGCCGGACGCGACGGCCGTGCTGTGCGTGAAGATTCCCGCGAAGCGAATCTTACTCATAAAGAGCTTGACGAAACCGACGCTGTTGTGACTGCTTCGCGTGTCGCAATCTCTCTTTCGGGAACGATCATTTTGGACGGCGAACCCGATCAGGGGCGTCGTGCCATCACCCTCATTCCAGATACCCACGTAGTGGTTCTGTATGCACGCGACGTGTACCCCACTGTGCCGCAAGCAGTACGTATTCTGGGTGAGCACCCAACACGACCAACCACCTGGATCGCAGGACCGTCAGCAACTGCTGATATTGAACTCGTGCGCGTCGCTGGCGTTCACGGGCCGCGTAATCTTCGCGTGGTGATCGTCGACTAAACCTCGTTATCGTTTATCACTGGTGCCCCGGTGGCGTTTTCGCCACCGGGGCACCGGTGTCTTTCTTTATCTAGCACAATGATGACCACGCTGATGCCCTTTGACAGAAAGCCAGAATTCACCCGCTCAGGTTTAAACCATCGACGTTGTCACGCGTGAAGGTGCGGTGCGGGAGCTTTTCCGCTCAATAAGAAAAGTCGAGACTGGAAAACTCCCAGTCTCGACTTTTGAAATATGTTGTGTGAGGATTTCTCCTCTGCTCAGGCTTCAGGCCTGCGCAGCCACGACGTTCACGACCTTACGATCGCGGCGAACGCCGAACTCAACCGTGCCAGCCTCAAGGGCGAACAGAGTATCATCTTTGCCGCGGCCGACGTTGGCACCTGGGTGGAACTTGGTGCCACGCTGACGGATGAGGATCTCACCCGCGTTAACTGCCTGGCCGCCGAAACGCTTCACGCCGAGGCGCTTCGCGTTCGAATCGCGACCGTTGTTCGAGGAGCTCGCGCCCTTCTTATGTGCCATTTCAGACCTTCTTCTCTAAAGCTCGGGACGGACCGTGGTCACTTAATGCCGGTAACCTTGAGGCGGGTCAGCTTCTGACGATGACCCATACGCTTACGGTAGCCGGTCTTGTTCTTGTACTTGATGATCGAGATCTTCGGCCCCTTCTCATCGCGAACAATTTCGGCAGTAACCTTAGCGGTAATACCCTCGGCGGCGGTGGTGACCTTGTCACCGTCGACGAGCATCAGTGGCTCGAGCTCGACCTTCTCGCCGGCTTCGCCTGCCATCTTGTCCACAACGACGATGGATCCGACGGACACCTTCTCCTGGCGGCCGCCTGCCTTCACAATCGCGTAAACCATTTTGCTCATCTTCCGTCAGTTGGGATGCACCGAAGTGCACTTACGATTTTAGGGACGCGTAACAACGCGCCGACAATCCATAATAAATGGATTCGTCAGGTGAAACAAGTTGGCACATCGCGACGCACGCCACAGTTTCACCTTTCTTTTCCTTTACTTCTTCGGGAAGCTCAGGAACGCCGAAGTCGCCGAAGAAGGAGGAATAATCGTCCCCGACGAGGAAACAATTTTACTTCGCCGTGCGGGTTTACCAGTCGCCGACTCTCGCGCTTCATTCCCAGTGCGCGTCGGTTCATCTGCACTGCGAGCCTGATTGATGCCTTCCGTCTTCACCGACGCGGAATCTTCCAACGAATAATGATCGCGTTGCTCTTGATCTACAGAAGCCTTACGAGGACGCCCCCGACGTCGAGCCGGCTTTTCCTCCGCAGCGCTCTCACTCACAGCCGAGTGCGCATGAGTTGAAGAATCCTCAGACTTCTTTCCACGTCCACCTCGACCGCGGCTACGCTTAGGCGTATCACTTTCTGCGATATCATTTGCACCGTCTGCAGTGCCACTCGAAGACTCAGCTTCGTCATGCTTATGCACAGCAGCAGCCGCAATCGAATTCAATACCGCTTTAACTTCAGAGCGCTTGGGATCATCATTTTGCTCAGTCTCAGCTTTTGCCTTCTTCACACGAGATTTGGAACGCTTCGCATCGGCCTTTTCAGCCTGTTCGGTTGTTTCACCACGCTCAACAGGATGTTCGTGAGTGATGTAGCCACGGCCTTCACACGCTTCACAGGTGGTGGAGAAGGCCTCCACCAGCCCCTGCCCCACACGCTTTCGAGTCATCTGCACCAGCCCAAGGCTCGTCACTTCGGCTACCTGGTGGCGGGTACGATCCCGGCCCAAGCATTCGATCAAACGGCGAAGGACGAGGTCACGATTCGCCTCAAGCACCATATCAATGAAGTCAACAACGATAATTCCGCCGATATCACGCAAACGTAGCTGACGCACAATCTCTTCAGCCGCTTCAAGATTGTTCATCGTGACGGTTTCTTCCAAGGTCCCGCCCTTGGCACCGGTAAACTTTCCAGTGTTGACGTCGATGACCGTCATCGCCTCAGTACGATCAATCACCAGCGAACCACCCGATGGCAGGATTACTTTGCGATCGAATGCCTTCTGGAGCTGCTCGTCAACGCGATTTGCGGCGAAAATATCGTCGCCCGATTCCCAGTGTTCCACACGGTCGATCAACTCGGGCGAAAGATCTTTAACGTACTCCGAAATTGTTGACCACGCATTGTCGCCTTGCACCTTCAACGAACGGAAATCTTCATTGAAGATATCGCGAACCACACGAACAGCCAGTTCAGGTTCGCCCTTCAGTAACGACGGTGCGTTCTTCGTAGACTTCGACTTCGCCTCGATATCTGCCCAACTCTTGGTCAGACGCTCAACGTCGTCACGCAGCTGCTCTTCCGTAGCCCCCTCGGCAGCAGTACGAACAATGACACCATGCCCTGCTGGAACAATTTCCTTCAGGATCTTCTTGAGTCGGGTTCGCTCACGCTCAGGAAGCTTACGCGAAATTCCAGTCATGGCACCCGAGGGAACAAGGACGAGGTGGCGTCCAGCAAGAGTGACCTGAGAGGTCAGTCGAGCACCCTTGTGTCCGATCGGATCCTTCGTTACTTGAACGAGCACGGTATCGCCACTCTTGAGCGCTTGTTCGATCTTGCGAGGTTTCCCCTCAAGACCGGCCGCTTCCCAATTTACCTCACCGGCATAAAGAACAGCATTGCGCCCCTTACCGATGTCGACAAACGCCGCCTCCATCGAAGGCAAAACATTTTGCACGCGGCCGAGGTAAACGTTGCCAACCATTGATGTCTGCGTGTGGCGAGCCACGAAATGTTCAACGAGCACGCCGTCTTCAATGACAGCAATCTGGTTCAGACCGTCGCGCTCACGAACCAGCATCTCACGATCGACCGATTCACGGCGTGCCAGGTACTCCGCTTCCGATACCGTCTGACGACGTCGACCCGCTGCACGGCTTTCCTTGCGACGCTGACGCTTCGCTTCCAAACGAGTCGACCCTCGGGGAGCTGAGACTTCCTCTGAATCAGAGCGACGACGTCGGCGACGGCGAACAGCGACTTCCGACTCATCGGATTCGACGGTTTCTTCATCATTTTTGGAGTCAGCCTTCTCAACCGATACGGACTCTTCATTTTCAGTTGACTTCTTGCGACGTGTCCGCTTCTTTTTCGATGGCTCCTGAACTGTGTCGTCGACAGATGTCTCTTCTTGAAGATTATCTGCTTCAGCCTCAGCGCTCTTGCGGCCACCACGTGTTCCACGACGACGGCGCTTCGGTTCATCTTCTTCGTTGTTGAGCGAAGATTCTTCCGGCGTTACTTCAGATTCTTCAACCGAAACACTTCTGCGTGCGCGGCGGGTGCGAACAGCCTTTTCAACATCTGGCTCTTGGAAAAGCAGAGCTGTCATCGGAGCCGGAGCGACAACGTCGGCAGTATGTGCAGTGTTGTCAGCTTCAGAAAAAACTGTTTTTCCTTTTTCCTGAGCAAGTGCTGCGAGTGACTGTGCAACAGATTCGGCTACACCTTCGTGCTTTGCTGCAGCCTTGCGGGAGCGCGATGCTCGTTTATTTACGGTCTTTTCAGTGGCGCCCGTGGAGACCACTTTCTCATTGGCTTCTTCAGCCATTTTTATTCTCCTGTAGCGCATGCAGACATCGACAGCATGCAGGTTGTCGCGAATCGAGTTCGCGGAAGTCTTCTAAGTAGAGAGAAAGGGCGGCAACGCTCACGCGGCGCACAACTTCCTCTATACGGAGCGATGTCCTCCGTCCGCACTTATTCTACACTGCTCGCACCGAAGGGCGAAGAATGACGGGACACACATCCACAAATCCCAAAGATAGGACTAACATCCCGGCCTGCAGGCCAATGAATTGACGACAAAGACTGGAGTGTCAGAATCTTTTCCGCCTCGAAAATCGTCGCACCTCGCGAATATAAAAATTTCCTTACACACTTTGCGTGATTTGTCAGAAACGCGATGTAGTTAACAGCTCGGAAAATACATTCTAAGAGCTGGAAATATGCCATAAAAGCGAGGAAGATAGAGGAGTCAGAGTCTCGAGAGTCCTCACTCACCGGATCACTCGAGAAGCGGCTCAACACAATCGAGCCGACACAACGTCTAAGAAAGGTGATCGAGTGAACGTCGACCTCGCGCGTTGGCAGTTCGGTATCACAACGGTATACCACTTTCTGCTGGTTCCGTTGACAATCGGACTTTCGCCACTGGTTGCAGTGATGCAGACTCGGTGGCTCAAGAGCGGAGACCAGCGATGGCTCCGACTTTCTGAGTTCTTCGGCAAGATCCTCCTCATTAATTTTGCCCTTGGTGTGGCAACCGGAATCGTCCAAGAATTCCAGTTCGGCATGAACTGGTCCGAGTACTCCCGATTTGTCGGTGACATCTTCGGCGCTCCACTCGCATTCGAAGCGCTCCTCGCATTCTTCCTGGAGTCCGTGTTCCTCGGAGTATGGATCTTCGGTCGCGGTCGCGTATCACCTAAGGCACACACCGCATCAATTTGGCTCGCAGCACTAGGAACAAATATCTCGGCACTGTTTATTCTTGCCGCTAATTCCTTCATGCAGCACCCAGTTGGAGGAGTGTATAACCCTGAAACTGGACGCGCAGAGCTCGAAGGAATCGGTGGATTCCTGAAAGTCATTTTCTCCCCCACCACACTGTACGCATTCGCGCACACTATCACGGCTTCGCTGCTTGTAGCAGGCGCATTGATCTCCGGTATTTCTCTGTGGTGGCTCGTCCGCCGTATGCACTCAGGTCACGTCACTGAAGCCACTCATTACTGGAAGCCCGCCGCCCGGTTCGGCCTCATGACGATGCTCGTTTCTTCACTGCTAGTTATTGGCACCGGTCACTTTATGGGGCAGCATGTTGGAGAAATTCAACCCACCAAGATGTCTGCTGCGATGGGGATCTACGAAGGTGGCGAGGCTCATAAGCTTGGTCTGGCTCTGACGTCAACCACACTCTCAGAAGACTCCGTTATCACGATCCCGATCCCTGGTTTAGAATCCTTCGTTGCGACCAACCACTTCACTGGCCCAAATTCTTACATCCCCGGAACCAAGGATCTTCAAGAACAGTTCACAAAGACATTCGGCGCTGAAGTCAATGGTCAACCGATCAATTACATTCCGAATGTTTTCATCGCGTTCTATTCATTCCGTATCATGATGGGTCTTGGCTTCGCATCATTCCTGCTGTCACTGATCGGCCTCTTCGCCATCAAGGGCGACAAACTTCCCACCTCGAAGGGACTCGCTCAGCTTTTCGTCTGGACAATCCCCTTCCCATACCTCGCATCGATCTTCGGATGGATCCTCACCGAAATGGGGCGTCAGCCATGGGTGGTCTACCCAATCGTGTCTGAAATGGGTGTTAAGGACTCCAGCCAGATGGTCAAGCTCCTGACCCAGAACGCGGTATCACCAACTGTTCTCTCAGCAGAAATTGCGATCTCGATGATCGTCTTTACCCTGCTCTACGCGGCTTTGGGAATCGTCTGGTTCCTTCTCGTTAAGCGCTACACCAAGGAAGGCATCAACACAAATGCCAACTACGAGGTGAAGGCGGTTGACCTCAAGGCCGAACCCAACGCTACCCTGAGCTTCAACTACTAAGGAGAGTCAACATGGAGCTTACTTTTCTTCAGATTCTCTGGTTTATCCTGATCGCCGTTCTCTGGATCGGATACCTCACGCTTGAAGGCTTCGGCTTCGGCGTTGGCATGCTCTTTCCCTTCGTGGCAAAGAATGACCGCGAGCGACGCCTCGCTCTGGGCACTATCGGCCCACACTGGGATGGCAACGAAGTATTCTTGCTCACCGCTGGTGGCGCTACTTTTGCAGCGTTCCCCGAGTGGTACGCAACGATGTTCTCGGGAATGTATACCGCTCTGGTGCTCATCCTCGTTCTTCTCATCATTCGCATCTGTGCACTTGAGTGGCGAGGCAAGATCAATACCGTGAAGTGGCGCCAGGTGTGGGATGTTCTCCACACAAGCGTTGCATGGCTTGCAACCCTCGTCTGGGGCGTTGCATTCGGCAACCTCGTGCAGGGCATGAAAATCGAAGTGGGACACTTTGAAAATGGCGCATTTACAGCCGCCGACCCGAACACAGTAGATGCAGCACTTAAGGCAGGCGACCAGCACTTCCTGACGGGTGGCTTCTTCTCATTGTTTACCCCATTCACAGTGTTCTCCGGTCTCGTGTTCCTGGCAATTTTCGCTACGCATGGTGCACTCTTCATGGCATTAAAGACTCGCGGAGAGTTCTCCACTCGCAATCTCGAGCTTGCAAAGAAGCTGACACTGGTCACAGTTGTTAGCGCGGCCGCATGGGGTCTGTGGGCAAACTTCGCATACTCTGCCAATGCACTAAGCATCATTCCGCTTGCGGTTGCCGCAGTTGCATTCATCGCTGCCGCTTTCTTCGCTTTCACGAACAAGGATGTTGCGGCATTCTTCTCCTCCTTCACTGCCATCGCGTTTGCCGTTGTCTTCGTCTTCCTCACCTTCGGAGCTAATGCTCTGAAGTCCTCTGTGGACAGCAAGTACAACCTCACGTTGGTACAGGCCTCAGCAACTGCCCCCACCCACGTGGTGATGACCATCGCAGCAGTGATTTTCGTTCCAATCGTTCTCGGATACACTTTCTGGGCGTACAAGTCCTTCGCGGCTCGCATGTCCGTTGAGAATGTTCCCGAGAAGCCGGCCGGCCTCGGTCCACAGATTCGTGCGTTCGAGACTGCACAGTGAGCGAGTAATTGCTCATGCGGGCGGGTGGGGCTTTCCCACCCGCCCGCATTCGTTTTCTCACCGTCTATCCCAGTAAAATAACAGGGCTAAACGAAAGGAGGACCAGTCGTGAAGCCGTTTGATCCGCGCTTGATCCGTTACGCCTCAACCGCCCGTACTTATATTGCATTCCTTGTTGTGCTCGGAGTTATCTCTACTGCACTGATCGCAGCCCAAGTATTTCTCATTGCATACTCTGTTGACCCTATTTTTTACGGTGATGGCCCCGAGGCAGCTCGACTCATCCTTGCGTTAGTTGCAGTAATCGTGGCTCGATCTGGTGTGGCCTATACTCAAAAGGCAATCGGCCACCGTGCCGCATTAACAGTCATCGCCGATCTGCGAGCACAGGTCTTACGACATTCAGGTGATCTCGGCGAACGGTGGCTTGCCGAAGGTCACTCTGCGAAAGTTGTTACCCTCGCAACCCGAGGCCTGGATGATCTCGAGGACTACTTCGTCAAATTCCTTCCAGAGCTCTTTCTCACAGCCATCGCAATGCCAGCCTTGCTGGTGGTTGTTGCTTACCTTGATTGGCTTTCAGCACTCCTGGTGACCGCCTGCATTCCCCTGATCCCCCTCTTCATGATCCTCATCGGCAAACTCACCGCTCGCTACTCTGCGAAACGCCTTAAAACGATGGAAGAGCAATCAGCCCAGTTACTCGATTTGCTCGCTGGACTCCCTACACTCAAAGCTCTTGGCCGCGAAAAAGGACCTGATACACATGTCAAAACCCTTGGCGATCGTTTTGCCGCCTCGACTCTTCAGACTCTCGCGGTAGCGTTCTTATCTGGTGCGGCACTTGAATTCCTCACCACGCTCACAACGGCGCTCGTCGCTGTCGAAGTCGGTTTCCGTATGGTTGGTGGATCAATCCTCCTCGCACACGGATTGATCTTGATTATGCTCACTCCCGAAATTCTGCGTCCACTGCGTGAAGTTGGCACACAATTCCATGCTTCAGCAAACGGAGTGGCTGCGGTCGATGCTGTGCTGACACTCCTGACCACACCGCTGGCCATTCCCACCGGAACCGAAAAGTGCCCTAATCTACTCACACATCCGATTTCCTTCATTAATGTGTCATTCGCAGCTCAGGGACGAGCCACAGTCGCTCCCTCTCATCTCTCAGGCACTGTGTCGCCCGGTGAGGTGACCATCCTGCGCGGACACTCAGGTGCAGGGAAAACAACTGCCGTCTCGATGTTACTCAGCCTTCTGTCCCCTTCCGAAGGTGAAATCCGCATCGGCGATACTCCTCTGTCAAAGATCTCACCCCAGTCACTGTGGGAAAATATTACGTGGGTTCCCCAGCGTCCGGCACTCATCCCTGGCACCGTCGCCGAAAACCTCGGCGTGAGTCCACAAACAGCACAACGTGCTGCGGAACTCACTGGTTTCGCCGACGTCGTCGCAACACTCCCTGATGGATGGGACACACACATTGGCTCAGGTGGTGTCGGTTTGTCCGTGGGACAACGCCAGCGCCTTGCACTAACCCGCGCACTCGTACACCCTCGTCCGCTCATCGTGCTTGACGAGCCATCAGCCCACCTCGACGCCACAAGCGAAACGTACGTGATCGACGTTGTCAACGAATTGCGTGCGACAGGACATACCGTCCTTGTGATCGCTCATCGCACGTCGCTGATCGCACTTGCGGACAACGTGATCTCTGTCGAATCGTCAACTCGTGACATCACGGAAGAACTCGCTACTGAAGCTGCGCGGCGCGAGGCGATCGCGGCAGTAAATCGAGTGCTTAACGGCGAAGCAGATTACGCCATCCCACGATCTGTCAGAAATGGAGGCATCCGATGAGTGTCCTGAGCAAAGCGGATCGTCACGCGCTCAAAAGAGCGATCGAGCTCCTTGACTACGATAAAACAAAATTCGTTGCATCCGTAGCTGCAGGAACCGGCGCTATTGGATCCGGAGTCGCATTGGGCGCAACATCTGCCTGGCTTATTGCGCGAGCTGCTCAATTGCCACCGGTTCTCGATTTGTCCGTCGCATCCGTCGGCGTCCGTGCATTTGGCGTGGGCAAGGCGATTTTCCGGTATCTCGAACGGATCACCTCGCACTGGGTTGCCCTCTACGGCATGTCCAATCTACGCACATCGATTTATTCAGCACTCGCAGATTCACGCACGGATCGAGTCACGTCCCTCCGACGCGGCGATCTGCTCGCGCGTACCGGCGCCGACGTCGATGAGGTTGGCAACCTGGTGGTCAGGTCAATGCTCCCAGCCGCTGTAGCACTGACGGTCTCCACTATTTCACTCGCGATTGTCACTTCACTTTCCCCGCTGATTGGCATCGTTTTTGCCCTCACCCTTATTCTGGCTGGCATTGTCGCTCCGTGGGTGGCCATGCATGGTGCAATCGCCCAAGAAGCGCAGGTCGAAGATCGTGCGGTGTTAGGTGCAGAGACGTTAGCACTCCTTGAACATGCTTCCGAACTGCGCATTTCGGGTCGTCTTGAGGAAATGGAGAACGCTTGCAAGGCCACTGAGGAACGCATTCGCCAACATCGCGATCGATCTGCGCGGCCTCTTGCACTCGCCGCCGCTCTCGACGTCCTGGCACTGGGGATCGCAGTGCTCAGTGCGATTGCAATTGGGGCATGGCAAGTTCGCATGGGCGCCCTCTCCCCCGTCAATTATGTCGTGTGTGTCCTCACTCCGCTTTCCGCTTTCGAAGCCACTCAACGTCTGAGTGACGCTGGCATCCAACTGATTCGCTCTGCTGCTGCCGCGCGCAGGATTATTGACATTCTCGATGACGATGCTACTGCCCGGATCACTCATCGCTCCCCCAATATTGTCTTGCACGATGCGTCGGGGATAGTCACCGACAACCTTGTCATCGGGTGGCCCGGTGGCCCCGATGTCGGTAACATCGGTTCACTTGCCGTCCAGCGCGGGCAGTCCCTGGCTATTGTCGGCGCTTCAGGAATCGGAAAATCTACGTTGCTCGCAACGCTTGCTGGCCTTATTCCTCCTCACCGCGGCTCAGTGCGGTTGGATGGAGATGAAGTGAGCCAGCTCGAACGCCGGGATGTCTCACAATCATTGATTTTGACTGCTGAAGATGCTCACGTATTCGCAACGTCGGTGCTCGAAAATATTCGGGTGGGTCGCGGCGATACCACTGAAGAAGACGCCCTCATCCTTCTCGAACGGGCAGGGCTAAGCGATTGGCTCTCGCAACTTCCCCACGGTCTGCATACTCAGTTGGGCTCCGATGCGACGACGATGTCGGGCGGCGAACGTCGACGATTACTGTTGGCTCGTGCACTTGCCTCGCAAGCCGATTTTCTGCTCCTTGATGAACCTGGCGAGCATCTCGACCCGGCAACAGCTGACCAGCTCATCACGGATCTTCTCACAGCTGGACGCGGAGAACGAGGAGTGGTTCTTGTCACTCACCGTCTGAGCCCTCTGACGGCTGCTGACCGTGTGATCGTTCTTGGTAATGTGGGAGGAGTCGCCCACGTGGTGGCAAGTGGAACGCATAAGGAACTCGCTGAAACGCATGAGCCGTATGCATGGGCACTACTGCAGGAGGGTGAGCGATGAGCGTCATGGACGTGATCAGCGAGGCACTGGCGCTGACAGGAAATCTTGAGCGCGAGAAGGCGCTCCATTATCTTGCTGATTCCGCACGCTTGCTAACGGGTGCCGAATTCTCTGCTATCTCCGTGCTCGATTCTCATGGAGAAACGATGGAGTTCATTCAATCAGGGATGGATGAAGCCACAGCACAAGAACTCGGACGTCCCCCACGCGGGCATGGTCTATTCCATCGCGTTCCTGCCTTCGGATATCTCATCGTCAATGATCTCCCCCCGATGCCTCGTAAGCCTCATTCAGATGCCCATCCACCGCTGAATTCATTTCTCGGTGTCTCGATACCGATCGACCAACAGGTATGGGGGCGTCTATACCTGACAAATAAAGCGGGCGGGTTCACCGACGATGACGGAAATAACATGCGCCTGCTCGCCCGCGCTGCTGCCATTGCCGTAACGAACTCACGTCTCTATGCTCAGGCACGAAATCGCGCCGGCTGGCTCAATGCCACCCAGCACATTGTGTCTGCACTTCTTGAAGGAACCGACGAGGACGAGGCACTCGAAGTCATCACACACGAGATGCGTTTGGCTGCTGAAGCTGACGCCGCTGTCATGGTTCTTCCCTCGATCAACAACACCTGGGTTGGCGAGATTGTTGACGGTGACGCGGGTGACCTTCTCGGTGTGGAATTCCCGCCGAATGGGCGGGCGCAAACCACAATCTCCGAACAATCAGGGATGGTGATCGATTCGATGCAACGTTTGCGCACTGTCCGGCTCGACCAAATGCGCCATTGGGGTCCTGCTCTTTATGCTCCTTTGATCGCTAAGGGAGTCGGTAAAGGCGTGATTATCCTCTTGCGCCGTCCGGGAAAGAAAGAATTTAATCTCCATGACCTTGCCATGGGTGAGAACGCAGCAAAGCAAGCTGCCATTGCGCTTGAGCTCGCCGAAGCCCGATTCGCTTCCGAGCTAGCATCAGAGTTAGATCAACGCTCGCGAATTTCACGCGACCTTCATGATCTTGCAATTCAGCAGCTTTTTGCCTCGGGAATGCATATCACCGCGGTCAAAGAGGATCTTGAACAGCGCGATCTTCCCCACGAGGTTGTTGATTCTCTTGATCATGCCATCAAGGCGATTGACGATTCCGTGTCCCAAATTCGTGCCATTGTACGCAGACTTCGAGATTCTGAATCGTCTGCAGCAGTAGCTCCACGTCTGGCAGACGAAGCATCGAAAGCTCGCGAGATGCTAGGATTTGCTCCCTCGCTCATCATCACATGGAATGGCAAGCCCTTCGAGACAGAAAATGAAATGACACTCATTGACGACGCCGTCGGGGCTGATATCGCTGATGATGTCGTGGCAGTCGTGAGAGAAGGACTGTCCAATGCTGCCCGACATGCACACGCATCGTCTGTGTCAGTCCACGTTGACGCTTCCCCGCATGAACTTATCATTGAGGTGGCCGACGACGGCGAAGGGATTACCCCGACGCTTGGCCGACGCTCTGGAACGTCAAACCTCGCTGCGCGAGCACGCCGCCACCGTGGCGAATTTGTGCTCGGGCCGCGTTCAGACTCGAAAGGCACACTCATGCGTTGGAGCGTCCCCTTACATTGAGAGTTTCAGCTCAAATTCACGTGCTTCGCTTACTGAGTTACGGACAATTTATCGTGACATCGTTCTGAAGTCCCGATGGATCTCCCAACTTTGCTTTATCGAGGTTTTCTTTGAAGACACGACGTGTTGCATCATCGGCGTGAGCGTGATCAAGATAGGCCATTGACGTCGCTTTTTCCAAGATGTTGAGCGCACGATTAGCTCGAAGAGTATCTGTTGAATACTGGCTGAGCCATTCCTTTTCCCATGCGCATTGCCACGTATATGACGCAAGTGTGTTTCCATAGCCGCGCTGAAAAGTGGCATCTTTTTCTTCGGTCGTTGTTGACGGAGGAACAAAACCCTCGGGAAACTCGAGCTTCTGAAGAGAGGAACGATACTCATCTTGGAGTTGTTCGTAATGAATAAAAGACTTCCCTGATGTCTCCTCGACTGTAGAACCCTTCGAAGCGCATCCGCTCATGAGCGCAACGGATAAAAGTACATAAAAGACGTTGCGAGTGTTTTTCATAATCTTTTCCTTTCACGTAAGAGTTAGCGCAAAACTAGAGCCGGCTCCAGACGCGCGGCTTGGTAAGCAGGAATCACGCCGGCAAGTAATCCCGTAATTGCGGCACTCCCGATGCCAGCAATTGCGGCAGCGTATGGGAATCCCGGGATTTCAATTGGCGAATCATCAGGAACGAGAACCGGAAGAATCTCGACAATGACAAAACTCATTCCAACAGCAAGAATAGATACAGCAACCGTCAATAGAACGATTGAGAAAAGAACAAGACTGAAAATTGAAACTCTTGATGCTCCTACTGCCCGACGAATCAAGAGCTCACGAGTCTTCTGTTCTGTTGATGCGATGCTGATGTTGAGCAGACCAAGCATCGAAACGAAAAGAATCACGGCAGAAATGAGAAGAAAACCTCGTTGAAGGAAGTCGATGACGCCCGAAAACTGATTACCGTCGTTGACGATAGAAAACTCAAATTTTGTGTCGCCGAAAATGTCAAAAATAACATCAGAAACACGTCTGTGTACTGTCTCTTTACTTATTCCCTCGATATTGGGGTGTAAACGGAGCGACAGGTTGCCTTGTTCCAGAAGTCCTCGGAAGAAAGTTTGGGCTTGGTCGAGTGGTAAAAACATCTTCGCCTCATCGTTCTCCCCGTCATTGACAATACCCTGAATTGGAATCGTGATCGGTGAGCGCAAATTTCCGATATAAGCCGATACCTCCTGAACCTCCTTCAGTTCTTGTGCAAGCTTCTTATTAACAATTGCTGCAAGGGGCATGCCCATGCCCGTTCGGGTAAACCATGTCCCTCGGGTCATGGGCACTGAATACACCGTGGAGTATTCAGGTGAGACAAGCAATACGTGCGCGGAATAAACATCGCGATGGTCGTCTGCAGTCTTTTGATTCTGCTCGTGTTTTTTGCTAGGAAGAAGATTCGCTAAAATGTCCGGCGTTTCGATAACGATCGTCCCATCGATTCCTTCCATCGTTTGAATACGGTGGTCAAGACGTGCTAAATCAGCAACGGTGAACGACAGATCGTTCAAAGTAGCTTGATACGTTATCGGACGCCCAGATTTCTGGGCGATCGTGGATTCGAGATAGCTTTTTCCCATTGTTCCGATCAAAACTGAAAAAACTACCGCGATAACACCGATAAAAATAGAAAACGCTGTAATCACTGTGCGCAATCGTGATGTTCGAATATCTTGGAGAACCATTCTAAACATGAAGTACTCTTCCCCGATCCATGGTCAACTGGTTCTCGCACATTTGCGCTATTTCCTAATCGTGGGTCACCAACAGCAGGGTGACACTTTTCTGATCAATCAAGGCCAGGAGAGTCTCCATGACTCGATCACCCGTGGATCGGTCTAAGGCGCCAGTCGGTTCATCACAGATAATAAACTCGGGGTTCGTCACTAAGGCCCGAGCAATGGCAACACGCTGTTGTTCTCCACCCGAAAGACGCGAGGGATAGTCATGGGCACGGTTCGCGAGACCCACTTCGTCAAGTGCCGTGAGCGAACGTAAACGTAACTCTCTGCGTGACATTTTTTTCGAATACATCAGAGGTAACGCGACATTCTCCCACACATGCATGTGCGCAATGAGCGAATAATTTTGGAAAACGAAACCAATTTTTTCCGCTCGTAGCTTTGCTCGTTCGCGATCGGACATTCGGTGGACATCCTGCCCGTGATAGAGATATTGTCCATCAAATCGCATGTTCAACATACCGATGATCGAAATCAACGATGTCTTTCCTGAGCCCGAACGCCCCATGATCGAATATGAGTGTCCCTCCTCAACGTCGAGATTCACACAGTCAACAGTGGTGAGGTGATTCCCGTCAGGCAGCAAAACATTCGCATTGAGGTTGACCAGTGAAATCAGTGTCATTGCTTGCCTAATGGATCCAGTTTTGGAGCAAGTGAATCAACCTGCTCGCCCTCCTTGACACCCGAGATCACTTCGATCCACGCTCCATCATTAACTCCGAGAACAACACTCACGCGTTGCGTTTCCCCACCACGATGAACGTTCACTTCGCCGTGATTCTCCCTACCCGCTACTGCTTCCACTGGCAAAGCAAGTACTTGTTGACGCGTCCTTGCTGAGATCACTGATGTAGCAATCCCACCCGGGAAAGCATTCTCGTTACGTGGAATAACGCACTGCAAAGTTGACGATGCCCGTCCTGGCGTTGAAGAACTCAGTGCCTTGGTGCTCCCCTCATTTCCGCTGCTTTCACGCGGTTCCTCAGCGAATACGACGGCTTCACAATTGGCTGGACCAGCGCCTCCCTCAATTTGATACCGTCCCAAAAAATGTGAGCTCGCTGAAAACTGATGTTCGATGAGTTTGGCTTGAACCGAAATTGAGAAAGACTCAGACTCCACCGTTACGAGAGAAAAACTCGCAGGAACCGAAACCCCATGTGGTACTGCTTTCGTTATCCGACCATCGGTCGGTGCCACGATATCGATATTTGACACTACAGCAAGCCGGTCGCCCTTTTTCACCGTATCGCCAACATTTACTATACGTTCAACTCTGCCAGCTTTTGGCGCCATAACAACATACGGAGAAAGATTTTCGACGGCGCCAGATTGCGAAACTATTGGCCTGATATCGCGCTTAGAAACGGTAACTGTAGCTGGGGATTGACTTTCCATCGGCTTCTGCGAGTCAGCAGCTATGGGATTACTACATGCTCCCAGATTTATTGAAACCGCTATCAAGCCGATAAGCAATGCCCTTGTTTTTGAGTTCATTTCACTCCCTCAGTAGGTAATCGTCCCACCCCAGTGATTATCGTGTTGCCAGAACCATGTCGCACCCATTCGTCCTTGAAGGGCAAAACGTGTTCCCTTGCGCCGCTAGTCCACCAATGTTTGCCTTTCTTGTCCCGCTGAAGTGTCCCTCCAATCTGGGCCCGCCTGCAATCTTCATCTTTCGCATCCCCAATTGCAGATACGTTGACGGTATACCGTTGATGTCGATCGTCATTGATCCGTTAAAAGTATGCGTCCGTGTGTAGTCATACTTCACAAGAGAACCAGATGTATTTAAGCACCACTAATGGGCGTGGTGTCAGCATAAGCAACGGCAGCCCCTGCTCCAGTAAAGATACTCAAAGCTACAATAAAAACACCGAGATTCTTTTTTGCATTGTTTCACCTTATTGTTAAAGCAGGGAGTCGTTCGCGTCTTCGCGGGAGACTCCCAGTTTAAAAGAGCGAATGTGTGATCACAAGCTATTTTAGCGACACACAATAATCGCATTGTCGCACTTTTCCATAATTTGAAACTGAAGGGAACACGTAATTTACAAAACTTCCCATTTTGAATAGCTGTCACGAAACACACAACGAGCCTCCTGCTTAGAGACACTAACCACTGAGGTGAGGACAGTACCGATAGACCCTCATGAATCCTGGCAAGATGCAATCCATCCGTCGTAAACGAAGACTGCTCCAATCACAGAGCACCCCATGAGGGCACACAGAATTATACGATCAATTGTGCGAAAAATTAGTTTTGGTTACGCCAGCCGGCTGCTCGCTGACCAGCAACCCACGCAGCAACCTGTGTACGCCGCTTCATCCCCATCTTGGAAAGCAGAGATGTGATGTGGTTTTTGACTGTCTTTTCCGCGACGCCAAGCTTATCGCCAATTTCACGATTAGAAAGCCCATCACCGATCAGTTCCAGGACACGTCGCTCCGAGGGCGTGAGGTCAACGGTTGGATCGTCATGATCCTCACGGTGGCGCGTGATCGTGCGATCGTCAAGCAGAACGCGTCCTTCAGCAACAGCGCGAATGACTTCCGTGATCTCAGCGCCGCGAACAGACTTCAGGAGGTATGCGCGAGCGCCTGCGGCAAGTGCTTCAGCCAGCGCATCGTCGTCGTCGAAAGAGGTGAGAACAATCGGAGCTACATCGGGTGCAACTTCAGCGAATTTGTGGAGAATATCGATACCGGTACCATCTGGCAGACGCAGATCGACGAGCGCTACCTGTGGGTGCATGAGTTCTGCACGGCGAACAGCTTCAGCAACTGTGCCAGCCTCCGCGACGACGGTCAGGCCATCTGCACGCTCCACAACTTCTGCGATGCCGCGACGAACCACCTCATGGTCGTCGATAATCATCACTGTTACGTTCGTTTTATCCACGTTTCACCTTTTCTTTTGACCGGGCCGAACGACCCACGCCTCACGAGAACATAATGTACCTCACAACAGCACACTTGTCCGAGCGAGAGTCGTTATCGTTCACTCATTGCATGGTATGCATTTTCGCACGCGGCGAGTTTTGCCATTTTTTGACTCGAAGCATGACCTACCCCGTACTCCACGCCACCGATGAAAACATGTGCTTCATATGATCGGGCATGATCCGGGCCTGAGCCAATAATCTCGTACGAAATCTCTCCTCTGATTGACTTTGCACGCGCGAGCTCTTCGAGCGCGGTACGCCAATCCAAAGCGGGTCCCATCTTTGATGCCGCATCGATCTGCACCAGCAGATGGCGTTCAATCACATCCTTCACCACATTGATATCCGAGGAAAGATAGGTAGCCGCGATCAGTGCCTCGACGGTATCCGAGAGGATAGATTCTTTCGTACGGCCCCCGCTCAGTTCTTCTCCTTTGCCCAGGCGCACAAAATCACCAATATGCAAGCGGCGCGCCACTTGAGCAAGCGAACGCTCCGAAACAGAAGCAGCTTTGATCTTTGACATCTGGCCTTCGTCTGATTGGGCAAAATCGACATAGATGCGACGCGCCACGACGCCACCGAGAATCGAATCGCCGAGGAACTCCAGGCGCTCATTATGTGCGTCACCGTGTTCGAAAGCCCATGACCGATGCGTCAAGGCCTGTGTCAGAAGGACAGGATCAATGGGCGCACCCCACGCTTCAACGTCAAACTCACTGCTGTCGCGATGCATCAGCGGCCTTCTTCCTCGGCACGGAGCTTCGCAGCGAGAGCATCAAGCACGGAAAAATCTGATGATTCCTCTGGGTGCTCATGGTCGATAGGCAGATCTAACCAACGCTCACCACATACCGGGCACAAACCTTCGCAATCAGGTTGACACAACGGCTGAAGCGGCATTGCCAAAACAAGAGAATCGCGGATAATGGGCTCCAGATCGATTCGATCTGATTCGATGAGGAAGAAATCCTCAGCTTCCTCATCTCCTTCGTCTTCCAATACAGCAGCACGCTCGGGGTAGAACACAAGTTCAGAAATGCGTTCATTCATGTCGTCGTCGATATCAATCAGACAACGTGAGCACTGGCCGTGTGCGTGAGCATTAACGTAACCGTCGATCAGCACGCCCTCGGAAACCGATTGGAGGGTGAAGTCAACATCGAGCTCAGAGCCTTCTTCAACAGAGTACATCTGTACGCCGACGTCGGCCGGCGCGTCGAAAGACCTGCGCATCTGACGGATCGCCCCTTCCTGTCGCGGAAGGTCAACAATCGAGATGACAAAGGGGGACTTCAGATCCATCAGTTCCTCATTCTTCCGGCGCAGCCGGAGTGGTACGTTCGATCAGCACTGCACGTCCAGCGGAAATCTGATCTTGAAGATGCTCAAGCTGGCCAGCAAGCTCATTAAGAATAGTCTGCGAATAGTCATTTGCACCAGAGCGAAGTTTCGCAGCCTGAGACTTTGCTTCATCGACGATTCGAGCCGCTTGCGATTTCGCTGCGATCGTAATCGAATCCGATGCCACCAAACGCGAGGCCTGCTCGCGGGCTTCGGCAACGATCGTTTCGGCTTCTTTTCGCGCATCGTCAAGGACGACGTCGGCGGCATTGCGCGCATCTTCACGAGTTGCGCGCGCCTCGGCAAGCACGGCGTCTGCACGTCCGATTTGGTCGGGAACCATTTCACGAGCTGCATCGAGAAGATCGAGCATCTCCGACTTGTTGACCATGACAGATGCCGACATCGGAACGGAACGAGCACGCTCCACCATGGCGATCATCTCGTCAACAATTTCGAGCAGAGATCCTGCTTCGCTCATTTCTTTACCTTTCCTCGGATCGCACTGGCCACATTCGCCGGCACGAAATCATCAATATTAGCGCCGTATGAGGCGATTTCTTTCGCGAAAGAGGACGCGACATGGTTGAGTGCGGGATCACCCATCACAAAAACTGTCTCCACACCTGAAATGTGTCGGTTTAACAACGCCATCGTCACTTCAGCATCGTAATCTGCGCTACCTCGCAAACCTTTGACAATGGCCACTGCTCCACGATCGCTGGCAAACTGTGCAATCAGACCGTCTATGAAAACAACCTCAACATCGATACCTGCGTCCTGACATGCCTGACGCACAAGCTCAACTCGCTCAGAGTGCGAGAACATGTAGTGCTTTGCCGAGTTTGTCGACACCGCGACAATCACGTGGTCGAACATCGTGGTAGCGCGTCGGATCACATCGAGGTGACCGAGTGTGATCGGGTCAAACGAACCAGGACATACAGCAATAGTCATAGCGCTATTCTACGCATCCACTTCCGCAGCAGCGGCACTCCACACGCATGTATCACCCCACGTGCGCTGGTCATTGAGTTCATATCCTTCTGGCCAGCTTGGCTCAGGGCTTCGTTTGGATCGTTCGACGACGATGAGAGCATCCGACACAAGATGCGCTGCGAGCAAGTGAAGAACAAGTGCGAGTTCCTCTTCACCGACGTCGTAGGGAGGATCAAGTACAGCAAGATCGAACTCAATGCCGTGAAGACTACTGAGATAAGAAACAGCACTCTGTTTCACAACGCTGACGTTCAGACCGGTTGCACGGGCATTGGCCTGAATAATTTTCGCAGCCGCAGGATTCGATTCCACCAAGACAACGCTCCCTGCTCCGCGCGACGCAGCTTCAAGACCGATTGCACCAGAACCTGCATACAGATCGAGCACGCGACATCCTTCCACATAGCCGCGATGAACTAAGCGTGAAAAGAGCGCTTCGCGCACTTTTTCGGAGGTGGGTCTTGTGCCAGACTTGGGAACTTGAAGAATTCTCCCCTTCGCGCTACCTGCGACAATTCGGGTCATTTCTCCTATCCTTTCTCAATGTAGTCGGCATGGGCACTCGCCACAGCAGTTGCTAATGCAGGTTCAGTGATGAGATGAGGATCACTACTCACAAGCTCAACGGCTGCCCGACGCGCGGTCTCAATAATACTGGCATCTCGCGAAACACTCAGGAAACGTAGTGTTGATGTCGTCCCTGATTGTCTCGATCCCAATACGTCTCCCTCACTACGCAGCTCAAGGTCAACGTTCGCCAATTGAAAACCGTCAGTTGTTCCAGCGAATGCTTCCAGACGTTCGTAAGCGAGTGTTCCCGGCGCACTACTGTGAACAGCGAGACATAGTCCGAGTTTCTGACCTCGCCCAATACGCCCACGCAACTGGTGGAGTTGAGCCAAACCAAAGCGATCGGCGTCGAGAATTACCATCATTGTGGCTGTCGGGACGTCCACTCCGACTTCGATCACCGTAGTTGCAACAAGTAACGGAGATCGTCCATCGATGAAATCAGCCATCGCGGTATCTTTTTCATCGGCGCTCATTCTCCCGTGAATCGCCCTCATCGCGACACCATTCAAAGCTGGGTTCTGAGCAAGATCAGCCATTGTCCGTTCAACTGATGCAAGCGACACACTGTTCCCAAAAAGATCCTCGGCTGGTTCGAAATCGTCCTCGCTGTCGTCGGCGCTGATACGTGGGCATACCACGAAAACGCGTCCACCAGCATCGATTTCTTCGCGGGCTCGTTGCCATACGCGTTCCATCCACACGCGGTTCGACGACGCAACAAGATTCGTTACCACTCCTGCACGTCCGCTTGGAACCTGGCGGAGAACCGAAACATCCAAATCTCCAAAAGTGGTCATCGCGATTGTGCGTGGAATTGGTGTGGCTGTCATTACGAGCATGTGCACACCCCGGGCGAGTGCATCACGCTGATCGACACCGAATCGGTGTTGCTCATCAACAACCACGCAACCGAGAAAAGGAATATGAATATGTTCCTGGAGCAGGGCATGAGTACCAACAACGATCCCTGCCGCACCAGAGGCGATATTTGCCAATGTCACACGACGTTCCCTGGCACTGAGTGACCCGACGAGGTATTCGAGCTGAACAGCATGGTCGGGTGCCATAAGTTGTCCGCCTAATGCCAAATCTCCCAAGAGTGTCCGTAATGTCTGAAGATGCTGCGCTGCCAGAACTTCCGTCGGAGCTAGGAGAACCCCTTGCCGTCCGGCATCGACTGCCTGAAGCAACGCACGCAACGCCACAACCGTTTTTCCTGCGCCGACATCGCCTTGAAGTAACCGCCGCATTGGCACAGTTGAGGCAAGATCGCGGGCAATTTCCTCACCGACTTCAATCTGACCTTCTGTAAGCGGCCAAGGAAGTCGCGTGTCAAAGTCAGCCAGCACTCCACCGTCGCTACGTGGCATTGCGACAGCTGCTGTTTCTTCTGTTGCAACGCGACGAGTGGCGAGGACTGATTGGAGAACAAATGCTTCCTCGTGACGCATACGTTCCATCGCAATGTTCCACTCCTCGTCATTTTGCGGCGTGTGCGCATTCCGTAGCGCATCAAATTTTGTAGGAAGTTGGTAGAGGGTGCGGTACGATGCCGGTAGTGGGTCAGGAATGTCTTCTGGCGTGATCTGTGGCAACACAACCTGTACTGCTTTGGCAATCTTCCACGATGGGAGCGAAGCCGAGGCGTGATAAATCGGGATCGGGCGGGCAATAGCGTCCGGATTGAAATCTCCTTCGTCGTCGAGGAGTTCGTAATCGGGGTGATTGAGCTGGAGTGCTCCACGATAGATAGAGATTGTTCCTGAAAAAACCGCGACTGTTCCAGGCTGTAGCCGTGATTCATGGAACTTGAGTGGACGAGGATTCTTCGCAAAGAAAGTCAATAATAGATCTCGCATTCCATCGGAGATCACAACGTTTAGGAGAAAACCACGTCGGGCATTCATCGGCCGCAGAGTGGAATTCATCACTGACCCAATGACGGTTACCGACTGTCCCTCACTCACGCGTTCAATGCTCATGAGTTGGCCACGATGGGCGAGTCGAAATGGAATATGGAGAAGGAGATCAGCAACAGTAATAATGTTAAGCTTTTCAAACGCTGACGCAGTTTTCTTTCCAAGAAAACGCTCGAGAGAGCGCCCGAGAGGTTCGCGCTGTTCGGCACGCGTTGCAGCAACCATCATCCTCTTCTCCCCTGATCGTTCTGAAGTCAGACTATCATTGACCCCAATTTAGACAGTGAAAGAAACCGCCATAGCCCGCCTCTCAAGTGCGTTATGCCACGGTGACACAAATTGCACCACAGCTTACTTTTGGGCTACTCTGGCTTAGTTGCCAATATTGGTAAGCGGAGAAATCCGTAAGTGAAGCTAAACGAAGGAGATAACCGTGGCCTCTGTATGTGACGTCTGCGGCAAGGGCCCGGGCTTCGGCAAGAGCGTCTCGCACTCCCACAGGCGCATCAACCGTCGCTGGAACCCAAATATTCAGCGCATCCGTGCGCTTGTTAAGGGAACGCCTAAGCGCCTGAATGTGTGCACCTCCTGCCTTAAGGCCGGCAAGGTGACTCGCAACATCTGATCGCGACAAATTGGCCCCTGCTCATGCAGGGGCCTTTTGATACCCAAAAACTGTATGCTGTGCAACTCAATATTCAACACGTGGTGGGCGTGAGCAAGATTTTCTTGCTCACGCCCACCACGTTGCGTTAGTTCAGGGCGGAGGTGTTCGTGTGTGACGTTAAAATCGCCGTCGCCACTTCCCTATCAGCTTTTCTTGCGCATACGGAACGCGAAAGCGACTGCCAGACCGCCGAACGTGAGGAAAGACATCACATATCCAGCTTGCGCGAAAGCAGTGCTACCGGTGAGCGAAAGCTCAGCATCTGTGGAATTTCCAGATGTCTTATCGACTCTGTCAGTCTGCCTTTGAGGAGCAGGAGACATCGGTTGTTCTGCTGCCTTTCCGCCGTCGCGATTCGGCAGTACATCGAACGTGACCTGAAAATCTCCCGTATGAGTCTTCACAGCCAGAGTGTGCCTCCCTATTGGGAAGTTTGCAGGAACTGTCCACAGTCCCGCCACGAGCCCACGAGCATTCGCCGTCATCGAACCAAGCTCAAGTGGTGTCGAATGGATCTCGAGGGATACTTTTTCTTGCGGTTGCAGCCCTTTCACTCCGTATGCAAGAACGTCACCACGACGAACTTTCGTGTCCTTGAGAAGGATATGAACCCGTTGTGTCGTGCCGTCTGCTTGAGGAGCCACGGAAGCCTCACCATTCGGTTGTCCCGGCTGTGCTGGAGTCAGAGGTGTCAATGGAACAGCCTCCCACGAGTCCTCAGCCTTCGCTGAGGAAATCGCAATCTCCACAGTACTCATTGCTTGTTTACCGTATGCATCGGTCACTCGGAGGCTGATTGTTTTCTTTCCTACCTCCTGCGCCTTGAAGCCTTGTAGCGGATTGGCACCAATCGTTCCGTCAGCGGAGCTGGCGTGCTCGTATGTTCCGTCCCCGTCAAGATCCCATTCGTAACGGACAATAGCGCCCTCTTCGGCATAAGATCCCGAACCGTCAAGAATAATGCTCTCTCCGACGCTCACCTGCTTCGGTGCCGAAATAAACGCATTTGGTGGGGCAACAATCAACGGCTTCAACGTCTTCGCTTGAGTAACGTGTCCACCGGTGTGCATAGCAAGTTGAGTGAGCTCTTTACTTGTTTTTTCTCCTGGTTCAATAACAAGGATTTCTGCCGAATCAGCACCAAACGCAGCAATTTCAAGGTCTTCCCACGAGGGATCGTCTTTACTGGGAGCCGGATCTGTTGTCCCCAGAAGAACCACGATCTTTCGCGCATCTTTACGCCAGTTTTGTGTCAACGCATCCTTAAGAGCACTACGCAACGTCGAGGCCGTCGTCAGTGTTTTCCCATGGGTGACGGCGTCGAGCTTTGCCGTCAACGAAGCGACAGTGGTGTCGAATGTCAGCTGCCCAGTGGCTACTTTTGTATCTCCCAGCGGCGCTTCCGACGTTTTCTCTATGGCATCTTTACGAGCTTCGGTATTGTCGGGAGCTGATTTTCCACTCACACGTGGCTCGGTAGTGCCATTTTTCTCTGTCCTCGAAGAAACAAGAATCTCAGAACCGTCAGTGACGTCATTTTTTGCGCTCGCCAGGTATGTCATGAGAGCAGCTCGCACAGTTTTACCGTGTTGTCCGGCACGAGTAGTCGCCTCAGCGAAAATTCGCCGAATTTGTTTGGTTGCGTCCCCAAGCCACGCGTGTTGTGTGAGGGAGTTGTCAACGACGAACACCAGATCAATATCCTGTGCTTCATTACGTGCAGTTCGAACAGATTTCGGAATTCCGATTGTTTTGCCCAAAAGGTTGGCAATCTCGGTATGCCCAATAATATTCGGGTGATACCAGTTAGCGACCTCAGTGATGGACTGGACTGACTCGGTTCTCCCGTCAGCACCGATTTTCCCCTCGGTCTCAAAAAATTCGTTAATCCAACGGTAAGGATTCTGAGCTGATACTTCGGGATCTGGTTCATGCCCGTCAAAGTGATTCTCAACTGCTACATACGACGCATGGAGTTTGTTGTGAGAATTTGCATTCCATTTCTCCACCAAATCGCGTTGGGCAATTGTTGCTTTCTTCCCCAGTTCGCGCGTGTGAAACGCCGCCGGATACGGGGTGCCCCACAGCCAGGGCTGAATAACGTAGTCCGATTCTTTCGAGAGAAGCGGATACCCCACAAGCACAATTTCTGCACCGTGTTTTATACGTTCTTGTAACGCATAAAGAATTTTTTCGGTCTGTGCAATCACTTGCGGAATCTGCTTGTCAGCAGATTCTATTGACTTCTGACACGTGCTGATACTACGAATTCCAATCGCAAAGCAGTTCGTGACAATACTCGTGAAATCGACGTCATTTCCTCCGACCGTCAACATCACGACGTCGGAATTGGGATCCACCTCTGGGATCTGCTTTTTGAGCACATCGTCGGTGGTGGCTCCTGAAAATGAATAGTTGCGCACAATAGAGTGAACACCCTGTTCATTTAGCCAACGCGCATAGCTGTGACCCCAATTATGTGCAGACCGGTAGAGCTTTTGCGGCCCGTAATATCCTCCCGCACCATTACCGGACGTGTAGGAATCACCGACAAGGGAGATCGTCAGATATCGACCTTGGTCATCTGCCGTAGCCAACGGTGTCGCTATCCCTATACTGACCACTAATGCAAAAAACGTCACGATGACACGACGAAGCATTTTCAACGAATGCATCTACTTTGACCTCATTTATTTCATAAACATGTAAATATCTCTTGGAGATTTGGCTGACAATAGGCTCGTTAACAGGCATATGACGAGCAGAGCCACGTTATCCCGGTTCACTTTATGGCACATAGTTGCCATTGTTCAAAGGAGACAAGAGGTCAGACTCTTGAATGTTTCGTGCGTTTTCCTCTACACATCAGGGCACTTTCATTCACATGGCCTGTTGATGCGTCACCAACCTCACCGCCATGTGGATTACACTCCGGAAAAGAAAACCAGTATGGCGGACACCAAGGTCTGAGGCAGGACACCAGTTAAAATCAGGCGTGATCTTCGAAGTGATCCCAGCCGCCGTCACCGTCAAATGGAACACCCGCGACTGTTACCCGTCCACCCAACGCCGCACCTCGCACTGAACCGATGCGGATAAATCCCTCAGGAATCGCACCACCATTCGCAACTGTGCCAACGAAACCATGGTCTTCACCGCCTGTGTATGCCCACACGCTCCGGTCAGCACTCAGCCGTCCCGCTGCAACTGCTATCGGACCAACTAACCGTGTGATCGTCTGGTGATCAATATCTACCCAAACACCCGAGGCATCCGCCATCCGACCCACATCTTTTATTAAGCCGTCAGAGACGTCCATGAGCGAGTGGAGTGCTCCTGAGTGAGCAGCACGAAGTGCAAGAGTAAGCGGTGGTTTCGGAACGAGGAAATCGTCGATCATTGTCGAAATTTTCGGATTCTCATCCTCTCGCGTGTACCCCGCAGTCAATAACTCATAGCCGGCTCGGCTATGTCCAAGATTTCCTGCGAACACGAGCTGGTCTTCAAGCTGCATTCCGCATCGACGCAAAGGGACACGTCCTTCCATATCCCCCAAAACAGTGACTGACACGGTGACCACGTCAGAGACAACCATATCGCCCCCGTCGATCCCGACTTCAAGCGGCGCACAGGCTTCAGCCATACCTCGGGCAAAATCTTCCACCCATTCCACTTCCGTGTCCCGTGGGAGTGCCAGGCCAACGATCAGTGACCGTGGACGTGCTCCCATCGCCACAGCGTCGGCGAGATTCTGCATTGCGCTCCGCGCGCCGACGTCGTAGCCAGTGGACCAGTCACGACGGAAATGCACCCCCTCAACCAATAAGTCAACGGAAAGCGTGGTCGCTCCTGTCAGCGAAAAAACAGCACTGTCGTCACCACTGGGCACACTGGCACAGGGTGAGACAGTCAGGAGTGGACGCAGACGCGAGATTAACGCGTCCTCACTCATGGAAGAAATTTTCATATGCTCAACATTGCGCAATCAGCGCAGTCCAATTGGACGTTCAAGCGCCAGCTCAATGAGATGATCAACAAGCTGTGGGTAGGTCAGTCCTTCTTTCTGCCACAACGCTGGGTACATTGAGAAAGGCGTAAAACCAGGCATCGTATTGAGCTCGTTGACCACCACGCTGCCATCTGGGCACAAGAACATGTCCACGCGGGTCAACCCTTCGCACGAGAATGCCTCGAAAGTGCGCAACGCAGTGTCACGAAGCCGCTGACATTCATCAGCAGTCACATCTGCAGGAATCTGATTCGTGAGCACATCAGTTGCAACATACTTATGCGCAAAATCGTAGAATTCGCCTTCCGGGACGTCTAAGAGAACTTCTCCCACTCCTGACGCCATTGCAGGTTTTCCACCAAGTCCGCCAAGCACAGCACACTCAATTTCACGGCCGTTGATACCTTGCTCGACAAGAACGCGTGGGTCAATAGTGGCAGCGTTCGCAATAGCAGCATCAATCTCCGCCATAGTGTTCACTTTCGTCATGCCGAGTGAGGAGCCAGCGCGTGCAGGCTTGACAAAGAGAGGGAACTTGAGCTGCGAGATTTCGTCGAGGACTTCTTGGCGATGTTTCTTCCACCGTGCATGCGAAACATAAACATACGGGCCAACAGCAAGACCCGCATGTTCAAGCAATTGCTTCATGTAGACCTTATCCATGCCCGCCGCCGAAGCGAAGACACCCGAGCCGACGTAGGAAAGGCCTGCCATCTCAAGTAACCCTTGGAGAGTGCCATCTTCGCCGAATGGTCCGTGAATGAGAGGGAAAACAACGTCAACTGAACCGAGTTCACGAACATGACCAGTTTCGCTGTTGCGAGCCAGTATGGGCTGGGTTCCATCGCCCGGACAAATAATAATTCGCTCAGGGGATGGAGCAACCTCAGCTGTAGCATCACCGAGCTGCAACTTGTCCGGATCAGTTTCCCCGGGCACCCACGTCCCGTCGCGACGAATACCGATTGATACAATGTCATATTTTTCTGGATCCATTGCCGCCATAACGGCCCCCGCTGTCGCGCACGAAATCGGATGTTCACCCGTGCGTCCGCCATAAATCACTGCAACTGAGATTTTACGCATAGGGTTATTCTAGCGCGGTCATTTCTCCACGACTTGAGGAGCCGACGATTAGTCAGCCGCGGTACAGTGGGATGAACGATATCTTCGCGAAGGAGAAACAATGAAGAAGCTTCTTGCCCTAGGCATGATCGCAACGGTTGCAATGGCCGGGTGTACAGCAACCCCTGGAACGTCCTCGTCGACGTCGGCGCCGTCAGCAATGTCGAACAGCGCACCTTCCACGCATTCCCCTGCTAGCTCCACTGAGGCAGGATCGGCTAGCTCGGCACCGGCCCCCCAGTTGACCGGTTTCACTGAAGATGCCACTCATTCACACAACACCAAGGATTACTCCGCACAAGCACTACCAATCAAAGTTCGTGTCGGTTCTCACCCCGACAAAGGCTTCGACAGAGTTGTGGTGGAGTATTCCAAGGCGAAGGCTCCAGTTCAGTGGAGCGCCGAGTGGACTGCACACCCGACTGAAGAAGGATCAGGTTTTCCGGTTGATTTGCGCGGAAATATCACACTCGAAGTATTTGGCTTTGGAATTCGCTCCCCCAAGGCACTCGAGCACGTAGAAGACCTTCAGACTGTTATTCCTTCGGGATCCGTTATTAGCGAAGTGAAAGTTAATGGAGGATTTGAAGGATCGCACCAAATCTACATTGGCTCAGATAAGAAACGCCCATATAAAGTCTCGTGGCTAGATTCTCCTGCCCGGCTAGTCATCGATATTGCACGCTAAATTTGAGGTGTTGTGCGTGCGGATCGCGCGCACAACACCTCAACATTCACGGCGCTGTCGCACCCGCTATACGCTCGCACACACTATACGTTGGGAACTGGAGCCTCAAAATCAGGAAGCTCTTCTCGCAGACCTTGAGTGCCAGCAGTTGCCGTATGTGGATCGCCGTCACGCTTTTTATCCCAGCGAAGCTCACGTGGCTCAGTGGTGTATCCCAGGGAATTCACCCTACGCAACGGGACGAGAAGCTTTTCGATCGCACGCATCAACCGCTCGGTGGCAGATTTCACGTCTTCATGCGTCGACTCTTGAGTCACTCCTAGTTTGATTGGGTCACCAAAAACCACCGTTGATGGCGAACGCAGACGCCGCCAACTGAATTTCAGGCTCCAAGGCTCAAGGATTCGTTCTGTTCCCCAGTGAGCAGCCGGAACAACGGTGGTATTCGGAACCAATCCGCTGAGACGCGCTATCCCCGTCTTTCCTGTTATCGGCCACTTTTGGGGATCAACACTCATCATCCCTTCAGGGAAAACCACCAAGCACCCATCATTTTCGAGAGCCTGTTTCATACCTACGAGTGCATCACCTGCGTGTCCCGTCGAACGATACACAGGAACTGTGCCGACAGCCTTCAGAACAGACTTAAAAATCGGCACTTTGAAGTACTCGTCTGCCGATACCCAAATCGGCATTCTTCCTGCTTCCACCACTGCGATTCCCATAAGAACCACGTCGAAATAATCAGTGTGATTAGGAGCAATAATCACCGGACCCGTCGCAGGAATCTTCTCGATGCCCACCACAGTGGGACGAGAAATAATCGCTCGAACGACACGCGCGACCGGCACAGCTACGCGCATAATCCATGGTGATCCCTGAGGAACGGTGAAGAAACCCATAGGTTCACTCCACGCGTTCGACGTTCGCATTCAGTGCTTCGAGCTTCGTCATGAAGTGTTCGTAACCGCGATTGATAATGTCAATACCCGATACGCGAGAAGTCCCCTGCGCCGCGAGCGCAGCAATCAGATGCGAGAAGCCGCCACGCAGATCTGGGACAGTAATGTCAGCGGCGCTCAGAGAGGTTGGACCTTGAATTACTGCCGAATGGTAGAAGTTTGAAACTCCGAATCGGCAACGCTTTCCACCCAAGCATTCGCGATAGACCTGAATGTGAGCGCCCATTTGGTTCAGTGCATCTGTGAACCCGAATCTGTTTTCGTACACGGTCTCGTGAACGATGGAGACACCGGTTGCTTGGGTGAGCGCAACAACCATCGGCTGTTGCCAGTCAGTCATAAAACCTGGGTGAACGTCAGTTTCGAGAGCTGCCGAATGCAGTTCCCCTCCCGGATGCCAGAAACGGATGCCATCATCGAGTACCTCGAATTGACCACCGATCTTGCGGTAGATGTTCAAGAAGTTCATCATCGGCGCTTGTTCAGCACCACGGACAGTGATGTCTCCGTGAGTGGCAAGAGCCGCAGCTGCCCAGGATCCAGCTTCAATGCGATCAGCAAGTGCCGTATGCGTATAGCCGTGGAGGGTGGACACGCCTTCAATATGGATTGTGCGGTCTGTGTCCACTGTGATGAGCGCACCCATCTTTTGAAGCACAGCGATGAGGTCCATAATTTCTGGCTCCACTGCTGCGCCTGAGAGCTCAGTAATGCCTTCAGCGCGAACAGCCGCCATAAGGGTCTGCTCAGTCGCACCAACGGATGGGTAAGGTAAGTGAACTTTCTTTGCCGCGAGGCCAGAAGGTGCCTGCAGATGCAATCCGAGGGCCTGAGGATCGCGTCGAGCACCAAAATCTTCAAGGACTGCCAGATGGAAATCCACTGGGCGGTCACCAATATGGCAACCACCAAGATCGGGAATAAACGCTTCCCCCAATGCATGAAGGAGCGGCCCGGCAAAAAGAATCGGGATACGCGAAGAACCGGCAAGGCGGTCTACTTCCATCGGATCAGGCAGATGGATCTTTCCTGGAGTAATGGTCACAACGCCGGCTTCTTGGTTGAACTCGACTTCGGCACCGTGGGCACGGAGAAGATCAGAGACGACGTCCACGTCGCGGATCTGCGGCACGTTCTTCAAGACCGACGTTTCTTCCGTCAGTAGCGCAGCAACCATTGCCTTTGAGACGAAGTTCTTCGCCCCTCGAACAGTGATTTCACCAGTGAGCGGTGTGCCGCCCGTAACTTTCAGTACACCCGACATTCATTTCTCCTTGTCAGCTCAACGCACACAGTTTATTACAGAAATAGAAAAGAGTATGGCATGTTTGCCACCAGCGTGACCTGCCCGTTCTGTCGAGTACCAATCCCGCTAACTTTGCCTGACACAAACCACGATGTGAAACCTTGATTCTCGAAAAATGAGATGGCAAGATCGAGGCATGAAAAGTACGGATGGAAGCGGCGTTGGCGTCCTCGACAAAGCCGTTGCGGTTCTCACTGCACTGGAAAATGGCCCCCTGGCGCTTGCTGGCCTAGTCGCAGCAACTGGTCTCGCACGCCCAACAGTTCACCGGCTCGCTGTCGCACTAGAATTTCACCGCCTCTTGGCACGCGATTCCTCCGGTTCGTTCGTCCTCGGCCCGCGTTTGGCAGAGTTATCCAAGGCAGCTGGCGAAGATCACCTTTTGGCAGCAGCGAACCCGATTCTCGTCGCCCTTCGTGATCACACAGGCGAATCCGCCCAGCTTTACAAGCGCCAAGGAGATATGCGTGTGTGCGTAGCCAGTGCTGAACATAGCATCGGGTTGCGCGATTCGATTCCGGTGGGTGCAACCTTTTCCATGTATGCAGGGTCGGCAGCGCAGGTGTTACTCGCGTGGGAAGACCCCGAACAACTTCACCAAGGCTTGAACGGAGCAAAATTCACAGCCACCGTACTTTCCGCCGTTCGCCGACGTGGGTGGGCCCAGTCGGTAGGAGAACGCGAGGCGGGCGTCGCTTCGATTTCCGCCCCGGTACGCTCAAGCAATGGAAACGTCATCGCAGCGGTGTCGATTTCAGGCTCGACAGAGCGCATGGGTCAGCAACCCGGCAGACTTCACGCAGGGGCAGTAGTGAGCGCCGCGAATCGCCTCACACAGATTCTCGCGCGTGCACAGATGTGATCGTTAGGCTAGAGGTATGAAGAAAACGCTCCTTGTCACCAATGACTTTCCGCCGCGGGCTGGCGGGATCCAGACTTTCCTGGAAGGTTTTGCTTCCCAGCTGGATCCCCAACAGCTCGTTGTCTATGCCTCAACTCCGCCGTCGGGAGCCAAACACGCAGCACAATACGATGCCACACTGCCCTACCACGTGGTTCGCTATCCTAAAACGCTGATGTTGCCGTCCCCCTCGGTCCGTCGCCACTTGCAGACGCTGATCCGTGAGTACGACGTTGCCAACGTTTGGTTTGGCGCCGCGGCTCCCTTGGGAATCATGGCCAACACAGCCCGCAAAGCTGGAGCAACGAAAATCATCTCCACTACCCACGGACATGAAATCGGCTGGTCGATGCTCCCGTGCACACGTCAGATTCTGCGCAAAGTTTTTGCCGACGCCGACGTGGTTACCTACCTCACCGACGCAACATTACGCCATTTAGCTCCCTTCATTGGCTCAACCCCTACAATGCAGTTACACGGAGCAATTGATCCTCAAGTGTTTTCTTTCGATCCTCAAGGCCGTGAAACTCTACGGGCGCGGTATGGGATCGCGCAGCACACGCCTGTTGTTGTCTGTATCTCTCGACTCGTGCCGAGAAAAGGACAAGATATCCTTATTGATGCGTGGCCATCGGTCGTCGACCAATTCCCCGGAACAAAACTCGTCATCGTCGGCAAAGGACCTTACGGCGATTCTCTCCGCACACGTGCAAATGCCTCGCCAGCACACTCGGATATCATCTTGACCGGAGAAATTCCCTTCACCGAACTACCCGCTCACTATTCGATGGCCGATATCTTCGCGATGCCTGCACGCACGCGCGGCGGCGGCTTGGATATCGAGGGACTTGGAATTGTTTATCTCGAAGCCTATGCCGCCGGACGCCCAGTAGTAGCGGGAGATTCTGGGGGCGCGCCAGAAGCTGTGATCGATGGAGAGACTGGGATTGTGACGAACGGTCGTAGTGCCGACGCCGTCGCCGCCAGTATTCGATTCCTCTTGGAGAATCCTGCACGTGCACGATCAATGGGAAATCGCGGCCGCGAGTGGGTTGAAGAGAAGTGGACGTGGCGCACAGTAGCTCAGCCGCTGATTGACTTACTTAGTTAAAGAGTAACCTCCGACGAATAGTTCGCGGCGCACATGCGATCTCACGGGGTGAAAATTCATTTCCTGGGAACGAGTAGAATGGCGCACATGAACACATTGATGCAACCTTCTTCTCTACCCTACGGTGTGCCTGATTGGCAAGCATATTCGCCAGATGATTTTTTACCCGCGATGGAAGCCGCGATGGCAGCGGAACGGAAACAGTGGGATGCAATCGCGGCGGACCCTTCCCCAGCCACCGTAGCCAATACTCTTGAAGCAATCGAAGACGCTGGGCGTGAAACTGATCGGATCTCCTCAATCATCTTCACGTATTTTTCCTCAATTGGTGGAGATACCTACGCCCCCATTGAAGCTGAGCTTGGACCAAAACTCACCGAGCACGAGAACGCTTTCTATTTCAATAAGGCGCTATACCAACGGTTGGCGTCACTTGATGTTTCGGGCGAGGACGAAGAAGTGCAAACCTGGTTTGCCGACACGCTTAAAGCGTTCCGTATGCATGGAGTGGAATTAGAAGGCGAAAGTGCACAACGCCTGCAGGAAATCGATCAAGAGCTCTCTTCGGCAACGATCGAATTCGGGCATTGCGTTGTGCAAGCGATGACGGATAATGCGCTCATCATTGATGACGTTACTGAACTCGAAGGAGCTTCAGCATCTGAGCTTGAGCATTGGCGTCAAGACAACGGCACGTATCGTATCCCTCTGACAAATTTCACATCGCAACCGCCTTTGGCTACGCTAGCCCGGCATGAGACACGTCGAAAATTGCATGAGGCGTCGCTGAGCCGCGGTCTTGGAGCACACCCGTCGTCGGATTCTCGGGCTTTGGTGAAGAAGATCGTCTCATTGCGTGCTGAACGCGCTGCACTACTCGGTTTCCCCCACCACGCGGAAGTAGTAGCCCAACGCGAGATGGCAGGATCTTCAGAAAAAATCATGGAGCTTCTCGACTCCGTCATAGAAAAGGCCATGGAAGCGGTGGAAACCGAGAGCCAGAAGTTACGCGCGATGGCACATGCTGATGGTCTTGACGAATTCACTGCGGCAGACTGGCCCTACTACGCAGAAAAATTGCGTGCACGTCTAGGACTCGACGATGACGCGATGCGTCCGTATTTTCTGCTGGAAAATGTGGTGGAAAAGGGCGTATTTTTTGCTGCTCAGCAGCTGTACGGCATCACATTTATTCCACGTCCCGATATCGCTGGTTATGTCCCGACGATGTTGACTTGGGAAGTCAAGGACGAAGATGGTCATGGAATTGGCTTGTTCCAAGCTGACTACTATCGCCGCCCAGGGAAGAAGGGCGGAGCGTGGATGCACTCTGTGGTGTTAAACTCAGCTCATGATGGCACTCAACCAGTCATTCTGAACAACACTAACTTTCCTGAGCCAAAGGATGGCGAACCGTTGCTCTTAACCTGGGATAACGTCATCACTCTCTTCCACGAATTTGGCCACGCACTTCACGGTTTGCTCTCAAATGTCACCTATCGAGGACGCTCAGGAACACATGTTCCTCGCGATTTCGTAGAGATGCCCTCGCAGCTAAACGAAATGTGGGCATGGGATCCACAGGTTCTGTCAAATTATGCTCGGCACTACAAGACCGATGAACCTCTGCCACAGGAGCTGATCGACGCACTCGTGTCCGCTAGGACATTTGGCGAAGACTACGCCACCAGTGAGCTCACTGCTGCGATGATCTTGGATCAGGAGTGGCATCGACTCTCACCCGATGCGATTCCAGAGGATGTCGATGCCTTCGAGCAATCGGCACTCGCTTCCCACGGCATCGATTTTGTGCCACCCCGTTATCGCAGTGCGTACTTTGCTCACACTTTCTCGGGTGGATACGACGCCGGCTACTACTCCTACCTATGGGCCGATGTGCTGGTTGCTGAGGTTCAAAAGTGGTGGGCTGAGCAAGGCGAGGATCGCGGGTTCAATCGCACCGTCGGCCGTCGCTACGTCGATGAGCTACTTTCACGTGGTTCCTCACGCCCTGTCATGGAGTCGTTCTTGTCACTCGTTGGTCATGAACCGGATTCCACGGCTCTCCTCGAACGTCGAGGACTTGCCTAAGGTGAAACCCATCATGCGGGCGGATGACGTTGCCTGGCATGTCGTGCAGAAATACTGACTTTCCTTAACGACATCAGGTTTGACCGCATCCGCCCGCTCTATCTCCTCACACTCTTGATATCTGTGCAACGAAAACACTCGTCCACGAAGAAGTAGGACTTAAGTTCGCTATGGACGTAGGACTATTTGCCCATAACGCCGGATCCAGGTGCTATGCTTGAAGAAATCCGGCAATGAAGTCGGTCACAGTTTCTTATCGCAACGGCGCGATAAGTGAGGAGTTAACAATGACATACGCAACCACGAACCCGTTTACAGGAAAAGTTGAAGCAGAGTTTCCAACTGCAACCCGCGAAGATGTTGAAACAGCCATCACGAAAGCTGATGACACCTTCCAGGAATGGAAGAATCGCCCAATCTCCGAGCGCGTAAAAGTACTCGCAAAAGCTGCTGAGATCCTGAAAGAGGAACGCCACGAGTACGCGAAAGTTCTCACCACCGAGATGGGCAAACTGATCGGTGAGGCTGAACTTGAGGTTGACTTGTGCGTCGGAATGCTTGAGTACTACGTCAAGAAAGGCGAGGAACTTCTCGCTCCAGAAGTCATCCCTGCAAAAGGATTTGCCGATGGCGAAGTGAAAGCATACTTCGAGCCGCTTGGAGTGATCTACGCAGTTGAGCCGTGGAACTTCCCCTACTACCAAGTGATTCGTATCGGCGCTCCGCAATTTACAGCTGGCAACACAATCGTCCTCAAGCACGCCTCGATCGTTCCACAATCAGCTTTGAAGATGGAAGAGCTCTTCCGTCGTGCTGGCGCGCCAGAAGGTTTGCTGGTGAATATCTTCGCCTCGCACGATGCAACCGAGCAAATTCTCTCCGACCCACGCGTGCGTGGCGTCGCCTTGACCGGCTCGGAGCCCGCAGGCGCTGCTGTGTCCGCGACAGCATCGAAGTACGTCAAGAAGTCCACTCTGGAACTGGGTGGTGCTGATGCATTCATTGTTCTGGATGACGCCGACGTCGAGAAGGCAGCAAAGTGGGCAGCCTTCGGGCGCCATTGGAACGGCGGACAGGTGTGCTGCTCGTCGAAGCGACTCATCGTCGTCGACTCACTCTACGAGCGTTTCCTTGAGGCATACCGCGATGAAGTGACAAAGTTCGTGCTGGGAGACCCGATGGATCCTGCGACAACTCTCGCACCACTATCGTCAGCCTCAGCTGTAGACGGGCTGAAGAAGCAAGTCGAAGAGGCCAAGGCACGCGACGGCGTAACGATTGAAGAGTTCGATTTCGAGATGCCTGAAACTGGTAACTTCTTTGCACCAATCCTCATGACAGATATTCCTGCCGGTTCGGAGACCTCACGTGAAGAGTTTTTCGGTCCAGTCACCCAGCTTTACCGAGTCAAGGATGAGGCTGAAGCGATCGAGGTAGCCAATGCATCACCGTTCGGTTTGGGTGGTTCTGTGTTCACGGCAGATAAGGAACGTTTCACCAATGTTGCTCGCAAGCTCGATACAGGCATGGTCTATTGGAACCAGCCCACAGGCGTGAAGGCAGATGTACCATTTGGTGGCACGAAGTTGTCCGGTTTTGGCCGCGAATTGATCGAATGGGGCTTGAAGGAGTTCGTCAATCAGAAGGTTGTCGTTGAGACAAAGCTTGATGGTTCCTTCTGATGTTGTGTTGAGTTTAGACACTTGCAATTAGTGGTGGTAGGGAAAGATAACTGTTTCCCTACCACCACTAAAGAGAAAGAAAGGATCCGATCGATTGATCGGATCCTTTCACTTGTACCCCGTACCGGATTTGAACCGGTGTTACCGCCGTGAGAGGGCGACGTCCTAGGCCGCTAGACGAACGGGGCCTTGTTTATTTATTTGACATTAGAATTGCTTCTAATTCGTACCCCGTACCGGATTTGAACCGGTGTTACCGCCGTGAGAGGGCGACGTCCTAGGCCGCTAGACGAACGGGGCCTTGCGAATAATCGCTTGAGATAGCTATCAGCTATTTCGCTGGGGTACCAGGACTCGAACCTAGACTAAATGAACCAGAATCACTCGTGCTGCCAATTACACCATACCCCAATATGGCGCGGGCTCTTTCCGAACCACAACGAAAATATAATAGCCAGATTTTATCCAATGAAGCAAATCTAGATTGAGTGAGCGTCCTCACGCAATAGCCAAGGACAATACCCAGCCCTCGCGACACTTGAACGCCAACAGGGGGTGAAGACAAGAGCTTTTCTTGTCTTCACCCCCTGTTGGACGTATCAGAACGTGGCGATGAAACGTTCAATACGCTTGATCGTTTCATCCTTACCGAGAATGGCCATCGAATCAACTACGGGGATTGACACGTTGGTTCCGGTCATCGCAACAAACAGAGGAGCGTATGCGAAACGTGGCTTAATTTCCATTGCTTCGACAACCTTCTCATCAAAGGCCGCTTTGATTGTTTCGGGCGTGAATTCCTCAAGCTCACCAAACACCTGCGATGCTTTCATAAGAACGTCCGGCGTGAAATCCTTGAGTTTGCCGACTGCCTTCTCGTTGTATTCGAGTTCATCGGCCCCTGCGAAGAGGAACCCCATCAGTGCTGGAGCTTCACCGAGGAGCTGGATACGGGTCTGAACAAGCGGCGCAGCGGCATCGAGGTAGGCGCGTTCGGTATCAGAAAGTAGATCGTAATCCTCATTCGACAGCGCACCGGCTTTGAAAAGGAAAGGAACGAGACGAACGGCAAGATCAGCCGGATCGAGCATACGGATATGCTCAGCATTGATGGCTACACATTTCTTATCATCGAAACGTGCTGGGTTGGGATTGACATCGTGGATGTCAAACTTTTCCACGAGCTGAGCCTGAGAAAAGACATCCTGATCTGCGGAGAACGACCACCCCAGAAGCGACAAGTAATTGAGCAATCCCTCAGGAATCATGCCACGTTCACGGTGAAGCAAAAGATTCGATTCTGGGTCACGCTTGGAGAGCTTCTTGTTTCCCTCCCCCATCACGTAAGGCAGGTGCCCGAAGTACGGTGTCCACTTGGCAATTCCAAGTTCGATCAAGGCACGATAGAGAACCAGCTGACGTGGCGTCGACGAAAGAATATCTTCGCCACGAAGAACGTGGGTGATCTCCATCATCGCATCGTCGATCGGGTTGGTCAGCGTGTATAGAGGATCGCCGTTACCACGAACAATCACATAGTCTGGCACAGAGCCAGCCTTGAACGTGATCTCTCCACGAACTAAATCGTTGAAGGTCAAATCTTCATCAGGCATACGAATACGCAACACTGGCTGGCGACCTTCTTCACGGAACGCAGCCTTTTGTTCTTCAGTCAGATCACGATCGAAACCGTCATATCCAAGCTTCGGATCTTCTCCCTTGGCTCGATGGCGGTCTTCAATTTCCTGTGGCGTGGAAAAAGATTCGTAGGCGTACCCCGCTTCAAGGAGTTTAGCGGCCACATCTTTGTAGATATCCATGCGCTCACTTTGGCGGTACGGCGGATGCGGGCCACCCACTTCCACGCCCTCATCCCAATCCAGATTCAGCCAACGAAGAGAATCAAGAATCTGGTCATAGGACTCTTGGGAATCGCGTGCAGCATCAGTGTCCTCAATACGGAACACAAAAGTGCCGCCGACGTGACGGGCATAAGCCCAGTTGAAAAGACAGGTACGCACCATGCCGACATGCGGTGTGCCGGTGGGCGACGGACAAAAACGAACGCGGACTGTATCCGCAGGAGGCATAGTAGTCATAGTGTTCCTATTCTAGTCCCCTCTTGACGCCGGCGGCAGTCGAACGTCCTGAGCAAGAAGTGGCCCACAGCACTTTCACTGCCGACACAATCATGTGAACATTGCTCCGCGCTTTTCGCGGTGGCCAGCCCCACAGTGGACTATGCTCCATATATGGGATTTGATTCTACTCTCGATGACCTTCGCTCCTCTGGCTCAGTCAAGTGGGCCAACCCACAACGCCCATTCCAATTGTGGCGAGCAGAGATGGATTTCGGTACTGCTCCTCAGATCCAACATGCAATCTGTCAATATCTTACTGGCCCCGGAGTGGGCTATTTGGAACCGTATCAACTCGAGGGTCTGCGTGAAGCAACCACCAGTTTCGTCGCACGCAACGGACTTACAGTAGATCCGACATCCGTGAGAATCGCCCCTGATGTGGTCACTATCGTCGGCAAGCTCATCACTTTGCTTTCTCGACCTGGCGAACGCATCCTCGTTTTCACACCTGGTTACAAAGGTTTCCGCCATCTCATACCTCGCACGGGCAGGAAGATGGTCGAGATCCCGCTTGTCGATGACGATGGGAAAATAACTTTTAACCTTACTGCTCTCGAAGAAGAGCTCACAATCGGCGCAGCAATGCTCCTCCTGGTCAACCCTGCCAATCCCACCGGACGCGTCTATACAGCCGAAGAACTCGCCTCCTTAGACGCACTTCTTGAACGTTTTCCGCACACACGCGTCATCGCCGACGAAATACATTCCCCTTTCGTCATGGAGGGGACACATATCCCCTACGCCACCGTGTCGGAAAACTCTGCTCGCCAGTCGATCACTACGACGTCGGCATCGAAAGGGTGGAATCTTGCTGGTTTCAAAGCAGCACAAGTAATCTTTACAAACGCAAACGATCTCACTACGTTAGCGCCTGCTTTCGATGCCGGTGAGCTAGCGGTCTCCACGCTCGGTATTGTGGCACAAACAGTTGCTTACAACGAATGCTGGGATTGGCAACGACGCGCCTTGGAAGTCATCCGAACCAACCGCGATAAACTTGCCGCACGTGCAGCGACATGGCCAGGTGTCAGATTAACCCCAATGGAAGCGACATACATCGCCTGGCTTAACTTTTCAGGCGCGCAGTCACTCGGACTTTTCCCCTCAGATGTCGATGCAGCGACACACCTCGAAAAGTTTGGACTCGCATTAACTCCAGGTTCCGAGCAAGGCCCCGGCTTAGATCATTTTGTCCGGATGATGATTGCTGTACCGCCAGCCGTATTCGACGAAGTCATCAAACCTATCGAAGCAGCTCTCAAACTCCGCTAACGGGGTGGCACATCATCAATGATGTGCCACCCCGTTAGCGGGCGTACTTTTACGCAACAGGATTTCGCAGAGTACCAATTCCCTCGATCGTCAGGTGAATATCGTCGCCAGCTTTCACGGGAACAAGTTCACCTGGATGACCAAGCAAGATAACGTCGCCAGGAAGAAGCGTGAAGATCTTTGACATACGAGAAACAATCTCCCCCGCTGACTGCGTGAAATCCGCGGTATTTCCACTGGCTCGAACCTCGCCGTTCACTTCTACAGTGATGTCACATCCAGACGGATCCAGCGCAGTTTCGATGACCGGCCCCAGCGGCAACGAGGTATCAAAGCCTTTCGCCTCAGTGAGCTGTCCTTTCGCCAGTGCACCTTCGTCGGTGGCGTCAATGGCTGCGGTATAACCGAAAATCACATCTTGGGCACGCTCAGGTTCAATGTCTTTGCAAATACGCTTAATGACAACTGCCAGCGAACCGGCGACTGCTACAGAAGTTGACCAGGCGGGGATGGTAATCGGCACATCCGGCCCAACCACTGCGGTGTTCGGCTTGAGGAAGACAAGACCATCAGCGTCTTGGCCGAAGTTCCCTGCAACGCCCACAACTTTTGAGCGTGGAATCATCGGAGATACCAAGTTTGCTTCCTGCTGACGAACAGTTTTTCCCGTCTGCTCAATACCCGAATAAATCGGATCACCGGCGATGATGTGATAGTTACCTGTGTCGTCAGCCACACCAAAACGTGGACCGGATTCAAGTGAAAGTCGCGCAATCTTCATGTACTCACTTTAGGACAAAACCTGACACACTTGTTTCATGATTGTGCTGGAAGAAGAACAGTGGTGGCCGCGCGTCGTTGCGCACCGTGAAGCTGCAGAAAGCCGAACACAAGCCCGCCTCGAGCGTCAAAGCACCCACGTCCCCAACGCGATGGAAGATTTTCTCTATGAGTACTTTCCGCTGCGCCCCGGCAGGTTCTCCGTGTGGCACCCAGGAATTTGCAACGACGGTGGTATCGGACTCAGACGTCCCCTCCAACCCAAAGCACTCGCGTGGTGGGAGAAACGCTCATCTAATCGCTGGTACGTAAGGGATAACGACGTCGTCGTTCTTTCACCTAGTTACTTTGAGGAGCGCGCGAAGGGGCTAACCTTCCAAGCTCAGCTTCAACAAAAACTTCTCAAACGTGAACCCCATTTTTCATGTTTTGGATGGCACGAATGGGCGATGGTCTATCACGCTCCTCACCTGCGCCATCAACTCCCTCTTCGGCTCGGGCAAGAAGAAACCCACCGAGTCGTGGAAAAGGCACATATCCGATGCACTCACTTTGACGCCTTTCAGTTTTTTCAACCAGATGCCAGACCACTCAATGCCACTGAACCAACCTATGAAACAGTGATGAATAACGAGCAACCTGGCTGCATTCACGTCACAATGGATTTACTGCGGGTATGTCTGCAATTCCCTCATATCTTCCCAAGCGAGTGGACCATTGAGGCGTACGATGTTGCGCTAGCCGCACGTCGAATTGACCAAGCTGCAAGCCCCTACGATTCTCGCTCAATCGGCATCGAACCTATTCCGGTGGAAACCCCGCAAGGCCGGGCTCAATACGTTGTTGCTCAGCGCGAAGCATACACAAATGGGAGTGCACTCCGGAAAAAGATAGCCGATGTCCTCACAAATGCGGTAGCGCTCAACGCGCCACGCTCTTAAAGTTGGCATTACCTGCGAATCCGCCAAGAAAGAAGGTTTGATGAAGAAGAACCGTGACGGAAGCGTCACCCGCAAGTCCCTCGTTCACACCAAGCACTGGATGAACATCCCGTGGATGCTTGATGAGAGGGAGAAGCGCGCGCCAAAGCAGGTGGCAATCGAACGCCAAGTGTCGATTGGCACATGGTCACCGATGACTGTGGCGGAGTTCCAGGCTGATATTCGCGTTGTTGCGCGAGGCTTTGTCGGGGAAGGACTCGCGGAAGGTGATTCGATCGCTATTTTCGCCGCAACCTCCTACAACTGGAATCTCATCGATATGGCAGCGCTGTCGGCAGGACTCGTTGTAGTACCAATCTACGAATCTGACTCTGCTCAACAGGTTCGATGGATTCTCGAGGACGCCAACGTTAAATACGTCATCACAGAGACCGAAGCGCAAAAAGCGGTTGTCGAATCCGTTGCGACCCCAGAGCTCATGAAGGTCGTCTCATTCGCTGGTGACGCAATTTCTCAGCTCTACGCTGCTGCTGCAGACGTGGACGATGCGGAAATTGATCGTCGTAAAAAGAACCTCACGATGGATTCGCTTGCCACGGTGATTTACACATCTGGAACAACAGGAAATCCCAAAGGGGTGGAACTCACTCACGGCAATTTTGTGTCCACGACGTTGGAAGTTCATCAGTTCCTCCCCGCGGTCACGACGACGAAAGACACTCGTGTGCTTTTCTTCCTGCCAATGGCACATGTGATGGCTCGCGTGGTTTTCTACTTTATTATTGCCGGGAATGGAGTGGCTGGACACGCCCCTAATATCAAAAACCTGGTGGCAGATATTACGTCGTTCAAACCCACCGCTTTGCTCGTTGTCCCGCGCGTTCTGGAGAAAATCTACAATGCTGCGGAGACCAAGGCGGGTGGCGGCATTAAACGCAAGATTTTCCGCTGGGCTGCGCAAGTCGCCGTAGATTCATCCTCACGCCATGCAGGTCTTTTCCTGGCGTTCAAGATTAAAATCGCCCGCAAGCTTGTGTGGTCTAAGATCACTGATGTGATCGGCGAACAGGTGAATTGGGCAGTTTCTGCGGGCGCACCACTCGGGAAGCGCCTAGGTCACTTCTACCGTGGAATCGGTTTGAAGGTGCTTGAAGCCTATGGCCTGACGGAAGCGACAGGAGCCACGTCAGTCAATCCTCCCAAGGCGATCCGCATGGGCACGGTTGGTTTGCCAATGCCAGGGACATCGTACAAAATCGCCGATGACGGCGAGGTCATGATTAAGGGGCCGCATTTATTCCGCGGCTACCGCAACAATCAAGCAGCAACGGATGAAGTATTCGACTCTGAGGGATGGTTCCACACTGGCGATATCGGTGAGCTCGACAAGGCCAACTACCTGACAATTACAGGCAGAAAGAAGGAACTGCTTGTCACTGCTGGCGGCAAGAATGTCTCCCCTGCTGTTCTCGAAGATCCATTGCGTTCACACCCGTTGATTTCACAAATTGTTGCGATCGGTGATCAGCGTCCTTTCGTCGCAGCTCTCATCACACTTGATGCTGATATGCTCCCTGGCTGGCTTGCAGCTCATGGACTCGAAACAACGATGGACATGTACACTGCAGCGAAGCATCCTGCTGTACTCGAATCGCTGGGTCGTGCCATCGATAAAACCAATAAGCAAGTGTCACGCGCAGAATCAATTCGCAAATTCTCCGTACTTCCCACCGATTTCACCGTGGAAAACGGGCTCCTGACACCATCGCTCAAGGTCAAGCGTGCCGAAGTTAATCGGCGCTTCGCCTCCGCGATCGAGAAGTTGTACTCGGGTAGCGCGCAGGCTGATAAGTCGAAGAAATAAACTTTGACATGGGTATGGGGGTGCCGGTTGTGTGAAGTGCTCCCTGAAAGAAGGAACTCAATTATCGAGTCCAACTTTCAGGGAGCACTTCAGTGATCGACCGGCACCCCATACCCATAGCTTCTGTCTTTTAGCACCCTGAATTTCGTATTTCAGCTCAAGATATGGCTCGAGTATTGATTTTCAGGGTGCCAAAAGACCACATGTCCCTGTAGAAGCAGCGACAGAAAGCCGTGAAAACCACGACATCAAGGTGATGTGACATTTTGGTTTTTCTGTCTTGAGGCGGCCATGCGTACTCTACCTGTCAATACCTGCGGAGATGCTTTGCGCGAGTGTGTGCAACAGAGTGTGCAACCACCGCTTAACGTATTTACAAAGCGTTGATATAGAGCCATTCTAACGGTGCGCGAGGGGGGACTCGAACCCCCACACCCGAAGGCACTAGAACCTAAATCTAGCGCGTCTACCAATTCCGCCACTCGCGCGTGCTCCCCTAGCATAGCGGTCAGAGCAACAAAAGAAAAACTCTAAGAGTCAATACCCAGAGTTTTGCGCACACGCGCCACATGTCCGGTGGCCTTAACGTTGTACATTGTCTGAATAAAGGTTCCCTCAGAACTGATAACGAACGTTGATCGAATGATTCCCATTGAGATCTTGCCGTAGTTTTTCTTCTCGCCGTAAGCTCCCCATTCAGTTGCCACAGCCTTATCCTCGTCCGATGCTAATGGGAAGTTCAATGATTCCTTCTGTGTGAACTTTTCAAGTTGTTCAACAGAATCGGGCGAAATTCCGATCACCGAATATCCAGCGCTTTTCAGCGAATTCTCGCTATCTCGGAAATCGCATGCTTCCTTCGTACAACCCGGCGTCATTGCACGTGGATAGAAATAGACGATAACGCCCTTGTTTGCTTGAGCAATAACCTCGTGGAGAGTGACTTCCCCTCCACCGACAGTCGGCAATGTGAAATCAGGAGCCTTCTGTCCCACCTCGAATGTCATCGTGTCCCTCCTTGATCTAGTTCATTGAAAAGCCGCAGACTCACCAACAGAGCAAAGACCACGAACCCGACAATCATCGGAACGTAGCCCAGTTCCGTCGGCGTCAAAAAAGCCACTCCCAACATGCAGCCAGCAACTGCATTCAAATGCCTCGATGAAAATGCCCACCAGCTCCCCGCTGCGAGTGCAGTTGCTACGAGAACGAGGATCAGAACCATCCAATTCCATCCAGATTTAATCAGGGTGTACCACCCAAGCGCCACCATGGCAGTTGCAAAGGCCGCGGCGAGAGCCATCATCGGCTTTTCGTATTTCGTCATATCGACATCATGCCACGCTCGGTGACGAGAAGATGCATGGTGCGGCCAACTCATACGTTCACCAGTGGCGCACACTCTCACTTTTCTTTCCCTTCAGAAGGCACAATGACACTATGGATGGAATGGAAGAGATGGCCTCTTGGCTGAGTCCTGAAGAGTTGGAATTTGTGCGCAACAAAGTCCCGATGCTCTACGTGAATGTGGTCCCTGTGCGCTTAAGCGAAACTGGCCAAGTTGAAGCTGTCGGCCTCCTCCTTCAAGGCGGCGATGACGTCATCTCACGATCGATTGTTTCAGGTCGAGTTCTCTTTCATGAAACTGTGCGAGCAGCTGTCGTACGCCACCTTGAAAAGGATCTCGGGCTCATGGCGCTACCGCGAATTCCTGCTTCCATGGTTCCGTTCACTGTTGGCGAATACTTCCCGACGCCGGGAGAGGGCTTTTTCGATTCGCGGCAGCACGCCGTCGCGCTCTGCTACGTTGTCCCCATTTCGGGGGATTGTTCACCTCAGAATGACGCCTTAGGTTTTACGTGGTTTGACCCCGGCGATCTCTACACACGCGAGCTGTGTGCAGAAATGACGCCGGGACACGCAGAAATCGTCAAGCGTGCGCTCGCATTTTTGGGGTACACGCGCGAGCGGCTCTAGTGGTACTAAAGCGCCTGAGAAAAGACCTCGCGACGTATCACAGGCGCAAATGCACTGAATGCTCGTGCGCGATGCGAGATCGCATTCTTCTGCTCAGGTGTCAGCTCAGCAGCCGTTACGTCACATCCCTCCGGTTGGAAGATCGGGTCATATCCGAAACCACCTTCGCCACTACGTTCATCGCGCAAAGTGCCACGCACACGACCACGCTGAGTAAATTCACGTCCGTCCGGCATCACTAGAGCAGCAGCACAGATGAATTCCGCGCCCCGATGTTCCAATGGAACATCGGCAAGCTGAGCCAATAAAAGTGCAACATTGGCCATGTCATCGCCGTGAATACCACTCCACCTTGCAGAGAAGATACCCGGAGCCCCTCCGAGGACATCCACGCTGATACCTGAGTCGTCAGCGAGGGCTGGGCGCCCAGTTGCTCGAGCCACTGCACGCGCTTTGATCAAGGCGTTTCCTTCAAAAGTCACAGCATCTTCAACAGGTTCATCGATTCCCAACGAGGCTGCGCCCTCAATCCCTGCTAGCCCCGGGATGAGTGGCCTCAAAATTGCCTCAAGTTCTTCAACCTTGTGCGCATTATGGGTGGCAAAAATAAGTTTCATTCGCATACCGCTTTCTGAAGCTGTGACAGTTCACGGTTACCCTTTTCCGCCAAATCCAGCAACTGTCCGAGTTCAGTACGCGAAAAAGGCTCACCTTCAGCAGTCCCCTGAACCTCAATGAATTTTCCACTACCGGTCATCACCACATTCATGTCAGTTTGCGCGCGCGAGTCTTCCTCATACGGCAAATCTAAGCACGCATGGCCATCAATTACGCCGACAGAAATTGCAGAAATTGAATCGCGCAACACTGGCTTGCCTGCTCGTGGGTGGATATGTCCGTTGGCGATTCCCCAGGCGACGGCGTCAGCCAGAGCGACATAAGCGCCGGTAATCGAGGCTGTACGGGTGCCACCATCCGCTTGAAGCACGTCGCAATCCAAGACGATGGTGTTCTCACCGAGTGCTTCAAAATCGACAACCGCCCGAAGTGAACGGCCAATGAGGCGAGAGATTTCTTGTGTTCGTCCGCCGACTTTGCCCTTGACTGACTCGCGCTGGTTGCGAGTATCGGTTGCACGCGGCAACATCGCGTATTCACCGGTCACCCAGCCAAGGCCCGAGTCTTTACGCCAGCGCGGTACACCTGCGGTAAAAGAGGCCACGCACAAAACTTTCGTGCGACCAAACTCCACCAGAACTGAGCCTTCGCCAGCTTCGAGGTAGTTGCGGGTAATGGTTACTGGACGCAGTTCATCGGTGGCGCGCCCGTCTTTGCGAGAGAATTCAGTCATGTCTCAAGCATAACGCGCTCGACATGATGAGAGATAAAACAGGCGCTGCCACCACACCAGAGAATGACTAGTTCAATATTCCGATCGATTTCAGGCCGGACAGTACAGCTGGTGTCATTTTCTCCGCGAAGTCACGTGTGAGGTGATGCTGATCTTTCGCAACAACCGTGTCCCCAATTGCTGGGTAACACTTCGAGGAATCACAAATATGATCATTCAAATCCAAAATTTTCGCACCATACTCGGCTGCGAGCTTTTTGTTGACATTGAAATAACGCTGATCTTCACCTTCGTCTCGACTCACTGCACACGCCCCCGGATTCTCAAGATTTCGCGAGAGACATTCAATGTTATGTTCTCTAAAACGTGGGGTATCACGAATAAAGACAATCTGGACAGTACGCGGAATTTCATTGAGTAGGTCACGCATAGCAGCCTCGTGCGCTGGAAGTGTGATGTTCTTCGAGTAGACGTAATTACTCAACATCAAAATTTGAGGAGGATTCTGCTTGATCCGCTTGACAACCCTCTTCTTCCACTCCAGACATGCAGGATACTCAGTCACCTCTCCTGTGAGGCCACGATTCTGAATTGAGCACGCGTCACGAGTGTTGTATTCGAGGGAGAAGTAACCTTCCCCGGCCAATTTTTGCATTGCGGGAGCCCACGCAGCAGCATGAGAATCTCCGGCGACCATCACCGTGAGATCACCAGAACCGTATCGACAACCCGCAGGTTCAATGACTTTCGAAAACGAGATGCCGATGTGACAGTCTTTGCCGCTGGGAATTGAGACTTGTGCCTGCGGATGAGAAAAGTCAATATTGACATTCTTTCCAATGAGGGAAGCTGATGTAGGAGCATTCTCAGGAGAAAACTTTGGTGCCTCCTGAGCGAGAAAACGTGGGATAAATTTTTTCACGGAATAACGTTTTACTGCACCATCTTTAAAGGTGGCATAGATTCCTTTCGCTTCATTATCCGCAAAAAGTCGCTTCGCGTTTGTCCACTTACTCCCCATTTTTTCAAAAGAAATGAGATGTGTCTTGCCCACATTACTTAACGCGTAAAGACGCAATTCGCCATTTCGGAGCGTTGTCCACAAATCTGCGATACCGTCACCTGTCATATCGTCTCCGAAGGTCACGGACTGGACACTCGACCATGGGCCATCAATCTTGATTGGGTCGAGTAGTTTGTGTTCAGCATTCGTTGGGAGAATTTCGAGTACATTGCTCCGGAGCATAACGAACATTGGATATCCTCCAATGCCTTTTCCCGTCACTGAGGAAGACAAAACATCTGAAAAACCTTCCCCGATTCGTTGCGGAGAACCAATGCGGAAATTCTTTTCACTGGGATGGACAAAAAGTTCTCCAGCCGAATTAATTGAGAAAAGGTCTGAGCGTCCATCCCCATTAAAATCAGCCCCGCCGAACAAGTGAGACGCATCTGTAACTTTGCCTAGGTTTTTGGGCGAAGAAAAATGAGAAGATCCGTTTCCCTGGCGATATTGCAATAAACCATCCTCTCCGAGTAGCAACACATCATCGTGTCCATCTGCATTAATATCCTCGAAAGAGACGATTTCTGACTTTCCTCCACTCGACCCGAGGTTGAGCGTATCTTTCTTCCACTCAACTGAAGCACGTGCAGCAATAACCGATGTGGAAATAGCATCCGGATCAGCACTGGAAGCGAGAGGTTCATCACTATGAGATTTACTTGCTACTGATGAACACCCCCCCCGAAAGTGCGAGTAACAATGAAATCGTTACAGCAACAGGCCTTTTTCTTTTCATACTTTCCTCCAAATTTAGCGAACCAGGCATAGAGATAACCTTAAATTGAATAGAGCGCGTCCTTGCGTGCAGTATCGATTGGACCATTAAAGACGCTTGCAGCATCCGAAAGTGTCTTTTGAGCGCTTGTCCACGGCTGGAGGTGGGTGAGCACAAGCTGACCATCGGGCCGGAAACGACTGGCCGCGTCGGCAGCTCGGGTAGCCAATTGGCCAGCGCGAACGCCCGTCATGTGAACTCCACGCACGGTGTCTCGTCCTTCTTCGAACGCAGCTTCGGACACAATCAGGTCGGCCTGAGAAGCCGCAGCGACGAGCTCATCACTCAAATCTGAATCTCCGGTGTAGAAGATGCGTCCTCCGTCTGTGAGATCCTCCACCAACATGCCGAGAGCCGGAACCGTATGCCACGCTTGGCAGAACGTCATGCGCAAACCCGCGACTTCAACGCTGTCGCCCGGACGCACTACATGGAAATGAAACTCTGGCCTGTAGTCTTCACCGGCCGGATCATCAGCAAGCTGTTGCAACCGCTTACCCGCATCCGATGGAGCATACACAGGTATGGGTGTGCCCGGCGCATCTGGATGCCAGCGCCGATACACGTGCATGGCCGCAAGATCGCCGCAGTGATCAGCATGAAGATGGCTTAGCACAATGGCATCGATGCTGAGCGGATCGATGTGGTTCTGAAGATTCCCGATCGTTCCTGCTCCCAGATCCAAGAGCACTGACCCACCGGCATTGCTCTGAACCAAATAAGATGACGACGCCGACGCCGGGCCGGACATCGACCCTGAGCATCCGATCACCGTGAGTTTCATTCGCTGTCCTCCTCGTGGTTGATCTGCGTCGCCCCCATCACTTCAGGACCAAGGAAACGACGCGCAAGGCGGCCGAATTCGTCGGGATCACTCGTTGCCATGAAACGATATTGGGGATCAGTCCCATCGGCGAGCATATCGTTCGCAACCAATGTTCGATAGACGTCTTTTGCTGTCTCTTCCGCACTCGACACTAGCGTGACATCATCGCCCATCACATAAGAAATTACACCCGTAAGCAAGGGATAGTGAGTACAGCCCAAAACGAGAGTATCGACACCGGCGTCACGAACAGGAGTGAGGTATTCCTGAGCTTTCTCAAGCAACTCAGAACCAGTAGTAATACCACGTTCAACAAATTCCACGAATGCTGGACACGTCTGCATCGTGAGCTTCACATCCACCGCAGCCGCGAACGCATCAGCGTAAGCGCCCGAGCTGATTGTTCCTTGAGTGCCGATCACACCGATATTGCGGTGGCGCGTGGACGCCATCGCACGGCGCACAGCTGGCTGAATCACTTCAATAATAGGAATTCCCACACGTTGATAGCGCTCACGAGCGTCATGAAGCACCGCCGACGACGCTGTATTGCACGCAATCACGAGCATTTTGACGCCTTGACCCACTAACTGATCCATCACGCCCAGAGCAAGTTTTCTCACCTGAGCGATGGGACGCGGCCCGTATGGCGCATATTTTGTGTCGCCAATATAGGTAATGGATTCCCCAGGGAGCTGATCAATAATTGCACGAGCGACCGTCAGTCCGCCAACTCCCGAGTCAAAAACTCCGATCGGTGCATTATTCATCGCCGCGCCTCCTTCGCCCGGACAGAAGCCACGAGCGATTCTTGCCACCAGGTCGACATCGCGTACAGTACCGCCATCATATCTTCAGGGGTAGATACCTCCGGGATATCGTCAGCCATACGACTCGAATGCGTGGTGAAGAGACCCGCACGTTCAAAAATTTCCGTTGCTTTTTCATCGGAATCGATTTCCAAACGAGCGGCAAGAACCAAACGAATATCATTCAAAGATGCAAGCCACGCGGATGCATCCTCGTTTGACACCCAGACACGATCGCCAATGCCCATTGCAGTATCCTTCGCGTTGGCGGGAGTCTCGATGGCGTCAAGTTGCATAAAAAATGTGGTGAGATTTTCGATTTTCGCACCAGCAATAGAATCCTCTGTCAGCTCTCGCAGTGTTTGAGCATCTTGTGGGTTCTCGCTCATGTCTGGAAAGAGTGCTTCCATAGCGTAATCGCTTGGAAGATCATCGTCGAAAGTCATCTGTGGCTCGTCGGCGACGGCGGCGTGTGCAGCTTCTTCTACACCGGCAAGTTCAAGCTCAAGAGCATCAAAAAAATCTGCATCCGTATTGCCCTCGCGCTGAGCAACTTCTTCACGCCGCTCAACTTCACGATCCATGTCTGAGCCCATCATGAATACCAGGTCGCTGGCAAGAGAAGCGAGCATAGCACGCTCATCGTCGGTTGCGCGCGCTTCGTATCCCCCGCGCACTGGACGAAACGCCATCATTGTGCGTCCTCCTCGATCGTGGCACGTAAACCGAACTTATGCATTGCTGCAGCGTCCTTTTCCATCGCTTCGCGACTTCCAGTGGACACAATCGCACGTCCACGGTGATGGACTTTCAACATGCATTGATAGGCAGATTCGATGTCCATTCCGAAATACGACTCGAATACCCACTGCACGTATCCCATGAGGTTGACCGGATCATTGTGTACAACGGTACGCCAACCAATAACCTTGGCCGGCGTCAGGTGAGTTTCTTCTTGAGGATTCGCAATATCTTTGTCAACGGGCACCCGATAATTCTACCGAAGAATCGGTACATAGCCGCTATACCTATAGCGCATTTAGCCACACTTTTCACACCCTTTTCCATCAAAAAGTAGGCGCGGTCACACGATGGACACTACTGTAGACTCTATGACCACAACTTCCACGGCGTTGCTCACCGACATGTACGAGCTGACGATGCTGGACTCGGCGATTCATTCGGGCACAGCGTTTCGCGAATCTGTTTTTGAAGTATTCGGACGGCGCCTCAGCGGCGGCCGGCGTTACGGCGTCGTCGCAGGAACTGCACGAATATTGGATGCTGTAGAGAAATTCCGCTTCGGTGTCGAGGAAATCGACTATTTGCGGTCACAAAATTTTCTCTCTGAACAGACGTTGGATTTCCTGGCAAACTACCACTTTTCAGGTTCGATGTTTGGCTACCCGGAAGGCGAATGCTATTTCCCGAACTCTCCTATTTTGACCGTTCGCGGAACATTTGCCGAAACCTGCATTTTGGAAACCGTTCTGCTCTCGATCTTGAACTACGATTCCGCGGTCGCCACTGCCGCATCGCGTATGACAACGGCAGCTCATGATCGCCCATGCCTAGACATGGGCGCACGGAGAGCTCACGAAATCGCAGCAGTTGCGGCAGCACGCGCAGCAGTCATTGGCGGCTTCATGGGAACTTCAAATCTGGAGGCTGCGCGCAAATACGGCATTAAGCCGATCGGTACGGCGGCACACTCCTTCACACTTCTGCATGATTCCGAAGAAGAGTCGTTCGCTGCACAGATTGCAACCATGGGGACGCAGACAACCCTCCTCGTTGATACTTACAACGTCACAGAAGGCGTGAAGAAGGCAGTCGAAGCCGCCCGTGTAGCTGGAGGCGAGCTCGGAGCCGTTCGCCTCGATTCTGGAGATCTTGTGGCCTCAGCTTTCACAGTTCGTCAGCAGCTCGACGAACTGGGCGCAACTTCCACCAAGATCACTGTGACATCAGATCTTGACGAATATGCTATTGCCGCCCTGGGGGCTGCTCCTGTGGACGCTTACGGTGTGGGGACAAAGCTAGTCACTGGTTCCGGTCATCCGACGGCGGAGCTCGTCTACAAACTTGTCGCACGTGAAAACTCTGACGGCACATGGAAAGAGGTCTCCAAAAAATCAGATCACAAGTCCTCGGTGGGTGGGCTGAAGATCGCCGGACGTCGTCACGATGAAACTGGTCGTGCTGTTGAAGAAGTCGTTGTTTCTGCGCGCGACTATCAACAAGGATTAGACTATCTCGCTTCCCAACACGCACGCCCACTTCAGGTGACACTAATCGACAACGGCGTCATCAACGAAATGTACCGGGAGCCTGATTCACTAGCGTTGGCTGCGGAACGTCATCGCAACTCTCGCGCCGCTCTACCCTATGCCGCATGGCGCTTGTCTCAAGGCGAACCAGGTATCCCTACTCGCCTCGAAGATATCTTCGACGGCGACGACGAATAGCAGCGTGCATTGAAGATGATGGTGGGGAGCAAATTCCGCTCCCCACCATCATCTTTTTGATGTTTTATTTCCGCCCAACGAACCATCGCTGGATTTTGAGTATCCGCGCTTCAATCTGTTCAAGTGAAGCTCTCGCAACATCGGGGCCACCAGTGGCTTTGCGAAGCTCAGTGTGAATCAGTGCATGAGGTCGGCCGGTCTTTGCCGCGAACGCAGCCACTAGCTTGGATAGCTCCTTGCGCTTTTCACGACGCTTGCGCGAATCCATCACTGGTGACGGTCCATCACCACGTTTTTTCGAGGCTGCAGCCTGTTCAGCTTGATGCTGACGCAAAAGTTGTGTCACTTCCGAGGGTTCAAGGAGACCTGGGATACCGAGAAAGTCGGCTTCTTCATCAGATCCGACTTCAGCCCACTGTCCAAAATCTGCTCCGTCGAAGACCACCCTGTCGAAGGTAACGTCGGAGGAAAGAGCCTGATATCCCGGGCCGTTGACCTCGTCCGACGCCGTCTCTTCACGATTCGCTTGCGCTACGGCGTCGTCATCCCACCCTTCTTGGGCTGGCTTCTTTACCAGCGCGTGATCTCGCTCCTTTTCGAGCGCACCCGCCAGTCCAAGCAATACTTCCACAGATGGAAGGAACACCGAAGCAGTTTCGCCGCGCTTACGTGCACGAACAAAACGCCCGATTGCCTGCGCAAAGAATAGAGGTGTGGATGTCGAGGTTGCATACACTCCGACGCAGAGTCGCGGGACGTCCACACCCTCCGACACCATGCGCACGGCAACCATCCAACGCTTTGTGTTAGCGGAGAACTCGGCAATCTTGTCGGATGCGGTTGTATCGTCTGAGAGCACAACCGTTGTTTTCTGACCACAAATCTGTTCAAGGATCGTAGCGTAGGCACGCGCAGTTTTGTGATCCGTCGCGATGACTAGACCACCGGCGTCGGGGACTCCTTTACGCACGATACTGAGTCGGTCATCAGCAGCAGCGAGCACAGCGCGAATCCAATCACCACCTGGATCCAAAGCTGTACGCCATGCAAGCGACGTAACGTCCTTTGTTGACGCTTCTCCCAATGTGGATTGATAGACCTCGCCGTGCTTGGTCTGCCACGTCATTTCGCCCGAATAGGACATGAAAATAACCGGGCGCACAACGCCGTCGTGAAGAGCGTTGGCATAGCCGTAGGAGTAATCTGCACGTGAACGCAAAATACCGTCCGCATCAGGTTCATAGGTGATGAACGGAATTTTCGCCGTGTCGGAGCGGAACGGTGTACCGGTAAGCGACAGTCGGTGAACTGCCGGAGAGAAGGCAACCCGGATGGCGTCTCCCCACGAGAGGTTATCTCCTCCATGGTGCACTTCATCCAAAATCACCATCGTTTTCTTTGCCGACGTGCGGTGGCGATGCATCATCGGAGCACGCGCAATTTGCGCGTAGGTCACACACACCCCGTTGAACGATCGCCCGAGTCCGCTTTGGGAGTTAGAAAAGTCAGGATCAAGCTGGATGCCGACGCGAGCTGCCGCCTCTGCCCACTGGTACTTCAAATGTTCCGTTGGGCAGACAACTGTCAGCTCAGTAGCCTTGCCACGTGCAAGCATCTCCACCGCAACGCGTAGCGCGAACGTAGTTTTACCTGCACCTGGGGTCGCAACCGCAAGAAAATCTTGCGGCATGTCACGAAGATATTGTTCCAGCGCCTCTGCCTGCCACGCACGCAGACTCCCGGCCGTCCCCCACGCAGCGCGTTGAGGATATGAAGGAGAAAGGTTTTCAGCGGAAAAAAGAGAAGGCCGGCTGTGACCGCCCGCGCTCATTGATCACCAGGCACGTTCGGGCCAAATGGCCAGGATGAATCTCCGCCGCCATTCTTCATCGATTCATGGATCGCTTTGCACGTGGGACACACGGGAAAACGATCAGGATTGCGCATCGGCACCCAAACTTTTCCGCACAGCGCCACAACAGGACGTCCTTCAACAGCTGAGCGCATGATCTTATCTTTGCGCACGTAGTGTGCATAGCGCTCGTTATCGCCAGGCTGAACTTCTTCGCGAACCTCTTCGAGAACTGCGGTGCCGCCGGCTGATTCGGGCTGCCCTGGATCCGGATAACCAAGCTCTGATGAACCATACGAAGGAGTAATCATGTGCTCCATTCTAGTTCTGCATCTGACGATTTCATACCTCCAGCAAATGGGCATTCACCACATCCGAGAATTGAGTATCACTCTCCTCAAGGAAGATCCTTGCCTATGTTTTGGGACTATATCCGTTGCTTTTCTCCTCAGAAAATGAAGGAGGCACCCGTGGGTGCCTCCTTCAGATGAGTGTTCTATGAGCGATCGCTCACTTAGCAACAGCCTTCTTGAGGTTGGAACCAGCGGAGATCTTCACGCCGTAACCGGCAGGGATCTGGATTTCCTCGCCGGTACGCGGGTTGCGACCCTTGCGAGCTGCACGCTCGGTGCGCTCAACGGACATCAGGCCTGTAATCTTGACCGAATCGCCCTGAGCAAGGGCGTCAACCAGAACGGTCTGAAGAGCGGAAATGGCCTTGTCGGCGTCGGTCTTCGTGAGGCCGGCCTCTTCGGCGATCTTTGCAATGAGCTCAGTGCGGTTGAGGGACATTATTTTCCTCTCGATAAAACGGATATGTCTGACGGGTTCGGTTGAACCGCTATGTAAAAAGCTAACGGATAAGCGGGCAAAACGGCGAGTTATCGGGTGTGTTGCCCGAAATTCATACAAACCGATCAGTGTTTTGATCGCTTTTGCTGTTTCTTCGTCACAACCAGCACAATCGCTAGATTGCAACAAGAAGGTAGACGAGGATGATCTTGACGATAATTCCAAAAGCAAAGAGCGCGGCATAACCAGACTCGATACGTTCATCGTTGACCTTCCCCTGCGCGTACGCCAAGATGGCGGGCTGTCCGAGGATGCCAGCCATCGCTCCGGCAGTGCGCTGAGCAGACAAGCCGAGGATTTTACCCATCATTGCGGTGAGCGCAAGAACAATAACGGCAACTGCTAGGCCAAGTAGACCACCACGCAAGCCTTGCGGAGTGAAAGCCGTTTTTGCGAAAGCCGGTCCGGAGGCGATGCCGACGGCGGCGAGGAAGAGTAACAGACCGAGCTGACGAATGGTCAAATTCGCAGCCATCGGCGGCTGCCATACAATCGGCCCCGTGCGCTGAAGGTATCCGAGGATCATTCCGACAACGAGCGGACCAGCAGCTGCTCCCAGCGAGAACGAGCTACCGCCCGGAAGGGTGAACTGAACCATACCCAGCAACAAGCCTAGAACCATGCCTAAGCCCATGGGAATTGCATCGACTTCGGAGATGCGGCGTACCGAGTTACCAAAGAAGGAGCTCAACGCATCAAATTCTCGGCGAGGGAAGGCCACGAGTACACGATCCCCCAGTTCGAGGTTCATGTCGTCAGCCGCGAGCATTTCAATGTCACCTCGATGAATACGTGTAATTACACCCCCGAAGCGGCCACCAACATTGAGCTCAACAACGCTCCGTCCGGCAAGATCATCATTAGAGACAAGGAATTGGCGGAAATCAACTGTTGAACGGTCATCAGCGAGATGGGAAGGAACCACTTCACCGAGCGCATCGACGGCAACATCGACATCGTCGGCCATCCCGACCACAACGACACGGTCACCTTCAATGAACTCTTCGCCTGGAGAAATCACACGAACCGAATCCCCTCGTCGCAGGTAGGACAGGCGCACTTGCTGCTCTTTCCATCCAGGAACTTCACGCACAGGCATTGGACGGTGGACAATGGCAGTGACAGCGGAGAGATGGTCTCCAGAACGAGATGGGATGTCATTCTTCTCGCCCCACTTGCGTCCCACCACGATTGATACGAGGATGATCGCCACGATCACACCCATCGGGTACCCGAGGGCATATCCCACGCCAGGTGCATCCTTATTCGTTGCAGCATCAGTGGCAGCCGCGAGCGCTGGGGTCGTCGTCATTGCACCGGCAAAGATACCAATGCCAAGATCACGCGAGAGCCCCAGCACATTGCCTAAGAAGACGACAACAGCGCCGCCGACGCCGAGAACCAGTACAGACGAAAAGATGAATTTCGCTTGTCGTCGCAAATCGGAAAAGAACGTCTGTCCAGCGCTAATGCCAACCATGTAGACGAACAAACCTAACCCCAGACTCTGGACAAGCCCCAGAGTTTTCCCCATCTCAGGGACAAAGTTGCCCACTAGAAGGCCAACAAACAGTGCGCCGGCAGCGCCGAGTTTGAGCGGCCCGAAGGGGATCATTCCGAGGAGCGCACCGAGAGTAACCACCAGGAAGACGGTCAGGAGTGGTTGCGCAGAAAGTAGCTCTATCAACTTTTCCCTTTCAGTTGTGTTGGTTCGCAGAAACGAGCTCGAGGATAATGCGCGTTGCACATTCCATCGATCCCAGGGGTAGGAACTCATGACGTGAATGAAAATTATGAGCGCCAGTGAAAAAATTCGGCGTGAAAAGACCGAGAGTAGAGAAATACGAGCCATCAGTGCCGCCGCGCATGGGGGTCGGTTTCACTTCGATGCCGGTTCGCGCACATGCGTCAAGAAGCCGCGTTAAGCCGACGCGATTGTCATCTGTCATCGAATCGGCAATATTCGCGTACGTGTCTTCTTCCGTAAGCTCGATCTGAGCGCGCGGCTCGCGTGCGCGTGCGTCGGCGACGACGATACGGACGCGCTCTTTCTTTTCTTCATAGCCTTGGCGTGAATGGTCACGAATATTGAGGGTGAGCGTGGCACGTGTTTGGTTACCCTCCATTTCCTGAACCCAGATATACCCCTCACGGCCATCGGTGCATTCAGGAGTCTGACTGCGATCAAAGGCATTGGCGATGTCGACCGCAATGAGTAACGGATTAACAAGAACACCTTTTGCGCTCATCGGATGAGCCGCCACTCCCGTGATCTCAATATGTGCGTATCCCGCATTGAATGTTTCCCATACAACTTCGCCCACCGGCCCGCAATCGAGGGTGTAGGCGAAATCAGGGTGAAATCGATTCATATCGAGGACTTTTGCGCCACGCAAACCGATCTCTTCGTCAGGAACAAACGCAACCTGGACTTCTCCATGAGGGAAATCTGCCAAACGTCCAAAGGCTGTCATCATTTCCGCGATCGCAGCTTTGTCATCTGCACCCAGCACCGAAGTACCGTCAGTGGTGATGACGGTGTCCCCCACGTAGCGTGCAAGCTCAGGAAACTCGGCAACTGACAGCGTGCCGTTCCCTAAATCAATATCTCCACCTTCGTAGTGGTGAACTTGCGCATTGACACGCGGCGAGAGCCCGACGTCGGCAGTATCGACGTGAGCGCAAAAACCGATGGACGGCCCGACGCCGGTTGCTGGAAAAACTGCTGTGAGGCAGGCGTGCGCGTCCACGAAAATATTGTGTGCACCTAATTGTTTGAGCTCAGATTCGAGCAGACGGATCATGTCCCATTGTCCGGGTGTGGATGGGACTTGGTTGGCTTTTGCGTTTGATTGCGATTCAATTGCACTGTAGCGCAAGAACCTCTGGAGTAATTCTTCCCTCACATTTTCATTTTAGGACTCTGAGTTGGGCCGAGTACGGCAAGAAGTCACCTTCTTACGAACGTCACACAAAATGTGTGGCACTCGTGCGAGGGCGTTCGATGAGTTCAACCTGCCAAGCACCGATTTTGTCTTCGATCATTTCTTTCACTTCACCCAGACTGATATTCCCGCCGCGAATCAGGAAATCGAAGACTCCGCCTTCTTCGATCGATGAAAAGCCCGCATAACTAAATCCGTGACGCAGATAAAAACGCTCACGTGCCACACGCTGTTGCGGATTCGGGGCGTGGGGATCATCAAGAGTTTCTAGTTCGAGGATATGCCGGTGTTGAGGGTAAAGATCGCGGTAGTACTTGAGGATTGCACTGCCTACTCCGCGGCCTCGCTGTTGGGAGTGAGCAGCGAGGAATACGAGATAGAAGATATCGTCCCAGCACATGGAAATTGTGCCACCAAGAAAAGCATCACCATCATGGAAGGCCGTCGCCTGGATCTTGCCTTCACCAATGAGCCGTGTGATGTCATCTTCCGGGACTCGTTCAGCTGGAGGAAATGCTTCGCGATACAGTGCAAGCGCCTCATGGGCGAAAGGTGACGTAAAAGAATCAAGTTCCATGGCGGCTAATGACATATCACAATCATACCAGCGTTGATACAGGCGCCCGCTGGCCGATTCCAGGAGTGAAAATTTCTCACCCACATCTATATGAGAATAGTAATCATTTTTGTTATCATCGCCTTAGGAATTTCTATCGATTCCTCATGCTCACAGCATTAGATTAGAAAGAAATACGAATGAAACTGAAAGCGCTCAAAGCCGCGGCAACCGCGGCGGTAGCTAGCTTTGCTCTCATGTCAATAACTCCTGTGACAGCAAGCGCCACAGAGGGAAACGTATTCTCCCGTGACCACACCGACGGTTTTTCAATCGTAACCGTCTCCGGTGTTCCCACGATTCAGGTGAAAAACGGCCTCCGCAACAATACATATAACGGCAATGCCACCTTTGTGATCGACAAAACCGCTTACATCGATGATCCCAATTCTGGCCTCGACGAAGAAGATAAACCGAACTTCGAGGTTTTCGCTCAGACCGGGCACAAGGCGTATTACACAACAAGCCAGAGCGAATATTTCTCGCCCGGTTGGAGCGGTGTCCCCAGCAGCAACGGCTTCACCGCTAACGGTGTGCTATTCAGCGATGTGAAGGGCCCGGGCGAGTTCTCGATTTATGGCAACCACCCCACTGACGAAACAAAGATTATGCCTGTCCTGGCGGGCGACCAATACTTTGTGAAAAACGGTTCATACCTTCCCGTTTTCGGCCACACTCACGGATCGTGGTACTTCCAGCACGCAGGAAAGTACACGTTCACCGCGACTCCGCTGGGAGTCAAAGATGGCAAGGTCATCAAGGGTACTCCAGTCACCCAAACCTATGAGGTAACAAAGTCTGACGCCGATAAGTCCCAGACATTTGAGGTCAAGAGCCTTGGCGATGACCCAACGGCAAAAGATCGCCCCGAGGGTGTTCGAGCCGAGGATCTCGGCGGAAAAACAACAACGGTGAAGGATCCTGAAAAGACAACTGAAAGCGACAACAAAGATGAGGATTCCGACGACGATACCTCATCCAAGACTGACGAGGACGATACTAAGACGTCTGTCGACGACGAGGATTCGGACGACACCTCAGCCACCGATGAAGACGAGGACGAGGACGACGAAGACGCTGACGACAGTGACAAGGAATCATCTGAATCAACGGAAGTCCAAGAAGAGTCGTGGGAGCCGCTCAGCAACCCCGTCGACCTCACAGGTGGACATCTCGATGCCTTCTACATTTACGCTTTTGGACCCAAACGAATTGATCTTTTGACGAAGGAAGATATTACCGATCGAAACGTCGTTCGTACCCCTGAGTCCGCACGGTTTATTATGGAGGCCGATACCTACCAAACCGGCTTAGGATACAACCTCCCAGGCGGCGAAACTGCTGGTTACATCTCTCCCTCGACGAAAGCACGAAATGGCCTCTACCCAGGTTTCGCCTCAAACCGATACACAAAGAATGGCTTAAAGAACGCAAAAGTTGTCTTTGAATCTATTACCGGCCCAGGAAAACTTGCTTTCATCGATAACTCCGGTTTCGATCCAGTAGCTCTCAAGGCTCTCCCTGCTCCATTCTTGGATAATAAGAAGTACTACGTCGAAGATGGGGCGACATACTCCGTGCCACCTTCGTTCCATAAGCACCTCCATTGGGTCTTCACCAAGCCAGGCAAATACGTCATAAAGGTCAAGGCCGTCGCCGACAGCACACATGGGAAAATTGAATCAGCAGTCAAGACATACAACTGGTTTGTTAAGCCCAACCCTGCTGATCCTCACAAGGACGCCGCAGGCGATCTGTCTGAACTCGACAAGAAGGTCCAGCCGAATCCGGAGAACACCACTCCGTCAGACAAAGGCTCCATCCCGTGGACAAAGTTACTTCCGGCTGACAATACATCCGGCAATGGCGACCACGATTCACACCCCGCGGCAAAGAAGCTTGAGCTCTCCAGCGGACACATTGATCTGTTCAACGTTGTTGCCCAGGGCAAGAAACTCATCCTCAACGCCAAGGACGACACTACCGGCGGACAACCCGTTTTGCGTGCACCAGAGAGCTTCTTCTTGCGTGTGAGCGACAAATCGAAACAGAATATTCCAGATGGCCTTGCCCGAAAGACCGCACCACAGGGTTACCTCCTGTCCAGCAGTGGCGATGACCAAACTTATGCACCGTTCGCAGGATGGGACACCTCCCTTGTTCAACCACAGTTTGGACCCATCTCGATCAATTTCAATAAGGTCACTACGCCAAAGAATGGCAAGGTGTTCATGTTCCATCCGTCTGCGAACGGCAAGATTATCTCTCCACTTGTCGATGGCAACATGGAACTCAACTCGGGCGACGCAATCTTGCAAAAAACCCCAATGCACGTTCACACCTCATGGCTGTTCACCGTTCCTGGCGTGTACACCATGACAGTTCAAGCGTCTGACGCGAAGGGCGCGCTTGCAGCGGGCGCTTTGATGGGGCTACCTAAGGCAGACTCCGTTCGTATCGTGTCCAACGAAGCAACCTACACGTGGCTTATCGGTGACGAGACACCTCAACCGAAGGCAACTGATGGTTCACTCACGAATCCAGGTCAACCCTCAGATTCGGATAAGCCCGCAGAGAAGAACGACGCTGCAAAGCAGAATGAACACAAGAAACCAGCAGCGCCTCAAGCAGGCCAGGTCACTGTGTTCGATCACGGCCACTTCGATCTCTTCAACGTTGTCGCCAAGGACGGCAAAATCACTTTGAGCGCAAAGGAAGATACCAAAGGAAAGCCGCAACTGCATAAGCCTGAGAGTATTGCGCTACGTGTTAAGGACGATCGTCAGATCAACACTCCTAACACTTTCCCGTCCACGTTGCCAAAACAAGGGTTCTTCCTGCCAGCAAACGGCGCAGACACCAAGAAGATGGTATGGCCCGGCTGGGACACAGGAGCTGTTCGCCCCGACTTTGAGGCAACAAAGATTGTCTTTGACAAAGTGGAAGGACCCGGCGGAGCATTCCTGTTCCTCAGCGGCCCATTCGGCGATGCAAAGCCAGCCCTGAAGTCTGGTAATTTCAATCTTTCCAACGGTGATTACATCAATCAAGCGACCCCAGCTCACGTTCATGCGAACTGGATGTTTGAAACTCCCGGCATCTACCGTTTCACTGTCCATGCCGAGTCCACCCCGAAGAAAGGTGGAGCAGCGGTCAAGTCGAATACTGGCGTTTACACATTCATCGTGGGAGATTCCACCAAGCTCCCGAATGAAACGAAAGCATTAGCGGGGAAGACCGCATCCGGCAAGAAAAAGACAGGAAACGAACACGATAATTCTGCTGACAACAACCAGCACACCAGCAATCACGGGCAGTCAGGGAAATCCGGCGATGACAACACTGGTGTCTCCAACTCGGGTGCATCCTTCGCTCCGGCAGCAAGCGGTGCTTCCACTCGTGAAGCCTGCCTCTTCGTCCCTGACAAGTCGGCACGCACTGTTGCAGCGGCTCAGCCAGCAGCAGGAAAAGCGGGCATGAACATCGTGCCCCTGGTGAAGGATGATCGTTCTGTCCCAGCTAAGTGGGTCTCTCCTACCTCGCTCACCTTCGGGATTGGTAACGCAGGAAAGACAAGCACTCCGCAGTCCATTGGCGGCATCCCGAAGAACACCACAGTGTGGATGATTTCATCTGCGCAGGTTAACGGTGTGCCCTGGGTGGGAATGAATACTCAGCATCCGACCGCGTTGGAGAACATCAAAGGATCGACCTCAATTTCTCTGACGTCTTTCTCCGGGCCGGGAATGATGGAAGTTTACACTTCTGGCTCCCAGCTCGGCCAAATCGTGGGCGATCTGTGGTTCTCTGGCAACGGTAACCGTGGAGGTGGCACAGCCACGATCCCAGCGAATACCCACGTTCACCCGAACTGGATGTTCTCCAAGCCTGGCATCTACAAAGTCGGCCTCACAATGTCAGCGACGACCAAAGATGGCAAGCGCATCACCGGTTCGACCACTTTGACCTTCAACGTCGGTGGCACCGGAAATGCAAACTCGGGTCACTTCGACTTCGGGCCGCAGGTGCTTTCAGGCGCGCAAGCAACAACTGCAAACGCTGCCCAATCGGTGCCACAGGGCAAGTGGCAGACGGCGTCGGGCAAGCCTTGTACTCCGACAAGTTCCGAGCTCAAGGCTGCCGGTTTCCCTTCAAACCTCTCTCATACCGGCGCTAGCGGAGTTGCGGAAGCACTGGCACTCATGCTGATGGCACTCGCTGTCGGCGGCACACTGGTGGTTTCCAGGAAGCGAGCATAACGATTCACTACAGCAGTGGTGGGAGCACATCTCGGCTTTGCCAGGTGTGCTCCCACCACTTGTATGTCCAAGGACATTCTCACTGACGTTCCAGAACCTCACATCATTCCAGCCTGCGAACAGGCTTCCAGATCGACACTGGCGACGTATCAATGCGGAACCGACTTGGCTCCGTTACCCCTATTACTGGCGAAAATAAGGAAGAATGGGAAACATGAATTTTGTGACGCTGACTCGATCCGAATACGAAACGTTTATTGCGAACCGCCGCCACTTTATCCCCCAGCTCCCCGCCTATGTTGATGCGAAGATAGCTATCGGCGCACAAGCCGAGTTCGTCGGAATCAAGGATTCCTCCGGGACTGTCACCGGTGCTGGTGTGCTGACATACCAGCCGTGGAAGAAATTCTTCCGCAAGGCGCATCTCACCTACGGGCCGACATTGAATTGGAGCGACGACGCCGGTGTGACAGCATTCTTCGATGGCCTGCGTTCATATCTCAAAGCAAAGCGAAACGTACTCACAGTCGATGTGAACCCGATCGTGGCGAAGAACGCTTACGAAGATATTGAGATCGTTGAGGAAGATCTTCCTCAAGGTACCCACGCGGATGCTCTGCTTCGTCGTTGTGGGTTTTCATATGTTGATGCTGAGTTCTATGAGCGCTCTGACGTACAGATTCGCTACATCTACACCAAAAATATCGCCGGGATGAATTTCGACGAAGCGATCGGATCAATCTCGAAAACGCTACGCCGCCGTTTCCGCAATACTGAACGCTACGGCGTCGAAGTAAAGTTTGAAGGTCCGCAGGCATGGGATACCTTCACTGGGCTTTTCTCAGCCGCGCAAGATCGACACGAGATGGCTGATCTTTCGGCCAACCAGATCGCACTCTTCAGCGAGCTGATGAAAGATGTCGGGCCAGAGAACGGCTTCCTCTGTATTGCCTATATGCATCCGGCTCGCTACCTTAAAGAGCTCGACGCCGATCGCCAAGCAACTGAAGAGCGCATTGCGACTCTCGAAGCACGTAAGCAGACGGCTAAGCGTGACACTGAACTCGCTCAGCAAAAGAAGGCGCTTGAGCAGAATGACGCCCAACGTTCTCAAGCACAAGCAACTCTCGATGAGTATGGAGAGAAGATCGCGATCAATGGTGCTTTGGCATTCCGCTGTGGGAACGAACTCGTGGGATTACTCGGTGGCATGGACAAACGATTTGTCCAGTTCGCACGAAACTACCCCGTTGAAGGATCGCTTTTCCGCTGGGCAGTCGAACACGGTCTCGATACATACAACACGTTCGGGGTTTCGGGGAACTTCAGTCCCGATGCGCCAGATGCGTCTGTTGTGAAGTTCAAGCGGCTATTGAACGGCAATGTCGAGGAATTCATCGGCACGTACCAGCTCGTGATCTCTCCCCTCGCCGCGAAGCTGACACAAGCCGCGATCTGATACCCACCTTCACTGGATCAAGACGTGGAGCCCGTGGCTAGCCCCAAACTTAGGGCTAGCCACGGGCTCACGTTATTCCGTCAACGGCACCGATCTAGAACCCTGTGTACGTGGGTTTAGGGTAGAACTGACGCATACGACGCGCTTCATTGACCCCGTGAAGCGTGCGGTAAATCCAACGTTTGAGGTGACGATCTTGTGAGTATGCAAGCGGATCTACCTTTGCCACTTTGCGCGCGTCCTTCACCTTCTGCCACAGTTCAGCGTCAGGAACGTATTTACGTGTAGCAATTGCCTGCGGAATAATAGAGAAAATTCCCGTCGTCGAATTGGTCTGGAACTGTCCAGACCGCCCCTCGACGTCATCGATCACAGCCTTTGCAAGATCCACACCTCCGACCTTGAGATAGTAGTGCCCACGCCCAATACGCGGATTGAGATCAAGCCAGTATGCAGTGCCGTCACGGGGATCGATCTTGACATCCATCGAGAAGAAGCCCCTGATGCCAGTAGCCTTCACAATTTGAGCGGCTTGATCAATGAGTTCGTCATTTTTCTCAAGCAAAACAATCGCAGCATTCCCGATGTACGCCGGTTGATGCAACCCCAGCAAGACATGCCCACTTCCAATCGCACTGATCTCACCAGCAGAGTTGACATAGCCATTGACTAACCACTGCGCGGTATCGTGGCCAGGAATGAGTTCTTGGACGATCAAGTTTGTGTTCACGCCATTGCGCATGAGTTCGTCGAACCAACAGAGAGCCTCAGCCGACGTCGGCAGAACTTTCACCTTACGCAGGCCCTGATTCCACCAACGATCCAGGGAGAATCGAGCGTCTTGAGGCTTCGCGATCACCGGAAACTGAAGAGTGTGCAGACTTTGCGCCCACCGTTCGCGCATACGGTCTGCCGACGCTGAAGCATCATTTTCCTGCGAATGTTGTGGCTTATTCGCGACGTCGGTATCCGTCTGCGGAGCAATAGTAATACCGATGCGGGCAGGAACAGCTAATCCAAGGTTTGTGATGAGCTGAGCCATGGAATCTTTATTTGATGCGCGCTCAATCACATCTTCGCTCGAATACGGAATAATCCACCGCGCCAAGCGCCCGCGGTGGTGCGACACAAATTCCACCTCATCATCTGTATTGACCAAGAGGAGGAGCCGGCGATCAGGATATTCTTCCTCGATCTTCGCTAACTCAGCGTAAAAAAGATCTTCGTCTTGACGCACCTGGTGAGGAATCTTTCGTACATCAAAAAGCTGCGAATATTGAATCGGCCCTCGATCGGCGTCGGCGACCACCAACGAACGGTAGCCGCCATACTCGTGGAACAGCCGAGCAAAGGAATAGGCGGAAATGTCGTAGCCGAAAATCACCGGTAACACATTATCGATCATGTTCTTTCCTTCCATGGCGCGCAAGCTGCGGCGAGGTTCGTGTGATGCCGAACTTCGCCAAAATACCAAAGGCCATCCGCTCAAGATAGACGACCTCCGGCATTGCCAACAACTTCGAGAGGATGAAAAAGACCGCTGTCATCGCCGTTCCAACCACCACAATCTGAAGCGCAGCCAACGAGAGCGGAAGATCAACCCTCGTTGTCAGATTCGATAAAATAATAATCCCAAAGAAACTGGAAATGACCGAAATGACGAAGTACCGGATGTAGGTCCAGACGATTGGCCATAGAGCGACCTTGCCGATGTGTCGGCGCAAATCCCACAGCATGAGTGGCACTGAGATTGTGTTGGTGATAGCCATCGTCAATCCGATTCCCGCCACAGTCAGCGACGGTGAGAGCATACCTGATAGTAGGTAGCCGACCACGGCCATGATTTTCAGCGGAATTCCTATCATGAATGCGCCGCGAGTGTCTTCATACGCGTAGTAAATACGGTTAAGAACTGTCGAAGCGCCAACTCCCACGAGACCCAACGACATCGTTATCAAAACATTAGCGACTGCGCTTGCTTGACTCATCGGTACCGTCGCCATAAGGAGCCGGGTCAACGGTAGCGCAAGAACGATGAGGCCAATCGTACACCAGGACATCAACATTCCGATCACCTGTAGCGCTCGAGTAGAGTCACGACGAATGGCATCAAGGTTCTTTGCTTGAGCATTCTTTGCCAGCGAGGTGAAGATTGCCGTTACCACGGATACGACGATCAAGGATTGTGGCAACGAATAAAGCATATAGGCCGCCGAATACCCCGCATTTCCGGCAATATACGAGCGATCAATACCCACAGCGTCACCTCGAGTTGCCGCCTGAGCTGCAATATTCGTCAAAATAATTGTCGGAATGATGCCGACAGCCATTTCGGCGAAAACCCACGTAGACACGCGAGCTGATTTTCCGATCCCAGCTCCTCGCCAGGAAAAATCGGGGCGCCAACGTACACCGAGCCGTCGAAGTGGAATAAGCAAAATAAGAGCCTGGGCAGCGACGCCTGCCGTGGACACGCCACCAAGGAAGGCAATGCGGCCAGAAGTCCATACCGACGCCGTCCCTGTGATTGCCGACGTCGCAGAGCCATAGATCATAATCATCGCGGTAATGCCCAAGCACGCAACCACATTATTCAACGCCGGCGCCCACATGTAGGGGCCGAAGTTTTCCTTCGCATTCAGCACTTGGCCAATAACGGTGTACATGCCATAGAAAAAGATCTGAGGGACGCACCAGAAGGCGAAAGCCACGGCCACATGATGCCAATCCGTTGGCAACGATGAGGCAAAGATCTTGACCAGCCAAGGAGAGGCTAAGGTCAATGCCAGTGTGATCGCCCCCAAGCCCACAGCCGCAAGTGTCAGAATCTTATTAATGAAAGCCGCGCCTGTTTCTTCACCGTCACGCATTGCGCGCACAATAGCAGGGATCAGAACGGCGTTAACGACGCCGCCGATCACCGCCATGTAGATCAGATTCGGGAGCTTATTTGCAATGTCGAAAGCATCCGCCGCCATGGAATTGACGCCAACGACCACGCCGAGCAGGAGTGGTGAGCGCACAAATCCAAGTAGTCGCGACACCAATGTGCCCGCGGCCATCACGATCGATGACCTTGTTGCGTTCGCCGACATTGTCATTTCCTCCTAGAATCCGAGCGTCCCTACCCTACCCGCACGCGTTGACATACCGCGTCAGGCGGGCGGCTGATATGCCTAGAGCTAATCGACTCGTCGCTCAGCTGCCGCCGACGTCTCTCCTGCTCCAAAGCCAGGGGCAGGAATCACCGGTTGAGAGTTGGCCACCGACGTCGGACGCGCATCAATCGCTTCAGGCGCAAGGGACGCCCCAACGCCACCCTCCGAGGGCAGAGTCTCACCAGCAGCTGCACGCGCTTCATTCTCAGCAGCTTCAGCGATGACTTTCTCACGCTCTTCGTCCCAACGTGCTTCAGTTTCTTCCCAACGTTCTTCGACGTCTTTCGTCTCGTCGTTCTGAAGATCGGCAACGACCTCACGGCTCATGCGGCGATGCATCCGGCGATCGTCGATATTTGAAGCTGCAAGGTGTTGACGCAAACGCAGACGATCGAGGTGGGAGAAGTGCACGCCAGCGGTCCACATCCGACCAAGCAGCGAGCGAATGCGGCGGCGTCGCTTGGACTCAGCACGAATCTCCTTATTCGAGCGAACCCAGGCCACAGTCAAAATACCGGCAAGAGCCAAACCCACCCAGCCAACGATCGGGAATACCTTGTTAACGAGAACTTCAAAACCGACGAATGAAACGCCGTAACAAATGAGGATAAGCAAGGCCATTGCCACGTTGAAGTAACGAGGATACTTCACGGTTGCACGCTTGGAAAGCGCGTAGAACATACCAATCGCGGTATTGAAGATCATCCCGAAAATCACTACCGACATCATGGTTCCAGCTACGGGGTGGATCGAATCAACAAGCTTAAGCATCGGCATCGGAGCATTCTTGACTGTTTCAGCCTTGACGAACAGTGAGACGACAGTCAAAATCACCAAACCACCGAAAGCAGTTCCGCCGATGGCACCGCCCCAGCCAGCGACGCGGATGGAGAGGAAGTTTCCACCCATCACGAGCGCCATAGCCACTGCTGTCGCCAAGTTCATACCGACATAGTTGAGTGATGACAAGAACCAGTTGTTAATTGCCGGGGTGATAGTCTGAACTTCAGTACTCATCTGTGCTGCTGAACCGTCGACGTGGGTGAAAGCGTAGATGGAAGCAACAATGATTAACACGATAATAAAAGGGGAAATTGCACCGATAACGGTCGTGACTTTCGAAGTGTCGAGGAATCCCACCGCAAAAACAATGACACCCAAGATAATGCTTCCGAGCCAGTTCGGAATACCGAATTGCTGGTTCAGATTCGCTCCTGCACCTGCGAGCATCACCACGCCCATGCAGAAGAGAACAAAAGTGGTGAAGACATCAAGCAAACGAGAAATGACCGGATGAGCCACACGGTCATAAACAATGGAGTGTTCCTTCGCAAGGAAGTATGAGCCCAGTTGAAGAACAACCACGCCGATGACAGAAATCATCAATGTCGCTACCGCCGCACCGACGATTCCCCAGGTACCGTGGGCGACAAAGTACTGCAGAACCTCCTGCCCAGATGCGAATCCTGCACCGACCACAAGTCCAATAAACGCAGACGAAACAATCAAAATTTGTTTAAACATAAAAATTTCTTTCGGTTCTTTTACCTGTGAAACCCTACCGGGATTACGCTCCATTGTGGAGAATATTTTCTGATTGTGGCCGATTCCGCGATGTATACCGCCCCGATTATTCTCAGTCGTAGCAGTCACACATTATTTACAGTGGCGAGGCCCATCACATTCTTATTCTGGGATTCTCGATACAAAAGGCTATGCTGGAGGGATGAATCAGCGCACACGTCGGATCTCTATGTTGATCGCTGCCTCCGGCACAGTAATCGAATGGTTTGATTTCTCTCTCTTCTTTTATCTCGCAACTTCTTTGAGTAAGACCTACTACCCCAATTCGGAAAATTCCACTCTGCTCGTCTTGGCAATCGCCGCTGTTGGCTTCGTGTTTCGTCCTCTCGGAGCACTTGTCTTTGGGCACATCGGCGATACACGAGGCCGCACCGTTGCCCTTGTTGCTTCCGCAGGTCTCATGGCGATCTCAATGGCAGGTATCGCTTTGACTCCTGGCTACGCCACCATCGGTGCGTGGGGTGGCATTATCGTATTACTCTTGCGCGCTTTAGCTGGATTCTCAGTGGGTGCCGAATACACCGGCATCATGGTGTACCTAACGGAGACTGCACGAACGAACCGACGCGGGTTGGCGGCATCATGGGCTGCAGCCAACTCCGAGGTGGGTGCGCTCTTAGCCGTGGGCTCGGCAGCTTTCGTCACCCGCGTCTTCGGCACCGACGCGCTCCACGACTGGGCATGGCGTCTCCCATTCCTTCTCGGCGCGTTGCTCGCTGCAGGTATGATTCCCCTGCGCAAGTACATGGAGGAGTCGCCCGCGTTGCGCACCGATGTCCATCACAACGGCTCGGTGCCACCAAGAACCGACGACGCACGCATTGAAGCCCCGACGTCGGCGCCTATTACATACACGTTGCGCAAGCAAAAGCTGGCAGTGTCGGTATCATTCTTGATTTCCACAGTCGGTTCAGCCTCCTACTTCCTGACGATCACTTATATTCCAACGTACGTTGAAACAATGAATATGGATTCGATGGCCGCGTTACGCCTGGGACTCGTTGCTGCTATCGCAGCAATCGCTGTGACACCGTTGGTGGGACTTGCTGCCGATATTTTCGGACGACGCCGCGCATTCGCTTTCACTCTCATCGCATTAGTAGTTGTTGCCTTCCCGGGTTATTCGATGCTCTCCTCAGGTTCTCCGCTCGTTTTGACAACCGCTGCCATCTTGCTCGCGGCTCCCGCAGCAGGGTGGTCAGCGATCGCAGCGTCGGCAGTTCCTGAACAATTCCCTACTCACGGGCGCTTCTCAGGGATGGCTATCGGTTACAACCTCGCCGCTGTCTTATTCGGTGGTCTCACTCCGGCAGTGGTCAATATGCTAACCACTGCCACAGGTAATCTTCTTGCGCCAGCGTATTATGCAATCGCTGTGTCAGTATTAGCTGGAATCCCAGCACTCATATTGATGCGTGAGAAAAAATCAATGCACAGCCTCGATCATTCGTGAGTTAGGAACGTCGCACCGCTTCGTGAGGTGATCGCAAACTTTTGTCATACCCTCCCGCTACCATTGGTAGCGAATGTAAAGGAGGCAATGTGGCTGGAAAGAATTCGCAGCAAGAGGTGCTTGATGGCATCGGCGGTCGTGACAACATTTCAACCATCATCCACTGCGCGACACGTCTGCGTTTCCAGCTCAAAGATAATTCGACTGTTGACCGTGAGCGAATCGCAAACGCCCCGAACGTCATCGCCGCGCTCCCTCAAGCTGATAACCGCTACCAGGTGGTGGTGCGTGGCAACGTTGCCGATTATTTCTCAAAATTCATGGCGTTGCCTGCAATGCGGAATTTTGGCCGGACTTCTGATGAGGAGCTCAAGGCACAGCTGGAGAAAAAAGGGCGTGGGAAGTCTGCGATCTTTAACTCCTTTTCCGAGTATCTTTCTGATTCGTTCCGTCCAGCGCTTGGGGTATTGCTCGGCGCATCACTTGTGATGGCGTTAGCAATCGTCTTGGAATTATGCGAGGTACCGGGATTCGCATCAACGGGACGCACACCTGAACGGTGGTTTGTGGAGTCACTCTGGGCAGGAGTATTTTTCTTCCTTCCCGTTCTCGTTGCCTATAACGCATCTGTGAAGATGAAAGTAGATGGGTGGCTAGGCGCAGCTGTCATGCTCGCGCTCATGACTCCATTCACCGGCGCTATCCGCACTCTCGCTGCGCATACATCCGGAGGCACCGCTGGGTTGGAAGAACTCGGCTCCCCTGCGGGTACCTTGAGCTTCACGTTAGATGTGTTTGGATTGCCACTTCATCTTCCTAGCTACGGCGGGCGAGTGCTGGTTCCATTAGCTATGGTGCCAGTATTATCGTGGCTCTATCATTTCTTACGCCAACATGTTCCTGAATCAATGCAACTGATGGTTGTACCATTTTTATGCCTGCTCGTCATGATCCCCCTGACAGCGTTCGTGATTGGCCCTGCCTTCGTCTGGTGTGGAAATCTCCTTGGTAATGGGTTGGGGTGGCTGAATCTCCATGCGCCGTATCTTTTTGCGTTGGGAATTCCTCTTCTCTACCCATTCATTGTTCCTCTTGGGCTGCATTGGCCGCTGAACGTTCTGATGCTGGTGAATCTTTCGACTCTTGGATTCGATTTTCTTCAGGGGCCTATGGGCGCTTGGAATTTTGCTTGCTACGGAGCAGTAGCAGGGGTCGCGATTTTAGCTTGGCAGGCAAAAGACCACGCCACACGTTCGACTGCTTCATCAGCACTTTGGGCGGGGTTGATCGGCGGGACCTCTGAGCCAGCACTATATGGGATCCATCTGCGTTATCGCCGAGTATATCCAGTACTTCTCATAGGATGTGCTGCTGGCGGAATTGCAATAACTGTTGGTGGATGGCTCACAGGCGGCGTGACAACCCGAGCATTCGTTTTTTCATCGCTCCTCACCATTCCCGTGTTTTCCCCGGCAACCACATACGTCGTCTCTATCGCCATCGCATTTTCGGTTGCGATGCTGGGCGTGTTGATCGTGGGTTACCGAGAGCCTGGAGAAAAACGCATCTTCGGCATGTCAGCGAACGGGACACATTTCACAATAGGCCAAGTCTCGCCTCTCATGGATAACTCCAGCGCATCGACACCGCCTGTCACAAGTGATTCTGGCGTAGCTAAGGAAGCGGGGGCGCCATTGGGCGACGTATTCCCCGATGATGGCCCTGGCTCAGGCCTTGCACACGCGATACCGTTGCCGGCTCAAGAAACTCCACTCCCAGAATTTGACGGCAGACAGCGGGCACACATCTATGCGCCTGTGGATGGCACGATCGTTGCGCTTGAGGAAACTGACGATGCGATCTTCGCTTCAAAGGCGTTAGGCGACGGTGTGGGTATTGAACCTGCAAACGGAGAATTCTCAGCACCTGTTTCCGGCGTAGTAACAGCTGTACAACAAAGTGGCCATGCCTATGGAATCCGTTCCAATGAAGGCGCAGATGTGCTCATCCACATCGGAATCGATACTGTTGAGATGGCTGGTCATGGGTTCATGTCACATGTCGAGCGTGGACAACACGTAAAAGTAGGAGATGCGCTCGCGAGTGCTGACCTTCACGCAATTGAACAGGCAGGGCACCGCGCTACCACGTTTATCGTCGTCACTAATACGCGTTCACTGAATCGCGTGATGCCCGCCGCCCGCGGCGAAGTCACCAAAGGCAGCGCGATCATCGATCTCATACTGTGAGCCACACATGCCCCGTCGTAAAACGACACTGATATCCAGATTCGTCACGAGTCTTGATCTGGGTATTTTTCGGTGTTAGGCTTTACGTGATCGGTTTCCGAACCGAAGGATTGTTACCCGTTTTGGGGCAAGACCTGAGATAGCACTCGTGTATCTCGGGTCTTTTTTATTGCCTAAAAACGGCCACTGTCAGCAAAGGAGCTAGGTGTGACCACCAAAATTAACGCCCCCGAGGCGATTCTGGACGCGATCGGCGGACCAGAAAATATCTCAAGCTTCACGCACTGCGCGACTCGCCTGCGTTTTGAGCTCAACGATGCATCAGTTGTGTCGAACGACGAACTCGAGGCCATCCCCGGTGTTCTCGGCGCAGTCCCCCAAAGCGGCGATCGCTACCAGGTCATCATCGGCGGCGGCGTAGCAAACGTCTACAACGATATGATGTCCCTACCCGCGATGGCGAATGTTGGAAAGAAATCGAACGCCGATGTGAAGGCTGAGATGCGCGCCAAGGCACGTGGTAAGTACGCGTGGATCGATACATTCTTTGAATTCCTCTCGGATTCTTTCCGACCGATTCTCGGAGTACTCCTTGGAGCCTCACTTATTATTGCATTCGCATCTGCAGCTGATGCTTTTGGTTGGATCACGCTCAATCCGAAACAAGGTGTTCCAAAAACCGCAACCGCGCTCTTCCTTGAAGCAGCCTGGGGGTCGGTACTCTACTTCCTCCCTGTCATGGTGGCGTACAATGCCGCGAAGAAACTCAAGGTTGATGGATGGCTCGGCGCCGCTGTCATGCTCGCAGTAATGACTCCCGCATTCAGCGCACTCCAAGAAGCTCCTGGAACTGTCGAGACATCCTCCGCAGCACTCGGTAGCAAGTTCTACACAGCCTATGTTTTTGGTCTTCCACTGCAGTTGAACAGCTACGGTGGGCAGGTCTTCGTCCCACTCTTCATGGCTGTTATCCTCGCCGGTGTTTACCATGGCCTCAAGCGCATCATTCCCGAGATCGTTCACATGGTCTTCGTTCCGTTCCTTTCACTTGTCATCATGATCCCGTTGACAGCCTTCCTCATCGGGCCTGCTTCTATCTGGCTTGGTTCGGGTCTTGGATCCGGTTTGGCCTGGCTCAACGGACATGCTCCATTTATCTTCGCGATCATGATCCCGCTCGTGTACCCGTTCCTCGTCCCACTCGGTCTGCACTGGCCACTGAACGCTCTGATGCTCATCAACATCAATACTCTTGGCTACGATTTCATCCAAGGGCCAATGGGCGCATGGAACTTCGCCTGCTTCGGAGCAACCGCAGGCGTCCTCTTCCTTTCTATCAAGGATCGTGACAAAGCAATGCGTCAGACCTCTGCAGGTGCACTCGCCGCAGGCCTCCTCGGTGGCATTTCCGAGCCATCGCTTTACGGCATCCACCTGCGTTTCAAGCGCATCTACCCACGTATGCTTGCCGGCTGTTTGGCAGGCGGCGTCGTCATCGGAATCCTGGGCATCCCAACCGGTGGCGTCAAGACCTCCGCATTCGTCTTTACCTCACTCCTCACCATCCCGGTCTTCACCCCGATGCTGACCTACGTCATTGCAATTGCCGTCGCCTTCTTCACCGCGATGGTGCTCGTGATCATCTCTGGTTACCGCACTCCTGAGCAGAAGGCCGAGTTCCTTGCACAGCGTAACGACGAAGAAGCAACCTCTGCAGAGGAAGCAGCTGTCACTCCGGCGACGACGTCGGAAACTGTTGCAACTCTCGCGCCTGTCACCACTGCCGTACTTTCGCCGGTCACTGGAACAGTCATCACACTGGATGAGACCGGGGATAAGGTTTTCGCTTCACGAGCACTCGGTGAAGGCGTTGGTGTGGTTCCGTCCAATGGACACATTGTTTCTCCCGTCTCGGGCAAGATCAAAACTGTTCAGAAGTCCGGCCACGCCTATGGCATTACATCTGATACCGGAGTCGAAGTCCTCGTTCACGTTGGTATCGATACTGTGGAGATGAAGGGCGACGGTTTCGAACCGAAGGTAACAAAGGGCGACTTTGTCGAAGCTGGACAGCCTCTCGTTGAGGTTGACCTGGAGAAGATCCAGGCAGCTGGATACCCCACAACAACCCTCGTCGTCGTGACCAATACTCGCGCGATGGCCTCAGTTGAACCTCGCGTTGGCGTAGATGTCAACGCAGGTGAGGAAATCATTTCAGCAACTAAGTGATCTGTATACACTCTGTATACACAAAGAATGCGGCGGGTGAGGTTGACTCACTCGCCGCATTCTGACAAAGACGACTCAAAACACCCAGGTTTGTACACTAAAATAAATTGACGATAAAAGGAGGTGAGATGAACGTACTGCGCGTTTTTAATAACAATGTCGTTCTGGCAAAAGATACACACGGAACTGAAGTTATCCTGACCGGACGAGGACTCGGGTTCCAAAAGAAGCCAGGTGACAGTATCGACCCGAAAGCAATCGTCCGTACGTTTGTGCCTTCAGACGGGCGCTCCCCAGATCATCTCGGTCAGCTTCTGGCTGATATTCCTCCGCAAATTGTGGCCATCGTCGGCGAGGTCTCAGCCACAATTCAGCTTCCCGGTATCGGTGCAAGACATCCAGAGCACAAATATCCAATCTCTGAAAACGTAACCTCGGGCGAAAATGCTCAGCCCCTTGTCGGCGTCGCTGCAGAAAATCCAGCACTTCTCATCGCACTCGCTGACCACGTGGCGTTTTCCGTGAAGCGTGTGCGCAAAGGCATCCATTCCGCTTATCCACTTGAGGCAGAGGTTCGGGGGCTGTACCCTGCTGAGTTTGCAATAGCCCAACAGATGCTCGCCCAGATCAATGAGCGCCTGCGCACCACAGCTCAATATGAGGACGTCCAGTTACCCCGCGACGAGGCTGTTGCCTTGACGTTGCACCTGGTCAACGCGGCTTTCACCCAGGGGAATCTCGCAGGCACCTACATGATGACTGGTGTTATCCAGCAAATGATTGACGTCATCGAAGAGTATTTCAATATACATTTGGAGCAATCCAGTGTGAATGTGGGTCGCTTTATTACCCATCTTCGTTATCTGTTCGTACGAATTACAGAGCATCGCCAGCTTGAAGATCTGATGAGTTCAATCAGCGAATCGATCAATAGTTCCTACCCGCAGGCAGCAAAAGTTGCACGTGTGCTCGCTGAAATCATCGAACTTCGAACGGATGCCACGTTAACAACGGACGAAGTTGCCTACCTCTCGCTCCATATCGCTCGTCTTTCCCAAGACGCACGCGACTAAACGTGACCTCGTAGCACAGCCATTCACTGCTCGTTTGATGACCCTAAATAGGCCAATGCTCCTGCGATTGCAGCTGTCACACCAGTTTCCAACGTCGGATGGAGATCGGGGATGAAGTGGGGCGAATGGTTTGGTTGAGCTGATTGCTCATCGGCGAAGCCGCCAAGCCCCCAGTAACAGTATGGAGCATTGAAAGCATCAGCAATGATCGAAAAATCTTCTGACGCTGTGGATGGCACGAGCTCTTCAACTCGTTCATCCCCCAGAACTGCCGCGAGGCTGGCATGGACTCTCTGACGAACAGCAATATCATTCGTCACTACCGGCGTATCTTCAAAGATTTCGATCGTCGGAGCCGCAGCTCCACTCGCTGCGGCTTCAGCCTCAACGATACGGTGAATCGCAGCGATTTCTTTATCATACGTTTCGTCCGAATACGCACGAATATTGACAAGAAGTTCAGCTGAATCGGGGATGACATTTCCAGCATCTCCCGCATGGATTGCATTGACCGAGACCACACCGAATTCACCTGGCGTGAGTTCCCGGGAAACTATTTCATTAAGGCGAGTGACCACGTGAGCCGCCATCAAAATCGGATCAATCCCCAGGTGAGGCATCGAACCATGTGAACCGCGGCCACGAAGTACGACGCGCAATGTCGCCGCAGCTGAAAAGACTGCGCCAGCCGCCGTCGCCACGTGTCCAGAAACTGGTACAGGCAACACGTGTTGTGCCAGTGCAACGTCCACTTTTCCATTTCCAGTGAGCGCATTGACTTGCTCAACCAACCCATTGGCGACCATTGACTTAGCGCCTTCGCCACTTTCTTCACCTGGCTGAAAAAGTGCCACGTATGTGCCAGACCAAAGATCTTTGTGTGTCGCGAAGAATTCTGCAGCACCAAGGCCAGCCGTGATATGAAAATCATGGCCGCAAGCATGCATGACTGGCACAGTCTCGCCGTCGCGATTCACTTGCGTCGCGACCGACGCGTAAGCAGTGTCGGGAGCCTCCCGAACAGGCAGGCCATCAATATCAGCACGGAACAACACCGTCGGGCCAGTACCGTGAGTCAAAATGCCCACTACTCCCCCGCCGATTTCACGAACTGTGTATCCGAGTTCTTCGAGCCTCAAGGAAATAATTGTGCTCGTGCGCTCTTCGCGCATCGAAAGCTCTGGATGCTGGTGAAAATCGAGGTACATCTCCTCAAGTGAGGGCAGACGCGAGGCAACCGCCTGTGTAATCGCTTCAAATTTCATGTGTCAAGAATACCCCGGGAATAAATGTGACGTGTTTACCCTCCCAAAAGAAGGGAAGGACTGTGAGAACAGTTATCGAAGATGGTAGTCTGGCTCAGGTTCTATTTTTATGAGGAGGACAAAATGAAGAAGGGCATTCACCCCGATTACCACCCCGTGGTGTTCCGCGATCGCTCGGTGGACTACACGTTCCTGACCCGTTCCACCCGTACGTCCGATCAGACAATTGAGTGGGAAGACGGCAACACCTACCCGGTGATTGACATCGAAGTTTCGGACAAGTCTCACCCGTTCTTCACGGGACAGCGCCGTATCCTTGACACCGCTGGCCAGGTTGAGAAGTTCAACCGCCGTTACGGCAAGCGCACCAAGTGAGGTAGCAGTTTTAAGCCTCGAGGGCGAATGGGAATTCCCATTCGCCCTCGTTTTTCGCTTGTCAAGCACTGACATGCTGTTTTTGTGACTCTGAGCTCAGTGTTTGTCAACTCACTGCTGATATGTCGATCCTCATGCTTAGGATAGGCACGTGACCAGTGAACCAACCCGCACGCCAGAAAACGGACTACCGCAAAACCGTCTTCGCAAAAAAGTTTCTGTGTTCCCTAACCAAAAAGGTGCATGGGCGATGGCAACTCTCCCTTTTGCGGTCGGAGCGATTGGCGGCAGCCCCTCATGGCAACATCTTGTAATCTTTGCGGTATGGATTTTTGGCTACTGCCTCTTCTATTGCGTTGAACGTTGGTATTTGGCTCGCAAACAACCCAAGTTTCTTCCCTCCATTTATTTCTGGCTCGTCATGACGGCGACGGCAGGTATTTTCGCCTTCCTCATTGCCGGCGCACTACTCCCCTGGGTAATCGGATTCGTCCCCTTCGCCGGGTTATCATTCTGGGCTGTCACACACGGACAGTCGCGTACACTGTTGGCGCGCACCAGTGAAGTTCTTGCAACGTCACTGATGTGCCTTGTGGCTTGGGAAACTTCGCTCCGAGCCGCCGACCACACTTTGTCGTTATGGCACCTGGATCACCCGCTCTTGCCTGCTCTTATTCGCGCCGACGTCGGGACTCGCGCACTCGTCTGCAGCGCAGCGATTGGGTTCTATTTGTGGTCCACCGTTCCCTTCGTCAAATCGCTGCTTCGTGAACGGGGCAACATCTTCTATTCATATCTGACTATCGCAAGCCATGTCATCGGTTTAACACTTGCTACTGCGCTGTGGGCAAGCGGATGGAATGCGGGTGCTCTCGTGGCGCTATGGATTCTTCTTTCAGGCCGCGTGGCATTTTTCTTCTGGAACTCCACAAAATCAAGGATGCCACTACGCAAACTCACCATGACTCTAGGGTTTTCTGAAATCGTTTTGTCACTGCTCTATGCGACGGCGGTTCTGCAGCTGGGGTAAAAAGGGAAGTGCTTAGCGATGAGACCACCACTAAGCACTTCCCTTTTTGCATAACACGTTACGAACGCTTGTTCTTCCGTGCAAGCAGAATTACTCCTGCGCCAGCGAGAACCACAGTGGCAATACCAAGTCCTGCCACAGTTGCACCAGTCCGAGCCAGGCCGGAAGACGTTTCTGGAACGTCAGATTTCTTTGGTTGGCCTGTTTGCGTCGGTGTTCCCGTCGATAGAGTGTCTGTCCCCTTGGCTTTCTTTAATGCCGGGGTCAGTTCAGTCCACGGAACACTTGCCTTCTCCGACGCCGTCGGATCTGGCTGGGTTGGAGGAGTTGTCTCCTCAACCGGAGGTGTCACTGTGTCCGTCGGAGTCGACGGAGCGGTCGGCTCTGGCTGAGGAGCCGGAGCGGTCGGCTCTGGCTGAGGGGCCGGAGCGGTTGGATTCGGATCCGGTGCAGGAACCGCCGGAGGTTGTTCAGCGTGAGGTGCACCAGCGAAAGTGATTTCGAAGATCTTCTGAGCACTGTGATCTTCGGCCTCGACAATGACACGCGAAACGGCCTTGTACTGCGGCAAGATCGTCACTGCTGCGTTGTCTGGAGCAGTTGCTTCCAAACTCTTCGCACTAGCCTCCGGAGATTCAAACTTCCATGCCTTCAACGTTTCAGCCGGCAGATCTTTTCCGTTGAGCGTGACCTTATCCAGCGCCACGGTAGAGTTCTTCGGGAAAGATTTCTCGACACCCTTGAGCAGAACTTCCGAAATGCCGGTTACTGGCTTAACCTCCTGGTTTTTATCCTTATTACCTGTCTTCTCGTCAGGGTTGTTAGTCACTTCGAGTTTGACGTAAGTCGCCTGAACAGGTTGATCTAAGGTATAGGTGTATGGGCGAACATTCCCCTGCTCCTTGCCAATGGTCTCCTTGACCTTGACAGGTTTCCATTCTTCACCGTCCGAGTCCTTGACAAAGAACTTCGTTGTATCGGCCTTCGGATAGCGTGCAGACCAACCATCCTTGTAGAACCACACCTCAAACTCACCGAGGCTCTGTGCAGTCGCATATTCAAAAACGATGCTAGCAGTATCTTTACGTTCTTTTTGTGTGTAGTTGTAGTTACTCCACACATGCGGATTAGTTCCACCATCGTGGCTCGGCACAGTTGTTTCACCATCCGTAATGGCTTTCAAGGTGTCTGTCTGGAGTCCCTGCGGAATCGACTGGGACAACGACGCTGCCGAGGCAACATTCTTGCCGACCTTTGTCAAGGCTTCCTGAACCCGGATTGTCGCGGTGACAGGATACTTCTTTCCAAAAATCTCGGCAGTGCCCTTCACGCTGACCGTACCCGGCGCATTCCACTTCGTGGCTTCTGGCTTTTCCCAGGTCACAGGGAATGTGGCGTCGAGGATCTTACCGTCAGGCATCACGACCGGACGTTGTTCAGGCAATACAACTGGTGTGCCTACCGGCGTCGTGTCGGAGTAGTTCAGCACAGCGCCGACGCCATCAATCACAACAACATAGACACTGACAGTGTCACCAGCGTCAGTTTTTCCTGCGACAGTAAAATCGCCTGCCTTAGCATACTTTGTCGGTGGAATTTCGCCCCAGGTCACCTTGGATGACGTTGCTTTCCCTGCCGTATTGTATGCATCAATCGTTGCTGGAAGTAACGGCTTGTTGCCCGTCTTGACGTAGACAGTCCGAGGGAACTTGTAGTGATCAACCGCCTTTGTATCCGACGCAGCGACGCCAGCCGCCTTTGTCGTCACTGTGACCGATCCAGTGGCAAGAGTCGGAGCGGTGGCTTTGACGGTGAATGAGCCAGCCTTCTTGGTTGACTTCACGATGCCGAGCACCTTACCTGCGAATGCCTTACGCGACTTCGAATCATAGCGAGTGTGATCAGCTTGTTCGCCGTTATCCGACCCCATAAACACACCGTCACCAGTGACCTCAAAGGTCACCATGTCCTTTGCAGACGGTACTGGCACGCCCTTGTCGTCGGTCACCGTCACCTCAACATAAGCCAGATCTGATCCGTCGGCAGCAATTTCTTTTCGGTCAACATGAACGTCAAGCTTTGCAGGTTTCCCAGCAGTTTCCACAACACTACGCCCAAGAGTCTTCGTAAGCTTTTGGCCGTTCGAATCATATCCGACTGCTTCGAGTTTGCCCTCTTCGAACGGGACTTCCCACGTCATGTACAAGCTCTCGTGGTGTTCAGGCTTGCCCTTCACTAGCTGATAAGTGTAGTTTTCAGGCGTTTTCTTCGTTTCAAAGGTTTGCTTCTCGCCTACCTTTTTCTTTTCCCCACCCTTCGCAGGAGTGAAGTAGAGCTCAACAGCAGCTGCATTTGAGTATACGTCGACTTTCACCTTCTCCCCCGGCTTCTTGTTGAGAACGTCGCCGTTCCATGCCGGGAGAATATGGACAGTCTTTGCCTTGTCATTCCATTGGCTTTGGTACAGATAGTAGGAATCCTTGGGGAAACCTGCCGTATCCACGATTCCAAAATAGGAATTCTTTGGCGCTGGCCAGGTTCCTTGTTGACTTGGGTTATAGCGATCGATTCCGTTCCAATGTGTCGGTTCACCGATGTAATCAAAACCTGTCCACACAAATTCGCCAGCCACATAGTCACGGGTAATCACGTCATACCACGCAGCAGATGCCCGTGCTCCCCAACCAACAGCGGAATTATCATAAGAGGTCAGACGCTTATCTGAAGTCTTTCCCTTATCATGAGTACGATCGTAAACCCCTCGGCTATTGACAGATGAAGCCGTTTCTGAACCGTAAAGTGGCCACTTAGGGAATGCTTCATGAATCTTCCGGTACTGATCGCCTGCAACGTAGTTAACACCGGCAATTCCACCGGCATCTACCAGAGATCGCATGAGATCGCTCGTTGCAGAATTCCAGTTCTCGCGCATCTGGTTATCGCCACGTGTGACAGGACGAGTCGGATCTGCTGCCTTGGCCCACTTAATCAGATTTGCCTGCGAAGTCGTATAGTTGCTGAGATTCTCGTAACCAGCTGTGCCTTCACCGATCTCATTACCAATCGACCACATGATGACTGAAGGAGAATTCATCGAACGATGAATCATCGATTCAAGATCAAACTGTGCCCAGGTGCTTCCTTCAGGTACATTTTCCAAACCTGGATTATCCTTCACAGGCTCGTTAAAGAAGCGAGCATAATCATTGCGATTATTGTTCTTGGCCCGCTGGAACCCGTCGAAGCTTTCCTCGACGATCAGCACACCCATCTCATCAGCGAGATCAATAAGATCGCGCGAAGCAGGATTATGGGTCACACGAATTGCATTGACACCCATCTCCTTCAAAATGCGAATCTGGCGAGCGATGGCCGCACGATAAGCACGTGCGCCAAGAGCACCCTGATCGTGATGCATCGAGACACCCTTGAGCTTCATCTTCTTTCCGTTGAGACTGAAGCCCGTCTTTGGATCAAAAGCCGTCGTTCTAAAACCGGTGGTCACGGAAGTCTTATCGAGAACCACCCCGTCGGCATCAGCCACTGTGGTAGTTACGCGGTAGCGCGTCGGTGTCTCAAGATCCCACAGCTTCACGCCTTTCGCTGTGAACTTCTCCTTGTTATCAAAGCGCTCACCAGCCTTGAGTTGGACTGTCTTCGCTTCGCTCTTGCCGAGCACATTCTTACCATCCAGTGTGGTGATCTCATGGGATACCTTCACCGTCACAGGCTTCGACGATTCATTCTCCAAGCGAGCGGTCACTTCAAGTGGAACATCGCCACCCGACTTCAGATTGGGCGCAACCACACGCACTCCGTCGTGACCCACGTGAACTGGATTCGTCACAACAAGATCAACATTGCGGTAGATACCTGAGCCTGAGTACCAACGGCTCGACGGCGTTTCATGATTGACCTTCACGGCAATCACATTGGTGGCGCCAATTTCTACATAGTCCGTGATGTCTACCGAGAACGGTGTATAGCCATACGGGTGATTAGCTACCTTCTGACCGTTGACGTACACAGTGGCATCCATGTAGACACCGTCAAAATTAAGATTGATTCGCTTCCCAGCAAAGTCATCAGAGAGAGGCAGATTCTTGCGGTACCAGCCCACTCCTCCAGGCAAGTACCCGCTCTCAGCTTCACCATTCTTCGTGAAGTCTTGCTCAATGGAGTAATCGTGAGGCAGATCGAGGGATCGCCAATTCGCGTCTGAGAAGCTCTTCGACTGTGCGCCATCATTGGCGCCGAGCTTGAATTTCCAGCCGTCGTTGAAGTTATGCACACGAGTATGGGCGTCAAGCGCGGCAGTATAGACGTCTTCTGGCGTCGATGCCATTTGATTCGACGTTGTCAATGCGGAGTAGTCAGTCTCTGCTGCCGCATGGGGCAATGGTCCGAAGGCCGTCAGGGTGAGCGCCAAAGTACTCACAACTGCACCTCGCCTCCAATAAGTTGTGCGTGAGTCACGCATAAGTTTCCTCGTTTCACCATTGAAAGATAGAACATTTGGTGGGGCGATGAGGGCCGGAGGTGAGGCAATCTCACCTCCGGCCCATTTTGCCACGCTGTTCTCGCCCCGAGTACAGCGTGCCGTTATATCAGTGACGACGGCGTACCGCGAGCGCTAAGCCAACGCCAGCCAGAACCAACGCTGCGAGGCCTGCTGTTGCCACAGAGCTTCCAGTCATCGCCAGGTGTGAGTTCGACTGATGCTGCTTGGCTGTCGCTGAATTAGCATCAGTGTTCTTCCCTGTTCCGGTCGTTGTGTCTTTATTCGACTTCCCAGACTTCTGCGAATCTGACTTTGTATTCTTCTGGTCGCTTGTCTTATCGTCTGCGCCCGGAACCGGTGTTGCCGGGGTTAGCTTAGTCCACGGCACGGATACCTTGGGCTTGTCGGGAGCAGGCTGTGTCTCGTTTGGAGCCGGGGTTGTTTCGTCAGTCTTCGGATCCTTCGCCGGAGTATCAAGAGTCAGTTCGGCCTTCGCTGTCGACGGCTTTCCTGGCTTCAGGGCGTGGCGAACTGTGCTTGTCAGTTCAGCGCTCGCCTTATCCTTCGCTCCGTCAGAAACCTTTCCAGTCCAGGCGAACTTTGCCGACTGCTGTGGTTCGAGGATACCTTCCCATGTCACATTTCCAGAAGCGTCGAGTTCGGCTGCAGGAGCTGCAAGCGGTCCTCCGGGGCTGTAGGCTTCAACTTCAAACAAGGAGATACCGTATTCCGGCAGAGAACGCTCAAGCCCAGTGATCTTGATCTTGGTGACCTGCTTTTGCTTCACGTCATGCTCAGCCCAGGAAACACCCTTGCCCGTTTCTCCCGTGAACGTGAAGGTCTCGGTAGTTGGGTCACCCTGAGGGTGGCTGAAGTCCACCGTGTACTTGGTGGCATGTGCGCCTTCCCAACCGAGGCGGAGCTTGACCAGGTCAGTTGGCTCCTTGAAGGTGATCTCGATCCACGGGTTATCAACCTTCGGGGTTGATGACCAGCGTGAGGAGCTCGATACGCCGTCACCGTCGATTGCCTTCGAACCATCAAAATTCGTTTGCGGTTCCACCGAGGACACAGTAGCTGTTGCCCCTTCGGAAGCGAGAGCGACGTTCTTGCCCTTCGTCACGACTGGCGAACCGTCTTTGTCAAGGATGCTGACGGGGATATTCCCAGCCTTCGTGGCGATATTGGTCGAAGTGACCTTCGCCTTGACAGGCATACTTTCCGATGACGTGTTCTTCACGACGCCGGTGAACTCAACCGATGCACCTGACTTGACCTTGCTACCGGAAGCGGGAGTAGTGGTCAGGGTCGACTCACTGCTGACCTTGAGCTGGTCGAGGTTAGCGGGCACAGTTGGCGCATCGCCGACGGCGGTCATCGCTGTCTTGAAAGCATCAACCGAACGGGTATCCCCGGAGTACCACACACGATCTGCGAACGCAGTGTAAGGGCCCTTCGTCTGATCGGCAATTTCATCTTGGGTTAGCATGCCTGGAGTATCTGACCAGATTGCGAATGAAGCGCCACGAAGCCACTCAGGGTAAACAATACTTTGTCCAGCTGGAGGCTTATCTACACCTTTCGGGTACGACTGTGGTCCACCATTTCTTGGTTTTCCTGGGAATCGTCCTGAATGGAAACCTTCGAAAATCTTCTCTGTAGTTGGATGTTGCCAGTATGCACGAGGTTTTAGATTGAGAACCCAGTACATGTATGCATCGTTGTAGTTAATGACTTTGTAGCCTTTTTCAACGAATGTTTGCACATCTGCCATTCCCCAGTGCCACTGAGTCCAGTAGTCAACAGTCACATTCTTATCCAGTGGAACAGTCTGCTTTACATCACTTCTATAAAAGGCATCGTTCCACACACGAATGTCAGTCTTATTATGCTTTTTAAGGTGTTTCACCATGTGATTGATGAAATCAACAAAGCCATCGACGAATAGCTTGTCATCGCCTAGTTTCTGACGCACTCGTTTCGTAACGTCCGGATAACGCTGTTCAGCAGTATCAAATGGGTACTGTTCAGCTTTTCCGAAATGAACGTATTCGTCGGCGCCAAGGTGCCACTTATTGGTGTCCGGGAAAAGCGGTGCAAATTCATCAATAAGTTGCTCAACAAACTCGACAGACTTACTATTCGAAAAATCGAGTCCCCTACGAGCTTCATCAGTATTACCTGGAAGACGAAGCTCTGGGTGCTCTGAAAGCGCTTGACGCATGTGCCCAGGCATATCGAGTGCAGGAATAATCTCCACATGATACTTGGCAGCCTCAGCGAGAATATCCTTCAATTCTGCCTGAGTAATAACTCCATCCTTTGACATAATCTCCGGATGTTTCTTTGACTCGAGTCGGAAGCCTTCATTTTCAGAGAAATGAAGTTGTAGCGCATTCAGCTTCCGGTAGCTCATCTGATGGATGAGATTGAGAATGTATTTTTTATCGTAGTATTTGCGAGCCATATCCTGATGGAAGGAACGCTCTGTAACGTCGGCCCAGTCACGAACTTTGCCTGCCTGCACGCCACCAGCACTCGCCACCGATTGCACAACAGTCTGCTGACCCCAGAAAGCTCCGTCAATCGACTTTCCGGTGACGGTCAGCAGGTCTTTCTTTGAATCAATCGTGTAGCCGTCGTCTTGCTTGACATCGAGTTTCGGATCGACCTTCAACACAATGTCGTCTTTATCCGCTGTACCGTCAACGGCGACGTCGGGGCGAATTTTTCCTTTCACAGCAAGGTCGAGCGCAAGTTTCTCAGCGTCGGCTTTGAGTGAAGAAGGAGCAACAATTTTTGTTTCCTCCGTCAGCCGCCATGGCTCACCTTGTGCAGCATCGAAGTGACGAACGGCTGGGATGACGTCATTCAAACCGCCTCCACTGAGCGGCGCCGCAGCAGCTGGTTGTGTTGCCACAACAGTGCCAAGTGCGAGGGCGAGTGCCGCTGCCGATGCCACCACTGGTTTGTGTGTGGACATAAATTATCCTCTCCCGCTCAGAGCAACGCTGCAACTGAGCTTTTCCAGAGACTTTTTCAGTTATGTAAACCGGTTTTGTTCTTCAACGTCAAAGACCGAAAACCATACGCGGATTTACATCTCGTAGGTTAGCGAACACAGGACATCTCACGCAGTTTTTTGTCAACACTCACAGCACTTTCGCAAAACTTTTCCAGTGAAAACACATTTCTTTGTGTCCATTATTTTCCACATTCAGATAATCGAGAATTTGCCCAACAATGCAAAAAGCTGAGGATAAAGGGTTCCACCCCACCATCACGCGCCCGTCGGAAGGTAAGTAATTCTGTTGCGCAAGCACTGCACGATCTAGAATTGCCAGCAATTTCCCAGTAAAATTTCAGCGCATCCGCTAGCAAAAGAAATTTTTCATTCAGTTACTGAGCAGAAAAATTTCACCACCACACCCACCCGCCCCACAGAACACAGAGCTATAAACTCACGCATATCTCAACCCAGGTCGGTACACTCTTAGGTGCACCTAAAATTTACGGGCGCCGTTCACCCCCGCCCGCTTCCATCGAAATGAAGGGGATGTTGTGAACACACGACGAATTCTCACAACAGCATCGATTGGGCTCCTTACCGTCCTTGCCGCTTGCTCACCCACTCCACAAACTTCCACTGTCGGAACGACATCAGCGAGCTCAGATGCCTCACCGTCCACCACCCCGCAACCGTCAATGACGCAAAGTTCACCTCCGACCTCGACCCCAACCCCAACCCCAACGGATTCAGCATCGCCGACGTCGGCAGCTCGGGGAACAAACCATATTGCCTCAGCAAAGAGCTATGCTTACCCCGCCAAGGACGTCCATGACTGGCTCCTGCGAGGTACTGACTCCCCCACATATCCGAAGAACAAAAAGATCGTCTTTATTACGATGGACGATGGGCCAAACACGTCCACGACTGCGCGCAACTTGGACACCTTCAAAAAAGCAGGTGTGCACGCCACCTTCTACGACGTCGGGTTGTCACTGGGAGATCCTGAGGTTCAAAAGCTGATGAAGCGCCAGTATGACGAAGGCCATGCCGTTGCTATCCATTCGAATAAACACAACTATTCATTCCTTTATCCGGGACGCCACTGCAACCCAACGAATGTGATCAACGACTTTGACATACTCAACGAAAAAATGAAAAAGATTCTCGGCCCTGACTGGTCGTCGAACACCTACCGTTATCCAGGCGGGCATATGTCGTGGAAAGATATGGCACCGTGTGACGCCGCTCTTGAAAAACGAGGCGTGTACTGGCTCGATTGGAACGCTGGCACTAATGATGCAGTGCCACCACGTTCCCAACCAAAAACAACAGACAAGATGCTTAACACGGTGATCCGGACATCTGGTGACAAAAATGTGGTCGTTCTTCTGTCACATGACGCCCGCGGAAAAGAAATGACACTTAAGACAATGCCGAGGATCATCGACTATTTCAAGTCACAGGGGTACGAATTTGGCATCATTGGAGGCTAATTCTCCACAGGATGTTGTTGTGGGGGCGCAGCAAAAGTTTGCTTCGCCCCCACAACAACATCCTGCAGGTTCTCAAGATACCCAACCTGCGGCGACGTGAGACAGACTTACTTTGCGATCGGTTGAACTTCCACATCGTCTGTCAGCAGGTGACCCGATGCGCGCTCCCCAAGAGCCTCAAGTGCGAGACGCCCCACAAGCTGCTGGTTTGTTACCGCGCGTGCACTGCGATGATGAGACAGATAGCTCACTGACCAGCGTACCAATGTGGAGAAACGCGACTTAAACCCGGTCAGAGCGAAAAGATGCAAGCCACACCAGGCGAGCCATGCAAAGAATCCACCCATTTCCAGACGTCCGATCTTTACAACAGCCTTCGATTTGGCAATCGTAGCCATGGAACCCTTGTCTTTGTATACAAACTTTGCTTCGGGTTCACGTCCGGCGAGTCGATCGATGATCGTGCGAGCAGCAAACCGACCAGGCTGGATAGCGCCCTGTGCAACACCCGGCACGCCATCAAGGCTCATCATGTCGCCAACGACGAAGATCTCAGGATGTCCAGGGATCGTCAGATCCTCATTAACGCGGACACGCCCAGCACGGTCAAGCTCGACACCGGTACGCTCAGCCAGCTTCTGACCCAACGGGTTACCAGAAACTCCAGCAGACCACACCTTACAGATCGACTCGATCACCTTTTCATGACCATCACGATCACGCAGAACGACGGTGGAATCGGTCATTCCCACAACCATCTGTCCCATCATCACTTCGACGCCGAGTTTCTCCAGATCGCGCCATGTGCGCTTACCAAGGTTTTCACCAAATGGTGGAAGCGGATGTGCAGCACCGTCAACCAAAATGACGCGAGCCGAGGCAGGATCAAAATGACGGAAGTCGCGGCGCAGAGTCTTTGAGGCGAGCTCACGAATCTGTCCAGCAACTTCAACGCCAGTTGGGCCAGCACCAATGACAACGAATGTCAGGATCTTTTCCCGTTTGGCCGGATCTTGTTCAATTTCGGCTAGCTCAAAAGCGTTCAGGATGCGGGCGCGAAGTTCGAGGGCATCGTCGATCGACTTCAAACCTGGGGCAAACTGCGCGAATTGATCATTGCCAAAGTACGACTGGTTTGCACCTGCTGCGATAATCAATGAATCGTAGGGGGTTCGCTCTTGACGGTTATGATAGCGCCACAACACTTCGCGTGCGTCAGTGTCAATGTCTTCCACCAAACCAAGAACCACGCGAGCGTTCTTCTGTCGTGCCAAAATTTCACGAGTAACGGGCGCAATCTCGCCTGGCGAGAGAATACCTGTTGCTACCTGGTATAGCAGGGGCTGGAAGAGATGATGCGAGGTTTTTGAAATCATCGTGACTTCAACGTCGGCTTTCTTCAGTTGCTTGGTCGCAAAAAGGCCACCGAACCCCGAACCGATCACTACTACTCTATGTGGCACGTCTACTCCTTGCGTGTCATAGGAAAATGCGAACTTAGGTTACCCCAAGTTCTGTTTTATCCAACAGTCATAGCCCCTGTTAAATACCTAACGTTTCACTTGATAGGGTATCCGGTTGTTCAATATTCACAGAGATTCAGTAGCGAAATCGACCATTGCTGTAGTGTATTCAGAGACGATTGCAGCACTACGTGCGGTATTACCCGCGATAAGGAGCGAGTGATCTGCACCTGGAATTTCAAGGGCATCGATGTTTTCAGGCCAGCACGAGCCGCGTCGGAAGAACGCTCATCGCGATCACCTCACCCTTATACGACATGAGACGGCTGGCATAAGGTGCAGGGGCGATTTCAGAGCCAACCCCACACGCGTACTCACACAGACAGCTCGGAGTCTTCTTTGTTCTGAGAGCCGATAACAGCTTTAACCTTCTCCAGATATGCCTCGACTTGCTCAGGGCAACGCCCGATATAGGCACTCGGATCGAGAACTGCCTCGAATTCTTCGGCCGTCATATTAAACTCAGCGTGCGTAGCAAGTTGAGCAAGCAGATCAAAAGGCTCGCCCGCCTTCATTTTCGCCGTCGCCGCAAATGATTCCTCGCGTATTACTTCATGGAGTTCTTGACGATCTCCCCCACGTTTCACGCCTTCCATCAAGATATTCTCTGTGGCAATGAAGGGAAGATAATCACGCACGGCTTTCGCCACAATCGTGTCGTTCACATGCAAACCGAATGTCACATTGGCAGCCAGACGTAAAATGGCATCCGTCGCCAGGAAACCTTCTGGCATCGAAATCCTGCGGTTGGCAGAATCGTCCAACGTCCGTTCGAGCCACTGTGCGCTCGCCGTCGCGCTGGCATTGCCAGCGTTCGTCATCACGTAACGCGCAAGCGAACAAATACGCTCAGTGCGCATCGGATTGCGCTTGTATGGCATCGCACTCGAACCAATCTGGTGAGCCTCAAATGGTTCTTCCACCTGGCGATCATGTTGAAGCAGGCGAATATCTTGTCCCATGCGATAAGCCGCCGATGCTACGCCAGCAAGCGCATTCAAAATTCTCGCATCAAGTGCACGCGGATATGTCTGCCCCGCCACGTCAAAAAGTTCATCAAAGCCGAAGTCGGAGGCAATCGCTGCGTTCATTGCGTCGATCGCTTCTCCGTCGCCGTCGAAAAGTTCCATGAAACTGGCTTCAGTTCCAGTAGTTCCACGGCAGCCGAGGAACTTGATGGACGAGAACACAAAATCGATTTCTTCAACGCACGCCACAAGATCCTGCATCCACAATGTGGCACGTTTCCCCACGGTCACTAACTGTGCTGGCTGGTAGTGCGTATATCCGAGAGTTGGCATCGACTTGTAACGCTGTGCAAAATCTGCAAGATTGGCGATCACTGCCACCACTCCAGCGCGGATCTTTTCCAAAGCACTGCGGTAGATCACGAGGTCAGCATTGTCAGTGACGTAGCAACTCGTGGCACCCAAGTGGATGATTCCGGCCGCGCGTGGGGCAACTTTTCCAAACGCATAGACGTTCGCCATCACATCGTGACGAACCTCAGCTTCGCGCGCGTCGATCACATCCCAATCAATCTCTTCCACCGCTTCTTCAAGTGCAGCGACCTGCTCTGACGTGACAAGACCGTAGGCACTTTGAGCGCGTGCCAAGCTGACCCACAGTTTTCGCCAGGTCTGTACTCGCGTGCGAAGCGAGAACAGCTCTGTCATTTCGTCCGAAGCGTAGCGTTCAGACAGGGGACTGACGTAGCGTTCCTTTGAATGACTCATTCTTCTCTTTTCTCCCGACGTCGTTCAGTCGCGCACGATGTAGGCCTCACGCTGCGCTCCGACGGAGACGTAGCGGATCGGTGCACCAATCTGTTTTTCAACATACTCCACATAGTCACGCGCTTCCTTAGGGAGCTCTTGCCAGGTACGAGCACCGGAAATGTCACATTGCCAACCTGGCAACGTTCGCTCGATTGGGCGTGCGCGATCCAAGTCGCTGGGGAACGGGAAACGATCAGTACGCTGTCCATCAAGTTCATATGCTTCACACACCGGAATTTCCGCCATGTCCGACAAGACGTCCATCTTGGTCAGAGCGATCTCAGTAGCCCCTTGGACTTCCACACCGTAACGAGTAGCCACGATATCGAGCGGCCCCACACGTCGTGGACGGCCTGTTGTTGCACCATATTCGCCACCAGCGTCACGAAGGCGCTCGGCTTTTTCACCATCCCATTCACACACAAAAGGCCCCGCACCCACTGCTGTGGAGTAGGCCTTGACTACTCCGACGACGCGCTCGACCCGCGCGCTAGGCAGGCCAGCGCCGACGGGCGCATAGGCCGCAATCGTGTTCGACGACGTCGTGAAGGGGTGAATACCGAAGTCGATGTCGCGAAGGGCGCCGAGCTGAGCTTCAAACAAGATGCGCTCACCTCGCTCACGGGCTTGCCCGAGTACCTGTGCCGGGTCTGCAAGGAACGGAACAATTTGCATTGCCCATTCATCGATCCAAGCCATAACGTCCTCGAGAGTTGTCGGTTCAGCACCGTAAACACCTTCCAGCGTGAGGTTCTTCCACTCCAAAAGTTCAGCAACGTGCTGACACAGTTGGTCACGGTTTCGCAGCTCGCCTGCAAGAATCGTCTTCTTGACAAATTTGTCCGAGTAGAACGGAGCGATCCCCTGCTTTGTCGAACCGTACTGCTTGTCTGCAAGTCGTGCTTCTTCGAGATTGTCCAGATCGCGGTGCCATGGCAAAAGCAAGGATGCGCGCTCGGAAACAACCAGATTTTCCGCAGTCACTGCCACGCCTTGCTGTGCAACCGAGTCGATTTCGCGCACGAGTTGCTCAGCGTTCACGGCCACACCATTGCCCAGAACATTAATGACACCATCGTTGAAGATGCCCGACGGCAACAGGTGAAGTGCGAACGTACCGTGCTCATTAACCACCGTGTGTCCAGCGTTTCCACCGCCCTGGTAGCGAGCGACAACGTCGTATTCTGCGGCGAGGAGATCGACCATCCGGCCTTTCCCTTCGTCGCCCCAGTTGATTCCGACGATTGCTGCAATCTGATCTGCCATTGTTTTTCTTCTCTCTGTGTCAAGTGCGTTTGTGGGTGGGCGACGGCGCTGCGCCAAAGGACGTTCTCAGGCAGCCGCGTCGGCACCTCACCAGGAAGTGGGAACCGGGGCACCTTCACGGTAGCCCGACGAGGACTGGATCCCGACGATTGCTCGCTCACGGAACTGCTCGATATTGGCCGAGCCTGCATAGGTGAATGAGGAACGTACACCTGAGACAATCTGATCGATGAGGTCTTCAACACCAGGGCGCTCAGGATCAAGGAACATACGACCTCCCGAAATTCCTTCTTCGAAGATTGACTTTCGGGCGCGCTCAAAGGCGGATTCTTTGGCCGTGCGGTTCTTCACTGCACGTTTCGATGCCATTCCGAATGATTCCTTGTAGGGACGCCCGTTAGCATCCCACTGCAGTTCGCCTGGCGATTCGTAGGTTCCGGCGAACCACGAGCCGATCATGACGTTCGATGCGCCGGCAGCCAAAGCGAGGGCGACGTCGCGGGGATGTCGGACACCGCCGTCGGCCCAGATGTGAGCCCCGAGCTTTTTCGCTTCAGCCGCGCATTCGAGAACTGCAGAGAACTGCGGGCGGCCGACGCCGGTTTGCATACGGGTGGTACACATTGCGCCCGGCCCAACGCCGACTTTGACGATGGACGCACCAGCTTCGACCAGATCGCGCACGCCGTCTGCGTGCACCACGTTGCCGGCGACGATCGGGAATTCGGCAGGAACGACTGCACGAACTGCGCGCACAGCATCGAGCATCGTGTCCTGATGTCCATGAGCGGTGTCGACGACGATGAGATCGACTCCAGCCTCTACCAATCGCTTTGCCTTGCCAGCTGGATCACCGTTCATTCCGATTGCAGCACCGATGCGAAGCGTTCCATTTGCGTCCACATTTGGCTGGTAGATCGTGGAACGAACTGCTCCAGCGCGTGTCAGGATACCGACAAGAGCACCGGCGTCGTCAACGATCGGAGCCAGCGGGTAGTGATTCTCTTTAAGGGTCTCGTATGCCTCGCGGGGATCGACACCTTCAGGCAGAGTCAACAAACGGGTGCTCATGACTTCCTTGACCTGGGTGAAACGATCAACACCGGTGACATCATCCATATTGACGATGCCGAGCGGGATTCCTGAATCCGGATCAGCAACGATTGCGGCGCCGTGCGCACGCTTAGGGATCAAGCCGCGAACGTAGCCGCACGTGTGGTGTGGCTTGACCACGACTGGAGTGTCGTAGGTGAGGTGAACGGCTTTCACTTTGGCCACCGTGTCGACGACGACGTCGACTGGGATATCTTGGGGGATAATCACCAGGCCGCCGCGACGCGCCACAGTTTCCGCCATGCGCTTTCCCGCGATTGCCGTCATATTCGCCACCACAAGAGGAATTGTGGTGCCGCTGTTATCAGGAGTTGTCAGATCGACATTGGAACGGGATCCGACCGAGGAACGAGACGGCACCATGAAGACGTCGTCGTAGGTTAATTCGAACTGGGGTTTTGAATCATTCAGGAACTTCACGCAGTTAGTCTATGGAGCGAAGAGAGAGAAAGAAAGAGGTTTTCGCCTTTTGTCTCGCAATTTGAAACTACTTAATCTCACTATTTGAGAATTGGCGCTATTTCGCGGCAGTCTTGATGGCAAAAATGAGCGCTCATTTATTTAGTGCTCACAATATGGAATACCACATTCCATATTGTGAGCACATGGATGGCGCGCTTTTGTGTCCCGCCCCTATTGAGACTTAATCAATGCGCATCTGCGGGCGGGCAACTGGAGCCGGATTGACCCTCGGGCGAATAGGCGTATGCGGCATTTCAGGCGCAGGAAGCCAGCTCGGCCCGTCTTGATGATGGCCAATGTATCCTTCCACCGTTCCAAAACGCCCCGAATGTGTCTGCCATTCCTCGCGTGCGCGCATGATTTCCTCATGCGTGCGCCCGATGAAGTTCCACCACATCACAAGCGACTCTGTAAACGGCTCTCCCCCAATAAGGATGATGCGTGCCTGCGTCTGACCTGTGTTGGCAATGGTCAGCGTTTCTTCGCCGACGCCGGTGTAGGCAAGTTCTGTACGTGCAACTTTCGTTCCCTCGAGTTCCACTTCCCCACAATCGACAAGCACTCCATGTTCAAAGGTCGGTTGCACGTCGATGGTGAGCTGCGCGCCGGCGTCGAGATTGATCTGTGCGCCAACAAGCGGAGTAAAGCAGGTGATCGGGGATGTGCTTCCCATGAGTGAGCCCATGAAAACAAGCGCATGACCGCCGTCGAAGGGCACGGGTTGCGGAACGTAGTTTTCAAAGTTCCGCTCACCTTCGCGGACAGAATCAGGCAAAGCGACCCATAACTGCACGCCATGCAAGGTGGTTGTGGCTTGAGTGGAAGTTTCAGAGTGCGAGATTCCGTGACCTGCGGTCATGAAATTGGCTTCCCCAGGGCGAACGACAGCGTGAAATCCTGCAGCGTCGTTATGCATGATTTGCCCCTCGAACAGCCACGATACCGTTTGCAGCCCCATATGCGGGTGCGGCGCAACGTCCATACCGCCAGTGGATGCAACATCGTCGGGACCATAGTGGTCACAAAAACACCACGCTCCAATCAAGGAGCGTTGGCGCTGCGGGAGCGTGCGCTTGACCGTCATGGCTCGCGGGCCGCCGAGTGGAACGTCGCGAGACGTGATGATCTCTACTTTTGCATGGGTCGTCATGAGTTCCTCCTTGGTTTCAGGATAGCCGACTACGCTGCGCGCTGACACGAGGGCCGATAGCCAATCAACTTGTGCGAGTACCCGTTCTCATTTGAGTTTCCACATCGTTGACCGCCGGGTCGAAACCACTGAGAGTGATGTGTCTGCCACGCCAGTGGTCAATCAACCACCGATCGCGAGTAGCAACTATCAGCGTCCCGTTCCACACAGACAAGGCGACTTCCAATGCCGCCACCCGACTGTGGTTAAGGAATGCCCGCAGCTAAGCATCGCTGCAAGCCGGAACCCGGCTTGCAGCGCTTTGCGAAGCCAAACCGAGTGAGCCATCTGCTGGCGCCTTCTTCCACAGTTATCCTGCGCCTTGTGAGCGATCGTTGAGTTGAATACAATGTATTCAACTCAACGAAGGGATCCCAAATGAACACGATGACTGTCCGGATGTCTGCAGAAGATGCCGCGCTTATCCGGAAGTTTGCAAAATTTGAAGGCATCACAATCTCAGACTTTGCCCGAAACGCAATCCTCGAAAAGATTGAAGATTCCTACGACCTCCAGGAACTTCGGGAGGCGATCGCCAAAGACGACGGTGAACGTTTTAGCATTGACGATATTCTTGGCGAGCTCTAATCGTGCCTGTTACACCAAAACGATACCGAGTTGAAGTCACTTCTCACGCACGCAAGCAACTCAAGAAGATGGACCGATTCGATGCTCGAATCTTGGCGACATGGATCAAAAACAACCTAGATGGCTGCGCGGATCCGCGGGCATTCGGAAAAGGATTGACATCGAACCATTCAGGCGAATGGCGCTACCGTGTGGGCTCATACAGGATCCTTGCACTCATTGCCGACGCCACGATCACTATCGAAGTATTCTCTATTGGCCGCAGAGACAAAATCTATCGCGACTGATGCGAAGCGGGTGCGCTGTAAAACCCAAAGATTTGTGAAGTGCGGTCGCCGTCTTTGAAGAAGTTCCGATCCCACAAGATGTCAACTAGGTTCTTGTGCAAGGAGAACAACCTTATGCTGCCTACAAAACTCTGCGCGATTCAGCAATTTTCACCTCAAAACGATTAATTATCCGTGATGCGCAGGGAGTCACTGGCAAAAAGGTGGAGATCTATTCAATTCCCTACTCATCAATCAACATGTGGTCAACTGGAGGAAACGCAGGGCGACTGGACTTCAATGCCGAAGTCGAGCTTTAGACGCGCGCTGGCCGTCTCAAAATTAATCTCGATAGGAAAAATGATGTCCGCCAGATTTAAGGTCGCAGATGTCGTTGATGGGTACGATCAAAAACCTGGACAGGTGTGGGTTCGATGTGGCTATAGTGATCCGAAGAATGGTTTGGTGCATAGGCGTTTGATCCTGGAGTGCATGAGAGCGATTGAGTGTCACAATGAATGAGTTGAGGAACTACCCAGATTGGTTATGGGCTCTGCGTTACGGTTGGCAGGCGTCGCCAGCTTTTGCTACAGCTTCGACGATCATGCTTCTTGGTGTCGCTCTTATTCCGGCTGTCAACGTTCTATTAATTCGACAGCTCTCGAATTCTCTTTCAAATTCACATGGCGCAATCGGGCTCATTGGGGTGGCGTTAACCTCTCTGGCGGGCAATGGCAAAGACTCACCATCGCGCGTGCGTATCTCTCAGACGCACCCGTGTGGTTCCTTGACGAGCCAACAAGCGCAATTGACGCACCCACAGAAGAGTTGATTTTTAACAAGCTCTCAAAAGAAGCGTCAAAAAGAATCATTATCCTCACCACCCACCGAGTCTCGACTTTACGATCCACAGGATTCATCTACGTTATGAAGAAGGGCACGATTGTCGAAGAAGGCACTTTCGGAGAACTCCTTTCACATGAAAGCGAGTTCAAACAAATGTTTCACTCCCAACTAGAAAACACCGCCGCTCCCCTCTCCAGCGCATCAAACAACGCATCGAGTTGACGCAGATCGGCCAGTCGGAAAACAGGCATTCCTTCGGTTGCTGCTTCAAGCTCGCGCATCCTCGCTCGCTTATGACCAAAGCTCTGGAAGTGCCAGTACAAGATCGAATCAGCACAAAACGTCTGCCGAAGGTTTTCGAGATTTCCATTGCAGATTGGCTGCCGATCAAGGGTTAAATCCACGCACATCACAAATGAGCACAGGTTCCATTCTGCTATGATTGGCGGCGAAGCCCCGGTGGAGTGCTATCTGTTAGAGTAATCTGGCAGGTATTCTCGCCAAGGAACGCAAACAGCTCAAACAAGAAATCGATGAGGCGATCCCTCACACCCTCGACCATTTGACCTACACGATCAACGCGCAGATGAAAACCGTCAACGATGCTCTCTACCCTCAGCAGCGCCGCAAGAGCCCACTGTTTTCATTCAAAGCAGCAACAAAAGGTGTCTCCTACACGTTCGACCACAACGGAGACACAGGCTCTGGCGCTCAGGCTAAAAACCTCATCATATTCGACCTCGCCGTGCTGCGCAGCACCCCGCTGCCGTTCCTCATCCACGACTCGGCAATCATCAAACCAGTAGCCTTCGCACCAGTACGCAAACTCCTCATTGATCGCGACATGACCCGCGAAGACCTACGCCACCAAACCGGTCTATCACCAGCGACCATCGCTAAGCTCGGGCGTGACGGGAACGTCACCACCGATGTCCTCGCACGAATCTGCGCCGCACTCGACTGCACTTTGGCGCAAATCGCTGAGGTTGTGAATAGTCCAGACAAGGAAGATAAGCGTGAATGAGGCAACAGCGAGTGCGAGGAGCCCTGGCGAGGCAGCACACGAATAACCCGAAACAGCACACAGCGCCACTGACATCACAAAACTTTCTCGACCGACGGAGCATCACAATGACTGAAAACAAAGTCCCAAGTACCACACCAGACTTCACCACCGACGCCGCGGCCAAACTGGCAGAACTCTTCCCTGAAATCGTTGCCGACGGCAAAATCAACCTCGACACCCTCAAGACCATCCTCAGCGCCGACGTTGAAGAAGGTCGCGAGCGTTTCGGCCTCACCTGGCCAGGCAAAGCACAAGCGATCCGCACCGCACAAGTACCCACCACAGCCACTTTGGCACCAGATAAAGAGAACTCGCTGAACTGGGACACCACCCAAAACGTCTTTATTGAAGGTGACAACCTCGAAGTGCTCAAAGTCTTGCAGAAACACTACTACGGGCAGATCAAGATGATCTACATCGATCCGCCATATAACACCGGTAACGACTTCGTTTACACCGATAATTTCACAGACTCTATAGGTAACTATCTTGAAATTACGGGACAGGCCGACGGGGGGGGGGAGACTCTCCACTAATTCTGAGTCAGCTGGCCGTTTTCACTCCAACTGGCTCAACATGATGTATCCGCGCCTCAAGCTAGCCCGCAATCTTCTGACCGAAGATGGCGCGCTGTTTGTGAGTATCGACGATTCTGAGTTCAGTCACCTAATGGCTCTCGCTACGGAGGTGTTTGGCGAAAATAACTTCATCGGCACAATGATTTGGGCAGCAGGACGAAAGAATGATTCGAAGTTTATTTCGACATCTCATGAATATATTCTGTGTTTCGCCAGAAACAAACAGTTGCTTTCATCACGAAAAATCACCTGGAAAACACGGAAAGCTGGTCTTGAAGATATCTATGCCCAAGAAAGTGCTCTTCGAAGACTATACGGAGAGGACTTTAGGAAAATTTCAGAAGGGCTGAAAAATTGGTTCCGTGCTCTTCCATCTGATAGCCCTTCTCGGAAGCATAAGCATTACTCAAATGTGGATGATCGCGGCGTCTTCTTCGCGGACAATATTTCCTGGCCGGGTGGAGGCGGGCCTCAGTACGAAGTTCTCCACCCAGTTACACATCGTCCTGTAAGGCAGCCTTCTCGAGGTTGGCTATTTCAAGAGCCAGTTATGCAGGAAAAAATTGCAAAAGGAAGAGTACATTTTGGTTCTGATGAGAACCAAGTCCCCACATTTAAACGATATTTAAAGGAAACGGAGTTCGAAGTCCCATACTCTGTTTTCTATCAAGATGGACGCGCTGCAACTAAACGACTACATAAACTTATTGGCAAGAAAGTCTTCGATTTCCCAAAGGATGAAGAAGTTCTTAAAACCCTCGTAGCGATGGTAACCGACGAATCCGATTTGATTCTTGATTTCTTCGCTGGTTCTGGTACCACCGCTCATGCGGTCATGCAGTTGAATGCTGAAGATGGTGGAAACCGTAAGTGCATTTCGGTGCAGTTGCCGGAGCCTACGGGTGAGAAGTCTGAGGCTCGCAAGGCCGGCTACGCGAATATTGCGGAGATTACGCGTGAGCGTATCCGTAGGGCTGGCGCGAAGATTCTCGAGGACGAAGCTGGCAAGCTAGATGGGCGTGCTGAGAATCTAGATGTGGGTTTCCGTGCTTACAAGCTGGTGGATACGAACTTTGCGAAGTGGAGGGCTGATTCTGGCTTGTCGGAGGATGAGTTTGTGGGCTTGTTTGCGGGTCTGGCTGAGTCAGCGAGTGATGATGCGCGCCCCGAGGCTTTGCTTGCTGAGGTGCTGTTGAAGCTTGGCTTCTCACTATCGGAAAAGGTCGAGGCTATTGAAATTGCGGGGCTGTCCGTGTTTAGCGTGGCTGATGGTCTTGTTGTTGCTTATTTGGATGAGCACACCACACCAACGTTGGAACAGCTACGTGCTCTCGTAGCTCAGGAGCCGGAGCGGTTGGTGATCTTGGAGGATGCGTTCAAAGGCAATGATGAGTTAAAGACGAACCTGGTACAAGAATGCCGTAGCCATAACGTTGATTTGTGGACTGCGTAAGGCGAGGTTACGATGCGTTTTCAGTTTGATTCCCGCCAGCCCTACCAGATCAGTGCAATCGAAGCGGTTACGGATTTGTTTTCTGGCCAGCCGCAAGATGCTGACCAGCTCTTAACGAAGCTTGAGTATTTCAACCCGCGTCTGCCTTTAGAACTTCTAGGTTTTGGCGATGACACGCTTGACATGTCTTTCGGGAACGGAGCGTACGGTAACAACCTCGTTCTTGACGAGGACACGATCCTTGACAACCTCCGCAGGATTCAGGACCGTAACGGTCTTGAAATCAACGATGGCTTGGTTGATGGGTTGCAGTTCGATATTGAGATGGAGACTGGTACGGGTAAGACGTATGTCTATCTGCGTACGGCCTTTGAGCTGGCGATGAAGTATAAGTTCACCAAGTTCATTATTTTGGTGCCGTCGGTGGCCATCCGTGAAGGTGTGAAGACCAGTATTGACTTGATGCGTGATCATTTTCGTCACTTGTATCCGCAGATCAATATGGAAGCCACGGTGTATTCGGGTGAGCGTGCTGAGCAAGTGCGTGATTTTGCTACGGCTACGTCTTTGCAGTTTATGGTGATGACGATTGATTCGATCCGAGGCGATAAGAATACTCGTATTATTCATCAGCAGCGTGACAAGCTTTCTGGTTTGCGGCCGCTGGATTATTTGCAGGCAACTCGGCCGATTGTGATCATGGATGAGCCGCAAAACATGGAATCCCTGCTTGCTCAATCGGCTGTGGCTGAGTTGAACCCGCTGTGTACCTTGCGTTATTCGGCTACCCACCGCACGACTCGCAACGTGGTCTACCGGCTGGATCCGATTGATGCGCACCGGCTCGAACTGGTGAAGAAAATCGTCGTCTCGGATGCTCTCGAACTTGGTAGTGCGGCCAAGCCGTATGTGAAGCTCCTTGAGGTGAAACGTGACCCTGGTTTCAAAGCGAGCCTAGAATTAATCTGCCGTAAGAAGGACGGCTCATATGCCAAGCGCAAGGTGAACGCGACACAGGGCGCAGATCTGGAGCGGCTCTCGGGCGGAAATCCTGCTTATGAGGGGAATTGGCGGATTAACGAAATCAGTATTCAACCTGAGCAGATTGAACTCACCAATTACGGGTATCTGCGCGTGGGTGAAGAAATCGGCGGGAACCAAGACGCGGTATTCCGCGAGATGATCCGCGAAACCATCCGCGAACACATCCGTAAAGAAACCCAGGTTCATGAGCGCGGTATTAAGGTGCTGTCACTGTTCTTCATCGACAAAGTCGCCTCTTATCTTGGTGAGGGTATTAACAACTTGGATGCGGACGGTGAGTTCGCACAGGCCTTCGATGCGATCTACGAAGAAGAACGCGCCAAGAACGAAGCCTCCCACGCATTCTTGCCCGTTGACCCAGTGGAAGCCCGTTCGGGGTATTTCGCTCAAATGAAACGCGGCAAGGGCAAGGCTGCTCAGATCACGTTCAAGGATTCATCTGGTAAGACGAAGGCTGACGATGATGCCTACGAGCTGATTATGAAGGACAAGGCGCGTCTGCTGGATATGAACGAACCAGTGCGTTTCGTCTTCTCGCATTCGGCACTTCGTGAAGGCTGGGATAACCCGAACGTGTTCCAGATTTGCACGCTGCGCGACATGACCTCAGAAACCGAGCGACGTCAAACGATCGGTCGGGGTTTGCGTTTGCCAGTTGATCAGAACGGTGAACGGATCAAAGACGGCTCGACAGCCCAGTTAACGGTGGTTGCGAATGAGTCATACAAAGCCTTTGCTTCTGCATTGCAAGATGAATATAAGGCTGCTGGTGTAGCGATCGGCTATGTTCGCAAGACCGAGTTCGCAGCGCTACCTGTTGTTGACACATCTGGTAAAGAAACCCGGCTCGGGACGAAACGTTCCGGTGAGATCTGGGATTGCTTGTTTGAGCGTGGCTACATCAACGCGGCTGGTGAAGTGTTGGGCACATGGGTTCCTGACCAGCTCGGCTTCACCGTCGGACTGCCTAAAGAATATGAAGGTTATGAGGACGAGGTTATTCGCATCGTTGACGGATGCAAGATCGAAGCTGTGGTCAAGCCCAAGCGTAAGCGCGTGACCCGCACGCTCAACAAACAGGTGTATGCTACCCCAGAGTTTGAAGAATTCTGGGAAAAGATTACCGCTCGTACTTCGTACCGGGTTTCCCTGGACCGTAATGATCTGATCTGGCGCAGTATCGCGAGCATTAAACAAGCGCCACCGATTGACCCGATCCGCATCCAGGTCACCCGTACGGGGCTTGAGATTACCCGTGGCGGTCCGAAAGGTTCCGAACTCGGTTCTCGTTCGACGGTGCTCACTGATTCGTATCCGTTACCGGACATTATCAGTCAGCTTCAAGAAGCAACATCGCTCACCCGCAAGACGATCATCGACATCTTGCTTGGCTCTGATCGGATTGGCGAATTTCTTACCAACCCGAATGACTTCATCAAGATGGTCACCGAGCGTATCGAGACCGAGCTCGCCCACACGCTTATTGAAGGGATTCAATACGAGCCTATCGGCGGCAGTATCTATGAGCTTCGTGAACTCCAAGCTGACGGACTGTTTGAGAAGGATCGGTTCATCGACCAGTTGTACAAGGTAACTAACAAGGAAAAGACTGACTTTGACTACCTTGTACTGGATTCAGCGGTAGAACGGCAGTTCGCGCAGTATTTGGATGGGCGTGAGGACATTAAGTTGTTCATGAAACTACCTGACAAGTTCCGTATCCCAACCCCTGTTGGTGACTATAACCCGGACTGGGCGATCATCAAGGTTGAGGACAGCATCGAGTGCTTGTATCTAGTGCGAGAGACGAAATCGAGCCAAAACCCGATGCACCGTCGTCCGTCTGAAAATGCGAAGATCACTGCAGCGATCAAGCACTTCGAAGCTATCGGGGTGAACTATGCGGTGAGTGCTCCGGAACGTTGGGAAATATAGGAGGAGGACACGCGTTGCGGCGTTTAAGTGACTACCAATCCAAGCTCTATGCCCACGAACTGGATCGCTCGTATGCCTCCGAGCATGTTGGCAAACTCGCAGGGCTACTGTTTGATGCGCAGGTCGAGCCCAAGCCTCACCAGATCGATGCAGCCTTGTTTGCCCTGCAGACCCCGTTCACAAACGGGGTGATCTTGGCTGACGAAGTCGGGCTAGGGAAGACAATCGAGGCAGGTATCGTCATTAGCCAGTATTGGGCGCAACGCAACCGCCGCATCTTGATCATCGCCCCGTCCTCACTACGCCAGCAGTGGAAGCAAGAACTCGATGAGAAGTTCGCCCTTCCCGCCGCGTTACTCGATCGGTCAAACATCGACGAGCTCACCGGACCAGGTGCTCACGATCAGATCTTGATCTGTTCGTACGAGTTCGCGAATTCCCAGACCGCGAAAATGATCCGCCCCTGGGATCTCGTGGTCTGTGATGAGGCCCACCGGCTGCGTTCTTACTGGACAGGGCAGGCGAAAATCGCTACGAACGTCGCCCGTATCTGCCACACGGCAACCAAGACAGTGATGCTCACGGCTACGCCGTTGCAAAACCGGCTCGAGGAACTCTACGGTTTGGTCAGCGTATTCGCACCCGACTATTTCCATTCCCTTGATGCGTTCAAAGAACGCTATATCGACAACCCGAACGGGGTGGGCAACGATGATCTTGCCGCGCGCGTAGCCCAGATCGCCAAACGTACTTTGCGCAAAGACGCAGACAAGTACATTCGATTCACTGAGCGTACGCCCTTGACCGTTGCGTTTACCCCCAGTGACGCGGAAATTGAGCTCTACGACAAGATCAACGAGTATCTGCAGCGTCCGTTCTTGTGGGCGTTCGCAAAGTCCCAACGCCACTTGTCCGCGCTGATTATGCGTAAACGTCTTGGATCCTCGTCTTATGCTGTGGCCTCCACACTTGAACGCACAGCCGATCGTCTCGAGGCTGAAGTTCGTGCAGGGCGTCGGCGTAACGACGCTGGCGGGTTCATCACAGATCCAGATATCACCAGCGAGCTCAAAGAAGAAGCAGAGACCTCCCGAGTTGATACGGCGGTTATCGACCCCGCTGACCGCCAAGAAATGCTGGAAGAAGTGACAGAGCTACGTGACTATGCGACCCTCGCAAGGTCTATCACGGTCAATCAGAAAGCAGTCAAGCTTGTCGACGCGCTCGAGCAAGGCTTTGAGAAGCTACGAGAAATCGGTGCTCCAGAAAAAGCCATCATCTTCACCGACTCCACCGTCACGCAAGACTACCTAGCAAGATCACTGACCGAAGCCGGATGGGGTGAAGGCCTCGTGCTGTTCAACGGCACGAACACCTCCACCCCCGCTAATGTCATCTATAAGAGGTGGCTCGAAGAGAACCAAGGCGGAGATCTTATTACTGGTATCCCAGCTGCAGACCGGCGCAAAGCGCTCGTTGATGAATTCCGTGAACGCGGCCGACTCATGATCGCCACCGAAGCTGCCGCCGAAGGCATCAACCTGCAGTTCTGCTCCATGCTGGTGAACTACGACCTGCCGTGGAATCCGCAGCGCATTGAACAACGCATCGGGCGCGTGCACCGATTCGGCCAAAAACACAACGTTATCGTCGTCAACTTCTCCAATAAAGGAAACCTCGCCGAAGAACGCATCCTCGAACTACTCACCGAAAAGTTCCAGCTCTTCACCTCCGTCTTCGGCGCCTCCGATGAAGTACTCGGACAGATCGAAGACGGGCTCGACTTCGAGAAGAACATCGGGCGTATCTTAGACAACTGCAAGACTGCAGCCGAGATCGATGCAGCCTTCACCGAACTCGAGGCTCGCTACGCGAAACAAATCGATCGTGAGATGAAGAAGACGCGGGCGAAAGTCTTCGATAACCTCGATCCGAAAGTACGCGACAAACTCAAATCATACGACGCTCAAACCGGTATCGTTCTCAATGCCTTCGAACGCCTCCTGATCGACGTCACCCGCCATGAGCTCGCCGACTTCGCCTCCTTTAACGACACTGGCACGCGCTTCACGCTCCACGATGCACCCGAACCAGGTATTCCCACGGGGGATTACTACTTCAAATCGGAGCTGAGCAAGGGAGCGCACCAATACCGCTACTCAAGCGACCTGTGCGCATGGGTCATCCGCCACGCGAAAAACCAGGAAACCCCGCCCGCACGAATCACCTTTGACCTGAAAAAATCTCAGCGGGTCACCACTGTTGCCAAACGGCTTCGCAAAAAGAGCGGACGACTGCGGATCGATGAAGTCACCTTCCAGATGCACGCCGGAAAGCAAGACCTACGCGAGTCCTACCTACTCCCCGCTGGATTTTTTGACGACGGTACGCCAATGGATCACGAGCAAATCCGCGACCTCCTCGACCTTGACTGTGCCGATATCGTCCTTGAGCCCATCGCCAAGGATGGGTTTGAAGATGCAATGACCTCTCAGCTCAAGGAACTCGGTGCAGATGTCGAAGCGCGTAACGCACGATTCTTCCTCCAACAAGAAGAACTCATCGACGCCGCCCGGCTCGACCTTAAAGCAAAATTCGATGCGAAAATTCGTGCATATCAGGCCAAAGAAGCCACCGCAGCTAAAGCCGCACGCAAAGCTACAAGCACCACTGAAGAGCTCAAGCTCAAACAAGAAGCGCGCCAGTGGCGACGCAAAATCGACGACGCCGAGGACGATTACCGCACCGAACGCAACCACCTTCGTAACGAGTCCGACGAATACTTAGACAACGCCCGCAACGCACTTAACGCGAGCGAAACTAGGCGCGAACTCTTCACAATCAACTGGAAGGTTCAATAAAATGCCCAAACTTCCCAGATGGCGTCGACTTCTTGAGGAATCTCGTCGACAGGCTCTCGTCGCGATTGACTTCTATAACCGGCCAGGCGACCGACGTAGTTATAGCGATTTCATAGTACATCTGCACCTCGCGTGGCAGGATCTCCTCCTCGCGTCGCGCATGAGAGGCAAACGCCAAATCTACTACCAGAGCAAACGAAAGTACGTGAAGAATCCTGACGGCTCGCGTAAAACGTGAGAACTCGGCCGCTGCCTCAAGGAAGAATATGACGAGAATGATCCTATCCGAAGCAACTTGGAATTCTTCATTGGGCTGCGTAACAGGATTGAGCACAATTTTGAAGATTGCTTACTGGTTGTTACTGCTTCGGAAGCACACGCATGCATTATTAACTACGAGGCAGAACTCATTCGACGATTCGGAGATGAGTTTACGCTTGGGAATGACCTCAAGATCCCAATTTTTATCCACTCGTTACAACCTGCTGAATACGATTACATGGCAGAGATGCGACGGGGTATACCTCGGGCAACCCTAAACTACATCACAGAATTTATGGCAGGCCTGCCGAAGGAAACTTCCAGTGATGAAAAATTCTCTTATCGATTAGCACTCATGCCAGTGAAGGGTCCGAAAACCGAAGCGGACATGGCTTTATCTTTCGTTAATATCCACGACTTGAGCGAGGAGGACAAGCTAAAGCTCATGGGCAAGGAAGGCAGCGTAATCATCGCCGAGAAGTTCCGTAACGTCGTTCACGGTGATGAGATGTTGCCAAAAGTCATCCGCGCGGTGTGAGAAAGCTATTAGCTCAGTAGGCTTGTACGTCTCAGCAAGTTGATGCGCGAACTGCTGTCCATGGCCATGTCGTCGATATCCCTCTCGTACTTCAAAAAAGGAAACTCCAAGGACAGAACGCTCTGACGAAAGAAACTGGTACGAATTCGAAAGCCGTCTTGGAACCACTTCGGCGCGAGCCACGTCTATTCCGTTGCGAGGAATTTAACGTAGTCAATTCGTGGGTTATCAGCGGCTCTTTCCTTCCTGCTAAACCACCACTCAGGATTAAAGCCGTCAATTTCTCGATCAAACGGAGATCGGTGATCCATCGTCTGTTTCATTTTTATGAGGTCATACTTCATACGTAAATTCTATGAATAGGAACCTCGAAATTCTCACACAGCATATCTGAATACCTTTCGACGGCACCCATATTTTTCGACGCAAGCCACACTTTTGGGCACTCCCCTCCCCCCCTCAGAGCACCGTTCACAGCCTCAACAGAGCACCCAAAACCGGCTCGAACACCCGCTTCCACGCCCTCTCTACACCACACCAGAAACGCAACAAACCCCTCGAATTCCTTGTTCTACCAAGTAAAACTCGGAACCCGAGGGGTTCTTTTCGCACCCACACTTTTATATCCAAAGTAGAGTGCAGATGTGTTGGACAACGATCATTTCCTGTCATAGGGGTCGAGTTCGGAGGCGAAAAAGCCGACGCCAACTTCAGAATCTTGTTCGTCCGCCGTAACTCGGCGTTCTCTCTCTTCAGGCGCCGGATCTCCGCGTTTTCTTCACCGTTCAGATCGGGTCTACGGCCCTCGTCGACTTGTGCTTGAACATGCCAGCGCCGCAGGGTTTCCCATACCACACCCAGTTTCATAGCTGTGTCGCCAAGAATCCCCGTCAACAACGCCGACGAATCATCACGCAGCCGTTCCTCTACCAACCGAACCGCCCGAGCCTTAAAATTCTGCGAATACCGTTGGGCTATAACCCAATCCTCCTCGAAACAACCAGGGAACAAAACCCAGGACGCTTCAGTATTTAGGAAACCGTTCCCTAGCTCAGTCTCGCATTCAATGAGCTCCCATTCCCGAACTTTTCGACGCTTTCCTATACCTTTTGACGCTCAGCGTTCGGAAAGGAACGTGTGTGCACAACCGCGTCCAGTCACCGTCCAAGCGTGGTACAACAAGGCAAATTATGGGAGAGCGACTCAGGTAACCACGAGCGCTGTTCCGCTACTGACCGAGCATTTCCCGTGTTACCGCGTCATTTCACGCAGCAAGGGCGTCCGCTGGCGGCGGGCAGAACGTCGAGAACGCCAAGCGTAATACCCCGCTCAGCTCACGTCGAGCACATCTGCCATGAGTATGATTGGCTAATTTTCCTTCTCCGCTTCCATCAATTCAAACCGTTGCGCCTGTGTTGCTTGGCTGGGAAGAAGGTGCTTGCTTTTTCCAGGAATTCATTTTCCATGGCAAGCCGAACATTTTCCTGACGCAACCGGGCAATCTCGGCATGTAATTCTTTAGTCGTTGGCTCGCCAGTACGCTCCGACTGGCGTCGTTCTCGCTCATGCTTGACCACCGGTCCAGCAACGCCTCGCCCACACCAAGATCCCTCGCAACGGAAGCAATCGTCAAGTTTTGATCAATCACAATCGACGCCGCATCATGACGATACTCCGGGGTAAACGTCCGCCGCGTTTTCTTCTTCCTCATATGTCCTCATGACTCTTTTCAAGCCGGCTAAACCAGCTTAATCAAGTGTCAACAAACAAAGGGTAACCCCACGACGGCAGTTTGAGGCGAGCGAAGAAGTGGTCATATTCGCTGGAACGAATCCGAGACCAATCGTACGGAGTTCGAGCTCCATCTATAAAGCTAAGGATGTGTAGCCCAAAGAATTGGTGTCTTCTCAACCAGCCTGACTGACTTGCGCGACAGCGGAGCACACAGCGTTGTTGGCATCCTGTTCCACTTCGCAGGCCAGACTAAGCGCGAGGGCAATAATTGATGCGGCTGATGTTGAAGCACGTTCATCAGAGAACTCTTCTACTAAGCTCTTCTCGATGATGATAGTATTGTCGTTTTCTGCTGAAGTTGTCTCTCCGGTTTTTACCCCAACGGTAAATATCGAACTGGCAGGGAAACTCTCCTCTTCAAGAAAAAGATTCGAATACGAAGCGAATATCCTAGTATTTCTGGTCGTCAGATCTTCGAGTAGTTGCTCTATCTGATCATCTCGATGTGTTAATGAATAACTAATATTTACAGCAAGCGGTTGCAGTTTCGTTGCTATCTGCAAACCTTCAAGTATGGCGTGTTTAGAAGACCTTCCATCGGCATCCGAAATGTTGATGAATACGAGTTCATCAACTGGAATATCTACATAGTCGGCGACACTAGTCAACGTTTTGAGGATCATGGAAGCATGGTCGCCCCCGCCCATGGCTCCGGACGTAGAATCGCAAGTGAGTTTTATACCAGACGGAACACGGCCATTCGGACAGCCGTCATCTAGGACTACGAGCCGTCTCGCACTGTTGTATTCAGCACTAGGCGAAGGAGCACAAGAGACCAGCATCGAGGAGATCACCGCAATACATATCGCGAGTAATAGAGCGGCTGTCGGTACCAGGCGTTCGCTAATCGCCGAGTACCGACAACCGCCAATATTCGATTCGTTGGCCATTAGTCAAGCACTTGATCAAGCAAGCTGGTTGGTCGAACTTCAAACTTTAGCTTATTCAAATGCAGAAGGTACTGACCAAAGTCGGTCACTATCGATTGCTTCTTATCGCTGAAGTCCGGATGCTCAACGAAAGTATCTTGCACATATTCCATGAGGGTCTCCACTCGAGCAATCTTCTTTTCTGCGAATTCTTCAAGTAACAGCATGGAAAGCTCAGCAACATTGTCACAACACCATGGGATTACCAGATGGAGGTTCGACACTAAAGCGATGGCAATCTCATCATCTTCACTTCCGTCCAAGCTTCTTATTGCCGATACTACGAAGCGCGAAAAACTTTTATAGTTCTCGTCTGACTCCTTCCATTCCGAGTACATATTAGGTTCCCAGAATCCAACAGGACGAGAAAGAATCTCATTCCTCAATTCACCAGCAGATAATGAATTTACTGACTCTACTAGATCAGTAAAGTACTCATAATCGCTACTCATTTAACCACCCAAGCATCAGATACCTTGCCCCCGCTCTTGGCATAGCGAACAATTACTTTCTTGCCTTTGTACCAGTACGTCACTTCAACATGGTACTTATACGCCTTGTGCGTGCCATTCGCCATAGCATTTCCAACAATCTCAGCAATCTGCTCGCGAGATTTCGCACCTACAAGATTCCAATTGTGCTTAGCCTGCATAATATGCTTCCAGCCGTTTGAGTTTAGAGTGTTGAGCAAGTAACTCTTTGCAGCCTTCTTAATCTGTGTCTTGGTGTACTGCTTAATCGCTACCTTCAATCCAACTCGTGCGACTGCTCCAAGCACAACCAGCACAGGAAATGCTTGTGCCTCAGCAAGCGTCGTATTGATTGTCAGCAGCTCGCCAGTGGCGCGAGAGCGTAGCTCTGCGACATAATCACCACTATCCTCATTGAGAACAGTCAAGCTTACTACATCCAGCGAATCAGAAAGCTCATCGCCGTCAAGAACTGCCGATACTTCTACGTTAATAAGTCCGTCGTCGTGGAGAACAACCGTAGCTCCTCCATCTACCTGCTCGACGTCAACTACGGTTATTTTCTCGACACTTGGATCGTTAAGAGCATTAGAAACGAAAACGTCATCTACTTCTTCGGAAACGCTCTCCTTGATACCGTCGTCGGTAATGCCGAGCGATTGTTGGGCTTGGCTTATCTCTTCACTGGAATAAGTCTCGACCTCATTGGTTGTGTCTGTAGCAGATGCTATACCTGTTGTGCTAATGCTTAGCGCGATAGCTACTACCGCTCCAGTGAGTGTTTTCCACAAGACTTTTCTTGTCATATCTGTTCCTTTCGTCTTGCCACATCAGTTTGGCGGGTTTGCGACATGGGAATCTGGGTCGCGTTACCTCTTAGAGACCACGCTATTGTAACAACAAAGAACTGCTCGGGCGAAAAAGCGCTCTAGGACTCAAGGTATGTCGAGCTCCGTCGATTATAGTGACAATGCAACTACACCACATCATAACGCAAGGATGTGGAGCGACAGCTGGCGAACTTCGTAAAGGCGATTGCGCAGGGTATTTTCAGCGCGACTATGACTGTAGCCATGCAGGACTTGGAAGAGTGCCAGGATCAACTTACTGCCGCAATTCAGGTTGAGAACATCAAGGCGACTCTGTACAAGGATGAGACATCCATAGGTGCTTTCTTCAAGAAGCACGCTGATGCGAAGCTAGACGATGCGGATACACACGTGATGCTCCTGGATTATTTCGTAGACAAGATTTACATCGGAGATCGTACTCTCACCGTCGCCAGTTGGTTCCATGACCGCGGGGAACACATTACTTAGGATGAGGTTGTTGAAGCCAAAAAGAAGGGTCCCATGTTGAACTCGTGAGAGAGTTCGACATGAGGGACGGTGGTTGTCGAAGATCAATCGCAAACGTCATCCAGCGGTGCGGTCGTTGTCGAAGAACCGTGGCGCACTTCCTCGAACCCCTCATACAACAGTATAGGTATGCGCAAGGCGGGTGCCACTGCAAGGCTCCCTAAAAGACGCCCCCTAGAACGGGCTACTGACGACTTGGGTTCACTACGGAAACCTTGTGACAACCACCCCATACTTTGTGACGGTGACCTGAACTTATTGACACCCCTCGGTACCTGGAGCGTCAAGACAGCCGCCAAGCACCCAAACCACCAACAACCGAGCCGCCCCAACGGTCACCTGTACCCTGCCAGAACGCAGAAACCCCTCTGGATAGACGACCGGTCAGACCAGACGAATATTTGGAAGGATTCTCAACTCGTTCGAATCTTCGCGCCCAAGCACCCGCTTCCACGCCCTCTCCACACCACACCAGAAATACAACAAACCCCTCGAATTCCTTGTTCTACCAAGTAAAACTCGGAACCCGCGGGGTTCGCGCCGCACCCACACTTTTGTGCTAGCAACGCTTTCGCGTTACGCACAACTTCCTTGGCTTCACAAGCATTTGAGCAAGCTCAATGCTTCACTCAGCCTGCGTCGTTGTATCCAAAGTTGAGTACTAATGGTGGAGCTGGGGAGAATTGAACTCCCGTCCGACGATGCAAAACCCAAGTCTTCTCCGGGTGCAGTTCACAAAACGTTGTTTTCGGCTGGAGTGCTCACGTGAACAAGTCACTCACCAACCTAGAAACTTTAAAAGTCCCGATCCGCTCAGTTTCCTAGCAGACCAGCAGTGGCTTTCTCAAACGACGCCAGGAATCCATCCGGAAAGCACAGATGGTCTGACGGACTTCATTTAAATGCGCTCGCGCTCAGGCAGCGAGGGCGAAGTCGTTGTTCTGCTTGTTGGCAGTTATTTTTCGCTTGGAATCGTTTAAGAGATGACCAAGCATCCTCTACCCGCTTCCCTTCGGCAGTCATCGCCGTCGAAACCGATCAGCCCCGTATTCAGTTGTGAAACAACGTGTCCACCGATACTACCCGTGCCAGTCACAAAAGTCCAGAGTTAAGCGGACACTCGCTCGCCTGCCTCCGTCCGCTGCACCATAAAACACGTGAGGGACGCGTTCATCACGCGCCCCTCACTAACGAATGCTGTCACACAGCAATCATGTGCTGTGAACGAATCATGTGCTGTGAACGAATCACTTGCCGTTCACGTTGGTCTTCTCAACGAGAGCAGCGAAGCGCTCAACGTAGTCACGCACGAACTTCTCAGTGCGCTCCACGAGCTTGCCATCCTCACCGAAAAGCTCCGGCGATTTACCCAAGAACACTTCAGGCTGACCCGGCGTCGGCATATCGAAGTAGGACAGAGCCAGACGCAGGTTCTTCTGCGCAGAATAGCCGCCCATTGCACCAACTGAGTGGGAAATAATGCCAGCCGGACGGTTCTTCCATGCCACATCCGAGTTTGGCTTGGAGCCGATATCCACCGAATTCTTCAGCACGGCCGGAATAGTGCGGTTGTTCTCCGAGGTCACGAAGAGCACGCCGTCAGACGCCTTGATGGTCTCACGGAAATCCGTGTACGACTGTGGAGTCGGCGCGTCAGTCTGCTCCGGATTATCGTAGTCAAAGTTGTACAGCGGAAGATCACCAATCTCCACGATCTGCGCCTCAAAACCTTCCGGGAACATTCCCAGTGCTTCGGTAGCAATCTTGCGAGCGTAAGAACCCGTGCGCAGTGAGCCCACGAGAACAGAAATCTTGTATGTCATAAGAACTCCTTGTTCGAATGTGTACCCGGTACCGGGCGCGTCATATCCAGCATAACGCTTAGGCCGTCGGTCCCATTTCTCCTGACGCCTGATTTCGCCGTTAGCGACATAGCTCCTCTGTCACTGCAAAAAGCCAGATTTCGTGTGCAACAGAGCCTTCGACGTCGGCAGTGCAACTAGCGCTGACGACGTCGAACCTCAGCCAACGCGCGATCCGTCTCACGCTTATCTTGCTTCCGCTTGAGAGTTTCGCGCTTGTCAAACTCTTGCTTACCACGCGCAATTCCGATTTCTACCTTCGCCCGCCCACGCAGGAAATACAGTTCCAGCGGAACGATGGTGTACCCCTTTTCGCGGCTGCGCACCGCAAGTTCATCAAGTTCATCCTTGTGGAGCAATAGCTTGCGCTTCGCTGTCGGACGGTGATTCGTCCACGAGCCCATTGCATACACCGGAATATTCATGCCAATAATCCAGGCTTCTCCACGCCGATCCACCTCGATCCACGCCTCGGTGAGCGAAGCACGTCCCATACGCAACGCCTTCACTTCCGTGCCCGACAGCACCAATCCAGCCTCGAAACGATCATCAATAAAGTAATCGTGAAGCGCCTTCTTATTGCGCGCGATCATGGCTTTCGCATCAGCGGCCGCCTTCGCCTTTTGCGCAGCACTCATCTTTGCTTTTGCCACAATCGACCTACTTTCTTTCAGATACCTCGGTTCCAGTGTAACCGGCGACGACGTTGAGGCGCACCCGGCGCTTGCGGTTCCAATAATTCCAGTAGTACTGAGAGAAAATGGTACCGGCAAGCCCACACCGCGAGAAATCACCCGAAACGCTGAGTGAAGGACGGCAGGCTCATCGGATTAATAACGCTACCGTTCTTCCATACTTCAAAGTGAACGTGACATCCGGTCACCATTCCCGTTTGCCCGGTCCAACCAATGACTTGTCCCTGGCTCACCGACTGTCCCACGCGAACATTGAATCCCGAGAGATGGTTCGTCACCGTCACCCACGAAGATCCGTTGACAATCCCATGGTTGATGAAGATCTGATTTCCGTGTGTCGAGTTCCCCGCAGCAGGAACGACGCGTGCAACGGTTCCGTCGGCCGGCGCACGCTGCGGCTCCCCGCAGGAACTGCGAAGATCGACACCGTTATGCATCCACCGGCTGCCGTCGAAGGGATAAATACGCATTCCCCACGGACTGGTGACATATAACGGAGCTGGAACCGGCGGATGTAACCAGTATCCCGATCCCGTATTGCGCGACGTCGTCGAACCTCCTGAACCCTGACCACCAGACTGATGACGTCTCTGTGCTTCACTCGCACGACGCGCAGCTTGGGCAGCTTTTCGCCGATTTTCAGCATCAATTTTGGCGATTTCTGCTGACGTAGCGTCACGCGCGGCAGTCACTATCTGGATATTCTTCTTGAAATCCGCTTTACGTGACTCGAGTTGTTTCGCTTGATCCTTGAGATCGTTTTCGAGCTTTTCGAGCTCGTCTTGTTTAGCCTGCGCCTGTGCACGCGATTCTTCACGCTTGACCACGATCGCATCAGCTTTCGCTTTGAGTTCACTGACTTCTGCTTCGACAGCGTTCTGGCGAGACTTTTGGTTCTCACTCTGCGCCGCCGCCTGCTGAAATGCTGTCAGCGACGACGCTTGTGTGCGCGAGATTGCAGAGGAAACGAGATACGCATCCAGAAAATCCTTCGACGACGTCGCCCCGACAATCAGCGACAGCGCCGACGGCTGGAGCTGCCCGCGGTAGGTGGCACGAGCAAGCTCACCGAGATTATCGCGCGACTGTTCAGCCTTCTCTTTTGCATCGCTGATCGCCGCGTTGATCTGACTCAGTTCATCACGCGCTGCACTTAGGAGCGCGTTGTTCGCCTGAGCCTCGCGGTTAGCAGCAGCAAGCTGATCTTCAGCTTTCGCTAAGGCTTCTTGAACACCCGGCAGCTTGCCCTGAGTTTCCTGGAGTTGCAGATACGCCTTCTGAAGTGACATATCGACCCCTTCAAGCGAAGAGGAGAGATTTTCGATCTTTTGGTTCTGCTCTTTTTGCTTGTCAACCAGGTCAGAGCGGTCATCGGCAAATGCTGGAAGAGCGTACACTGAGGCTACGGTAAGCGCGATTGCCGATAGACACGCAGACGTCTTGCGCATGTTTCTCCTTTGACTATAGTGTTCATCTTTTTCGCTCACATATGGCTTTGTACCGGGCAATTGTGGCCGTATTTCGCGATCACATGTGACTGCCGTACCTGACTCAGACTCGGGTATAACGACGAAGCGCGATGAAGGAGGCTACTACGGATACGGCGATGGCGCCAACTACTAAGAATGGTGCCATGAAGAGGACGTCCGCTCCGGAAACGACATCGATGATCTGAGACGAGAACCATCGTGCGATAAAAACATCAACCGCCACGTAGAGAGCACCGACTGCGAGGAGTGAGCCAAAAAGTGCAGCAATCGCGCTTTCCAAAATAAAGGGAGCCTGGATGAACATATTCGAGGCACCGACGAAACGCATAATCTGGGTTTCGTTCCGGCGGAACATGGCAGAGAGACGGATCGTGGAAGGGATCAAAAGCAAACCGGTGACGATCATGACGCCTGCAAGGATCCCTGCCACATAGGTGAGGCGGTTGAGCATCTTGAACAGGGGTTCGAGCTGTTCGCGCTGATCGACTACGGATTCCACACCAGGCTGTCCAGTGAGAGCTTCCGCAACGATTTTGTATTGTTCGGGGTTGACAAGTTTGACGCGGTAAGACGCCTGCATCTCATCAGCTGTCAACGACTGAACCCAATTCGTTCCTTCCATCTGTTTCTGGAAAGATTTAAGCGCGTCTTCTTTGGTCTCGAAATACACTTTCTCAACATAAGAAGCCAGTTGAGGCGATTTCAAAAGATTCGCTACAGAGTCGATCTGTTCCTTCGTCGCCTCTCCCCCAGCGCACTGAGCTGAAACTGACTGCGTCGGACACATGAACGCCGAAACTTCAACTTTGTCGTACCAGTCATTTTTCATATTTGAAATCTGGCCTTGGAGAAGCACAGCAGAGCCGAGGAAAAGAAGCGACACAAAAGTCACGAGCGCCACTGATGCAGCCATCGAAAGATTATGGCGCAGGCCTTTAAACGCTTGTGAGAGTAAAAAACGAATAGCCATCAGAGGGTACCCCCATAAACGCCGCGCTCTTGATCACGCACAACCTTGCCATCGACCAATTCGATGACGCGTTTGCGCATCTGATTGACAATTTCCTGATCGTGAGTTGCCATCACAACCGTCGTCCCTTGGCGATTGATGCGATCGAGGAGACGCATAATACCGAGCGAAGTGTGACGGTCAAGGTTTCCTGTCGGTTCGTCGGCAAGGAGAAGATCTGGCCGATTCACCATCGCGCGCGCGATCGCGACGCGCTGCCGCTCACCACCTGACAATTCGTACATACGACGCTTTTCTTTGCCATCAAGACCCACGAGTTCGAGCACTTGCGGAACCTGCTTGGCGATCGCATGGCGAGGCTTACCTGTGACCTTCATTGCAAGGGCGACGTTATCGAACACATTCATATCGGGCAACAGTCGAAAATCCTGAAAAACCGTTCCGATCTGCCGACGCAGGTGGGGCACCTTTCGAGCCGAGATACCCGCCAAATCTTTCCCCAGCACGTGAACGGTGCCCGAGGTTGCCCGCTCCTCGGCAACGACGAGTGAGAGCATCGTCGACTTTCCCGAACCAGAAGCTCCAACAAGGAAGACGAAATCTCCGCGATCAATATTCAGGCTCACCTCATTGAGCGCGGGTGCTGCACCTTTCTGGTACACCTTCGTGACATTTTCAAACGTGATCATAAACCGTGCCAATACTTGAGTTCACTAACCGTTCCACCTTATGAGGGCAGATGCCACGATGCGAGAAGACGCGCCGAACCTCACATTGCGTGAAGTTCGGCGCGCACGTTTTCAATAGTCAGACGCCGAGATTACTCATCAGCGGCTTTGTTTGATTGCCTCCAGCGAATTCCGGCGTCAATAAAGCCATCAATATCGCCGTCAAAGACAGAGTCCGTATTACCAACTTCAAAGTTGGTGCGAAGATCCTTCACCATTTGATATGGGTGGAGGACGTAGGAACGCATCTGATCACCCCATGATGCTTTAACATCCCCCGCCAATTCTTTCTTCTTTGCCTGTTCTTCTTCATGACGCAGTTGAAGAAGCTTCGACTGGAGAACTCGAAGCGCAGAAGCTCGATTTTGAATCTGTGATTTTTCGTCCTGCATCGAAACAACGATGCCTGTTGGAATGTGGGTCATACGGACAGCAGAATCCGTGGTATTCACAGACTGACCACCCGGGCCTGACGAACGGAAGACATCAATCTTCAAATCGGTTTCAGGAATCTCAATATGATCAGTTGTCTCGATCAGTGGAATCACTTCGACTGCGGCGAAGGAGGTCTGACGTCGACCTTGATTATCGAACGGAGAAATACGAACAAGGCGATGAGTGCCTGCCTCCACTGACAAGGTGCCGAATGCGTAAGGAGCCTGGACTTCAAAGGTTGTGGATTTGATTCCTGCCTCTTCTGCGTAGGAGGTATCCATCACCTTCGTCTTGTAGCCATGACGCTCTGCCCAGCGAAGATACATACGCTGAAGCATCTGAGCAAAGTCAGCTGCATCGACACCACCAGCACCCGAGCGAATTGTGACAACAGCATTGCGCTCATCGTATTCACCAGAGAGAAGAGTCTTCACTTCCATCGCGGAAAGATCTTCACTAAGCTTGGACAATTCGCCGTCCGCTTCGTTTAAAAGCTCAGCCCCCATCTCCGGATCTGTCGTGCTTTCTTCCTCTGCCATTTCGACGAGGGTTGCAAGATCATCGATACGCGTCGCCATCTTATTGATGCGCTCAAGTTCCGATTGAGCATGAGAGAGCCTCGAGGTGACATCTTGTGCCTTTTCTGGATCATCCCATAAGTCAGGCTTCGCCGACTCTTCAGTGAGAGTTGTGATCTGATCCTTGAGGGCAGGAATATTCGTCACCGCTTCGATCTGGTCAAGAATACGGCGTAAGGATGCAATTTCTATTTGAAAATCTGTGGCCACAACATCATCCTACGCTACACGGAGGTCATCGTGCGGAGCCGTGCCCATGAGATCACATCCACACGCACCTCATCGGCAGCTTTCACAAAACTTGGCACAAGGGGCAAACGAACCGTTTGTCGAAGTTCGACTCCGACTTTCTCTCCTCTCACCCGCACACCGACAAGAGTGGCGTGGCTGTGCCGAGCTTGGAGAATTGCGTTTGCACGGTTAGTTAATTCTCCGACATCGTAGCTAAGGGCCGCAGGTGCAGGGTGAGGAGAATAATAGGATCGGTCTGAAATCGAGGATGTTAGCGAGAGCGCCACTTCGTCGGCAAGCGTATAGAGCTCTCGACGACTTTGATGTAAAGAAAGCGCGCTAGCAACGATAAAAACCAGCATGATCGTCAGTAGCCACGCACCTATCCCCATCACAATCATGTTTCCCGGCTCTGTGCGATTCTGACCACAGTATTTCATCAGCGCACTCCTCGATACCGATCAACATCCATTGAGCTCGATGACGTGATCGGAACGTTGACACCGATGAAAGGCAACGCCACATGCAAATTCACCTGTGCCGTGACCACAGCACCCGGGCTCAGACACGGATGGGCAGAGCACTCGAAAGTGATGCGAGCTGGCGGCAATCCACGATCAGCGACAACCCGATTGCCTGATCGCTCTCCCTCCACAAACCCCATCTGCGACGTCGGGGCACGCACGAATGCTCTCGCTGATTCACGTGCAGCAGCGGCAGCAGCAAATTGATTGGTTGTCACAGTTGCAATCCCGATGATGAAGATCAGCAAAGGCAACAAAATTCCACCGAGCACTCCGATAAATTCCACGATGGCGTTGCCTTGTTCAGTAGCTGGCGAAACAAGAGTAGATGCCTTTTTATTCTCTGCGGACACTCGCACTCACCTCAGCTTTCGTTCCTAAAACTGACGGCAGAAGATAGTCAACGCCAATGCGCAGTGTCATCACTTCTCCGTTTTCTTCGCCTGTCACAATAGTTTTCAGGTGGGGGCCAAGTGTGGCAACAAGAAGTTCTCGTGCACGCTGCCGGCCAATATCCAGCGAGTTCCCATCAAGAGACGCAAGCCGGGCTCCCTCGAATGCACAATCTCGTGCGATGCCATGGATGTACCATGCGGTCACTGTTGAAAGCAGAAAGTATGTCACAGCCAAAAGCATCACAATGGTTGCCACAAATCCCACTGTGGCATTGCCTGGTTCATGGCAAGCAGGCGCGCTACATTTGCGTAACACGTTGAATCGCATTATTGAATAGATCGGTCAACGCAGGGCCCGCCGTCGTCCAGATGAGAACGACCAAGGCTGCCGTCATTAGCGTGATCATCACCCAGCCAGGGACATCCCCTTGCTCAACTTTGCCGAGCCGTTTTGTATCTAGGCGAATCAGATGTTGACCGTAATTCTTATCCGTAGCAAGACGCCCTAAAAATGTAGGCATTATTCTTATTCCTTTCTCATGGACTTGTTACATCAATGACAGCGCACCCAGTGCTGGGAAAATAGTGAAAACAACAGTGATCGGCAGGATGAAGAACACCACCGGAATCATCATGGCGATCTCAGCTTTCCCTCCTTTTTCGAGAAGTGCGCGGCGAGCGACATCGCGGGAATCTCGCGCCTGCGCATTGAGCGCATGTGCCAAACCACTTCCCTGCTCCATTGCATTAACCGTTGCATCAACGAAACGCCCGACACTGGAGTTCCCCGAACGATTGCCCATGTCTTCCAACGCAGCTGATAACGGCCGTCCAGCATGAACATCGTCAAGCATCTTCATCAATTCATCTCCAAGAGCCCCTGCATGAATTCGAGCAACGCGTTCAATCGCAGCTCTAATTGATTCGCCCGATCCCACGGCGAGAGCCATGAGTTCAACCGCATCGGGTAGCTCACGTGTGTATGCCTCGCTCCGCTTTTCTACTTTTCGTGTCAGCTGTGAGTCTGCTGCAAGCATCGCTCCTAGGGCACTAACAACAACCGCAACCAGGCATATCATGACAGATACACCACGAACGACAAGAGCAAAGGCAACAATCACACCAATCACGGCTCCACAAGTTGCCCACTGGAGTTGTTGGAGACGGAAGTCTCCAACAGTGAGCTCTCCAAAGACATTGAGCCGCCGTTCAACTGAGGCGCGGGTTGACCCCAATGTTTCAAGTATCCTCCACACAATCGCGTATCCACGCGCATCACGACGCCGACGAGGTTGTATCCGCGAGCGCGTGGCAACATGTGGTAGCACTCGCGCAGTAAAGAGAGAGGGACGAAACACAAGAACATCCCCAATAAATGCCACGCCAAGCCCGATAGTGAGACCTGCGCCTGCTCCCCACATCATGAAGTCACCTGCTCACGAACAAGGACTCGTTCTTCTTGGGGAAGTCGTCCTAAACGCACCATTAATCCGTATGCCACTACCGTGGCAACAAAACCTGCGATCAGCACGCCGATACCTGTCGGAGTCGAATAAGCTTGCACGGTTCCTTCCCGTGTTGAAAGCAAAAGAAGAAGTAACCAGGGCGCAGCCGCTGCCAACCGAGCTCCATTCACTGTCCATGATTGCCGGGCGAGAAGCTCTCCACGAGCTCGGTTCTCCTCGCGCACTAACGACGCCAATGTTGACAATGACTTACCAAGATCTGCACCACCCAACGTCGCAGCAATCCTCATCGATTCGATCACTCTATCTGCCAATGGATCAGCAAGCTTTGCCTTGACATCGTCAAGGCAAACATCGAGACGGCCAGTGGCTCGCACAGCGTAGGAAAAGTGCGAGAAAGGCTCACGCAAGACCTCTGGCCCTCGACTACCTAGGCCTCCAAGAGCTTCACCAACCGATAGTCCAGAACGAATCGCAGACACAACTTCGTCGAGTGCCTCCGGCCACGCTGCACGCATCGCTTCAATTCGACGCCGACGAGCCCGTGCCACGAGAATTCGAGGAACAAAGGCCGCTACGGCACTCACAACCATCGCAAAAACCGCAGACCTCATGATGACAAAGCTCAAACAAAAAGTCACTGTGCTCAGGGCGATAGTGGGAAGTTGCCCTCGCACGCGTCGTGCCAGCTTCTGGCCATAGCGCCACGGCCGTGGTTGCATGATCGCAAGCATGAGGATATGAATGCCGAGCGCAATTAGACTCCCAACGGCGAATCCCATTGTTCACCTCCCAACGCATGTCCAGCATGTTCGAAGAGCTCAAGCTTCGGCACTTGCCCGAGCCCACGCACAAGCCCGCGTCCACGATCGACAAAAAGTTCCGAAATCTCCACAGTTGAACCTTCGATCCGGCCCGTCAGACCAACAATTTCGGCCACTTTACGTTCCCCTGACCGCTCTCTTTTAACGTGGACAACGATGTCGATGCTGGATGCCACGGTGGGAACAACAAAATCTGAACTGACGTTTTCTCCTGCAAGTAGTGGGAGCACACACAATTTATTCACGGCTTCGCGTGCGGAATTTGCATGGACTGTGCAGGCTCCGGGGATTCCTGAGTTGAGCGCGATGAGCATGTCGAACGCTTCAGCTTGGCGAACTTCTCCAATCACGATTCTCTCTGGTCTCATTCTCAGTGCCTCTTTGACCAATCGCCGAAGAGTGACTTCTCCACGTCCTTCGATATTGGCGGGGCGGGTTTGCATCGCGACAACATCGCGATGATCGAGGTTAAGTTCGAATACTTCTTCTGCACTGACAATGCGTTCATTCGATGGGATTTCTCCAAGGAGCGCTCGGAGCATCGTAGTCTTTCCAGCCTGGGTTGCACCTGAAACCACGACGTTGAGGCCAGAATCCATTGCCGATGAAAGAAATTTTGCTGCTTCGCCAGTGAGCATTCCACGTTCGACTAGCATGTCGAGGCTGCGTGCTTGTACCACGTATTTACGAATATTCACGCTCCAGTGCTCACGAGTAATATCCGGGATCGCCACGTGCAGACGTTCACCAGAATGCAGTGCTGCATCGACAAAAGGCGATGACAGATCTAGCCGTCTTCCAGACGCGACAAGCATACGTTCGACAAGTTGGCGGACTTGTCCCGGGCGTAAAACAATCGACGACAGTGTCGGCACGCCGCCCTTGGAATAAAAGATTTTTGACGGCGAGTTAATCCAGATCTCTTCCACCTCGTGGTCATCAATGAGTGGCTGAATTGCCCCAAAACCGCCGATGTCGTCACGCAAGAGGCGTCGCATTTTCTCATCGTCAGTGATTGGATCGACACTGCCCGCGATAGTGAGTGTCTCGTATTCTCCCACTGCGGTGTCAATCAAAGCGTCAAGGCGCTGCGGATGACGCATCGGATCTACCCGTTGTTCGCGCACCATTTCGCGTACGCGGCGGTCTAGCCATTCTTGTGCACCCATATGTTTACCTCCATACACAGCTTATGAAGTGATAAAAAATCAGCTAGGGAGTTTTCCACGGCAGTGGACAACTCCCCAGTAGCTCGACCTCAGTGTGGTAAGGGCCTGCGCCCAGAAACTCAGAAACGGCTAAAATCGGCGTTTTTACCGCGTGTACACCTGCGCAAGATTGCTGAAACCGATAGGTTGAAGGGTGTGAAGACGTCTCCTCTACATCTTGCTGCCCTTGCTGTATGCGCCATCGACGGACTCGAAGCTGTTGGCACACGTGCCCCCTACCGACGCACACCAGATTTTCAATTCGGCGGTGTCATCGATGCTCAAGGGCGCAATTGGGTAGTGAAAGTTCCGCTGCACACTCACGCTGCCACAACACTTGAGGCAGAGGTTTCGGTTGCAAAGGCTCTGGGCAAAGAAGTCAGTGAAGGCAATCTTCCCTTCGATATTCTGCGGCCTGCGGGTTTTGCAAAGGTGAAAACTGGACGTGCGCTGGTCTTCCCGTCGCCCATAGGTAAGTCACGTCCCTTCGAGAGCCTCGGTGAACGTGCAAGCCACGAACTCGGTCGTACTCTCAGTGCTATCCATAACTTGCCGATCGACGTCGCAACTCGCTCCGGTTTGCCTGTGTACGACTCCCAGCTTCTGCGAGCTCGGCTACGCGCAGAACTCGCAGACATTAACGAAAGTTCACCCCTGCCTCCCGCGCTAATGCGACGTTGGGAAAGCGCGATTTCATGTGATTCTCTGTGGAATTTCCGCACTGTCTTTGTCCACGGAGACGTCGCAGGAGAAAACTTCTTTTGGTCGAACGGTTCCGTCACCACCGTTGTCGGATTCGGCGACTCACACGTGGGTGATCCCGCTGAAGACTTCGCTTCACTCGTGACGATTCTCGACGACGACGAATTCGCAGCTACCATCGAATCCTATGGGAACGGACTCGAATCTGACTCCGCATTTATGACTCGCACGATCCTCCTGTCCGAAATCGCACTCGCACGCTGGCTCGGATTCGGCGTACGCACCCAAGATCCAGATGTTATCGACAATGCAAAAACGATGCTCGCGGACTTGGCGAGTGACATTGCAAACGACCCCGAGCTTGCCACTGGGCCAACATGGAAAGAAGAACCAGTATCTCGCGACGCCGGCGGTCAGTTTGAGGATGTTGACGACGCCAGTTTCTCAACTGTTTCCGAAGACGTTCTTCCTGCAACCTATGTCCAGCCACACCTTTCGTCCTCGGATGACATCACTGATGGATTTGACGAAGAACCGCCGATACCTGCTCAATGATTCTGTCTTCATCCCACTGCTGTGGCTGGAACTCCCGAGTGAGCTCATCTTCTTCTCCAAGATAGTAGAACGCTGACCCAATCTGGTCGAGGGGAATATTGTGCACCTTCGACCAGACCAACCGGTAGAGCTGTAGTTGTAGCACACGTGCTTCCAGGACATCCGGATTGGGACGATGTCCTGTTTTCCAATCAATAATCGTCACTGGCGAGTATCCGCTCATCGTCGAGGTATCAAGCACAGCATCGATTACACACCGCACAGTGGTATCTCCAACACGCATTTCGCATGGTTGCTCGATAGCTAGTGGTGCAATATCTGAATAAGGTGAATCGTGGAACCGACTGACTAAAATCTCCACTCGTTCATCATTGATGTCGTCTACTTCTTGCTCCCACACCGCATCGAGATCCAAAGTTGCGGATGCTTGAAAATAGTGGGCAATTTCCGCATGGACTTCAGTACCAACACGAGATGCCCGTGACGGTTTCAATGGAATTGGGCGAGCAAGATTGCGCCAAAAGTGCTCGGCATTCGACGCTGCAGACACCACATCTGAGGCAGTATAGTGCGGCTTTTGAGCATGTTGGCCTTCGAGAGGGTCGGGGATAAATCCTGCTGCGATGTTCTTCCAGGTGGAGATTATCGATTCGCGTTCCTCATCCGTTAACTGAAGAGAACCGTGCGGATAGGTGGTTATGCAATCGAGTGATCGGTTCACATCAAGTGGCCATTTGGGCTGTTGCTGCGTACAAACAAGTACCGGTTCGTTGATTCGTACTGATGCCAAATCAACGTCCTTTGCCCATCGGGTAAACTTATTTTCGTCCCGTGAGATGACATACTCACGTCCATGAAGGGGCAATAATTTCTCAATATCAGCTAAGAATTGCCCCCGATCTGAAGGAATAAATTCTCCTTTTTTGTGGATTCTATCGGCGAATTTCTTCGCACTTTGGAGATCTGCGAAATCATAACTTGCGAGGATCAACGCCTCTTTGGGACGAGTGAAAGCGACGTAAGCGAGACGACGTTCTTCACTAGCAGCATGTTCAGGAATATCCTCGTAACGGTAACGGGCATAATCTGTGGCAATGTTCGCAAGTAGTGAGGTTAACTTCTGTCGTGACTGCGGGTCTTTATCAGCGCGATAGCGCGTAGCAGCGCTGGCAAACTCACCTGGCTGAAAACGCCCAGAAAACTCAAAATCCGGCAGATATTCACGATCTTGACGCAATGGATAAGGTAATAGAGACGCCGTTGTTTGCCATACCTGATAGGAGTGTTTTTCAGTATCAAATTCTCGATGATTCACTTCCGGAACGCCGACGACGTCCCATTCAAGCCCCTTCGATGCATGAACAGTCAGAACCTGGACGACTCCACTTTCTGGCTCGATGTCCTCATCTATGAGAGGCATCTCCGCCGAAGACGAATCTTCCGCTTGGTTTTCTTTCTCCTCAACGAGGTCAATCCACTCAACAAATCCTGCCAACGTCGGGCTCTGCACACTTGTGGCATACTGATGTGCCAAAGTCACAAAAGAGCCAAGAGCCGACATCGTCCGATTTGATCTGCGCATCGCACCGGCATACATCTCAAGATCGAGAAGATCGATTGCAGTATGAACAGCTTGAGGAACGCTATCGAGGCGCGCCTGTCGCATCTGTTCCAAAATTTTTGCCAGACGGAGTAAACGGGTACGCCCCTCGTCACTCAACGTCATTTCATTCGGGTTCTCGTTCAACCAAGCGAGTGTTTCGACAAATGAGCCTGTGTCACTGTTCCGAGTGATCCGTCCGAGTTCACGCACATCCCACACGCCAATCGCAAAAAAATTCATCAGTGGAACAAGCGACGAATTCCGCTGCGGGTTCACCGTCAGTGCCAGAAGAGCGCGAACCAAACCCACCTCTTTTCGTTCCATTAGCGACTGTCCACCCACGACTTCGTAGGCAACTCCCGCTTCCTCCAAAGCCGCAACCATCGTCGGGATGTATTTGCGTTTTCGACACAAAATAGCAGCAGTTGCCAACGGCGATGTCGTCTCAATGCGGCGCGCGTCAATATTCTTCATAGCGTCGCGAATTTTTTCGACCAGCTGGCGGGCAGAATCTTCGCGCAACGGTGCGTGAACCCATTCCACTTCGCCGTCCCGCGCTGAGGTAGGCGAAAACAGTTCCTTCACCCTCAGCCTTTCGCCATAATCCAACTTGCCCCGATGTGCGTGGGTGAGAAGGTTTGCCACATCAAGAATCTTTCGTCCGTTGCGGAACGCTGTTGAGAGAGTCAGGCGTGCCGATGGCGAGACAGCAAAATCTCGAGTGAAATCTGACAACGCATTCGCCGAGGCTCCTCGCCATGAATAAATTGCCTGGTTTGGATCTCCAACGGCACAAATCGATCGCCACTGCGAGCCACCGTCACCACCAAATGCGAGATTCAAAAAACGAGCCTGACTGACAGATGTGTCTTGGTACTCATCCAGGATAATGAGTTTGTAGCGCTTCTTGAGTTCGTCACGAACACGCGCGTTCGTTTCGAGGATCGCACTTGCCCACGCAACTTGGTCAGCAAACTCGGCAACAGAATGTGCTTTCTTGTAGTCGAAATACTTTTCCACGAACATAATCAAGCTGAGACGATACTCGAACTTTTCTCCCAGAGCTTTCAATTCCGTCCATGCTTTTTTCACCAGATCCGTTGAACCATCGACAGAAGTAAACGTCTTGGGTGGTACACGTTGTACTTCACGCAGTTCGTTGGCATACGCAAGCTCCCTTTGAAGTTGGGTGCGTAACTCTTCAGGACTGACACCATTATCGATAAGAGCAGAAGAGAGGGCGAGGGAATCAGAAACAATACTTGAGACAGCGCGGAGATCGAGAGGTGAACCGTTTGCCGCAGGATCAAAATCAGCCTCGCGCATCACTTCATTCATCGAATCATTGACAATTTTTTCCATGATCTGCCATCGCTCTGCCTCCTGGATGAGTCGCGAACGCGGATCTTCGCCAATCAACATGGCATAGGAGGAGGCAATCTGTGAAGCAAAGGAGTTGTAGGTCAAAATGGTCGGACGCGCGATGGAGTTATGGACATCATCTGCAATGTCTCCACTGTCTGTCGCATCCGTTGCGTCTCTTCCAAATCGTGCTTTAACCTTGTTCAACTGGCTCATGACACGGGTTGCAAGTTCGCCTGCTGCTTTGCGGGTGAAGGTTAGACCGAGTACTTCGTCTGCTTTAACATTCCCCGCTGCCACATGCCAGGCGATACGCTGTGACATTGTGGCAGTTTTACCGCTTCCTGCTCCTGCAACAACGATGATCGCTGCCTCATCACTCAAAATGACTTTTTCTTGCTCAGGTGTCGGCGGGTAGTCAAAAAGCGAAACAAAATCTGAGTAGGTTACTGTCATTCGAAAACTCGCTTTCCGCCCTGAGCCGGGCATACGGAGAAATATTGGCATTTCGCGCAGGCGTCACAGGTGCGTGCTTCAATATCAGGGCCTGCAAGGAGCTCTGCTGTTGTGCGGATCATCTTTTCAGCAAGGCTCATTCCGCTCGGCCCGATTTCGAGTTGTTCGTCATCGCGGAATGATTTTGTCAACTTCGACATTCGGATCAAGTGAGCACCCAGTGAATGAGCGTCGGATTCACCCTCAACAGCACCAGTGTTCACTAACCATTGGTAAATGAGCATCTGAGGATTAGTTTGTGCCAAGGCAACGGCGGGAAGAAAATCGCCGGTCTTAAAATCGACAACACTCCAATTTCTTCCACCTTCGTTTTCCAAACGGTCAATCTTTGCTGAAACCCTGATCCCGTCAAGGTAACCTCGAGCTGTGGTCTCAACTTTCACCGGGCGGCCATCAAGACGCTCACGTGAAGCATTGAGATAGCTGATGAGCAGCTCGACTTTATATTCTGCTTGGCTTTTCAACCGTTGAGAGTGCACGTCATCTGGAAGTGAAAGTTCATTCCAGCGCTGTCGAAAACTCGAACGGATACTGTCTGCTCCCCCTAGTGGGAATTCCTCAGCCAGTTCATGAATGAGTGTACCAATATCAGCCTTCACCGTGTCCTGCTGGTCACGAGCTCCTGCACCGTTAAAAAATGCTTTCAATGGGCATTCGAGTGCAGCTTCCACGATCGATGGTGAGACAGATATTTGGCTTGTCTGGTTTTCTCCAGAATATGCATACGTGTCCACCCATGAATGTGGATCAGCACTCGTAATCCCCGCATCATTCAGCTGAGCCAGAACAGTTTGAGCGCCACCGACCAATATCGGATCGGGTAATTCGAGTACTCTGCGCATATGTCCAACAAAGTTATCCGCACTATGAGGGCGGTACTCACCCAGCATTAGCACAGTATCGTCACTCGGTTTCTCGATACCGAGAATGTCAAAGAGACGCGATGGAATGTCCTCATCTGAGGAAAGCGCGGTGAAGAGCACCTTCTGGCGAGCACGCCCAAGGGAAAAATGAAACAAACGGAATTCGTCGTCAAAAACGTCAGACACAGTCTGTTTCATCGGTTCACTGCCCAACATCTGTCCGACAACAACGGACACAAGGTCTTCAACCTTTGTCAGCGGATGCCGCGTGCGTGTATTCGGCCATGACGAATCATTAAGTCCGGCAATCACAACACGATCGAATGAACGCCCAATCAAAGCCGACGGCGTCGCAATCGTCACTTCGCCTGTGCCATTCGCACTTCGCGCGATGGAATCTTCAGGCAAATCTTGGCTTTCAATCACATCAAGAAGCGATTCAATTGAGGCAGCGAGCGGGTTGCGATCGGTCAGTCTTTGCGCCACTCGGAACAATTGCATCACTGCGTCGAGATCAGCGTTCGCCGTATCTGAATGTGGATGGTCAGATATAGCGATTTCCTGCCATTTTTGAGCAACGCCTGTGCTCTCCCACGCTTCCCATAGCACTTCTTCCGCATTGGCCCGACGACGATATGCACGACGCACCCGAAGCACAATCGCCCTAGCACGGCGAAATTCTTCAACGTGAGAAATGGGATCATGCGCCCTGTCATCAAGCAACGAATGGAGTAGCTCATCATCGGAACGGACAGCGTCATTCGAAGCGGCTTTGAGTTCCCACCCGTGAAGTTCCTTCCTCAAAGACAACAACCGTAACGGATCAATCCCAATCAGCTTTCCACCCAAAAACCTCGCCACCGTACGGGCATCAATATCGCCAGGATCGCAGATCGCGATTCGTACCAGTTCGAGCAATGCGCTCACTGCACTCTGCTGGCGAAGTGGAAGCCCAGAGATCAACGGCGCAACAGGGATCCCCATACGGACAAGCGCACTTCTCCATGAACTGTGCATTGAACGTGAGCGAGTAATAATTGCCATATTGGAGTAGTTCACTCCGTCATTGACATGGGCATTGCGAAGCCATGCCCCGATGTAGCGGATTTCTTCGTCCGAGTTAGCAAAAAATTGCGATTCGATCTCACTGTGTGGGCCGCATAACTGCGCTTGCCGTTGGAGTGCAGTACTTCCCACATGGATTGCTTGAGCACTTTGTTGTAACGCGGTGCCGAGGGCTCCTCCCGATCGGTATCCGCAATCGAGAACATATCGTGTAGCTGAGCATCCGCCCTCGCTCACCGGACGCTCCACAAGGGCACCGAAATGTGCCACACCTCCGCGGTAGCTCTGCACAGCTGCGTCAGGATTCGAGAATGTCACAATTGAGGCACCGTCTGCCTGGAGCACCCGAAGCAACTTGAGCACAGCAGCCGTCGCGTCAGAGAGATCGTCAACAAAAACCCACTCCCACGTCGGTTTTGCCCCCCCGATGTTGGAGCCCGCCCCCATGACGTCCTCTTCCCAGCGAGCCAGATGTGCACTTGCTTGCGCAACGATTCGGGCATGATCTGCACGATCTGGAGCGCCTGGCACGGAGGACGCTTCAAGTGCCAATGCTCTGTCATAAATGCGCATGACCTCTGCGCCAACCTCCCAGATAGGCTCTCCATACGTCACACCGATATCAGCAAGTTCGTCACTACTGAGCCCAAGTTCACTTGCGCGAGTGATGAGGTCTCGAAACTCTGCACGAAATGCCGGAAGTTGGGTAATTCCAACACTCGTATCAATTCCTGCTTGGGCAAGAAGTTTGTCTAACTTAGGCCGCGGAGAATCAAAAATTGCTTTGAGATAGACATCCTGATCGGGGCCAGAAATCAGTTGCGGTTCACTGCGACCAACTGCCTGGGCGAATGTTGACACGATCTCAAAGGCGAAAGCAGACACCGACTTCACTGTGAGATTTTCTCCGGCTACACCCACGCGTGAGGTGATGGCGTTACGTAACTGTGTTGCAGCACGTCGATCAGGCGAGAGCACCGCGATACAGGCCGAAGGATCGTCGTGGAGAATCTGCGCAACTTTCTCGATCAGAAGGGACGTTTTCCCGCTTCCAACCATGCCAATCACGCTCACCGCGCTGTGCGGCTTCATCGCCGTGAGCGCCGCACACTGTGATTGATCAAAAGTGATGTCGTTGTCCATAGGTCAACTCTATCGAGGGGTATGACAAAAAATGGCGATCACTTTTAAACCTTCTCGATATTCCTCGCCATGACACAGCTATGTCACACTACGGATCACAGAACAAGGCGGATACATGGGACTCGAAGGAACAAAATCATCAACACCTCGTCGGCCACCATGATCAGACACTCACGATCCACCAAAGAGCCGACATCGGGGCACCCATCGCTGTCATCAGGCACTGGCCGCTCACTTCGCTCGGAGGAAAACCCGCTGCGCGAACCAGACAACCACCCGCAGTTCCTCGCTACAATAACGGCGAACAAAGGAGAAACATGAAAGTCACTATTGGTGTCAAAGACGCCCAGGGCGAAATTCTTGTTGACGTCGATAAAAGCGCTGATGAGATTGCCAACGCTGTCAAGGAATCGTTTACAGGACCTGCTCTCGAACTCACAGATACGGACGGTACTCGCGTAATTGTTCCGTCAAGCTCAATCGGTTACGTCCAGATCAAGGATGTTCCTGAACGCAAGGTCGGATTTGGTTTCTGATGAGCGCACTTTGATGCTTCGGAGTGTTTCGTCGCTGGCTCAGAAACGATAGCGCTGAAAAAGGCACCTCACATCACGAGGTGCCTTTTTCGCGTAGTATAGGCGAGTACGTGGTTGACCGGTCGTGTGAGCCATTTTTATTTTTCGTGTGCGATCGGCTGCCTGCGCAGCACCCGTGAGGTAGCGCGCTCTCCGACGCGGCTATGCCCGCTCAACGAAAAGGACATCATGACCGAATCTGGAATTGTGGATACTTCCCATGCGCAAGTGCCACAACACAACGAACCTGTGGCTGACATCACCGCCGGGGCAGAAGAGCTCAATCTCGAAGCAAAAACTTTTGCGGACTTTGGTGTCTCTGAGTCGATTACTCGTGCTTTAAACGACAAAGGAATTACCCATCCCTTCCCGATCCAGGCGCTCACACTCCCTGTCGCACTCAGGAAACGCGACATCATTGGCCAAGCGAAAACTGGCACTGGAAAAACTCTCGGGTTTGGACTTCCGATGCTGATGAACGCCATTGGTCCTGACGAGGACGGCTGGGAAACCCTCGCATATGCAGGACTTCCCCAGGGTCTCGTTGTGTTGCCGACGCGCGAACTTGCCAAGCAGGTTGCAGGCGATCTTCGGGCAGCTTCACAATACCGTACTCTTCGCGTAGTTGAAGTTTACGGTGGCCGCGCTTACGAACCACAGATCGAGGATCTCGCACGTGGTGCAGAAATCGTGGTGGGCACTCCCGGACGCTTAATCGACCTGATGAAGCACAAGTCACTTCGTCTCAACGGTGTCAAGACAGTTGTGCTGGATGAAGCTGACGAAATGCTTGACCTGGGCTTCCTTGAGGACGTTGAGAAAATTCTGGCGGCCACACCGGCAAACCGTCACACCATGCTCTTTTCTGCCACAATGCCGGGCGCAGTCATCCATATGGCTCGCCGCTATATGACGCACCCGACGCACATTCGCGCCCAAGATCCACACGATGAAACGACCACTGTTCAAAGCGTGAAGCAAGTCATTTACCGTTGCCATGCATTGAACAAGATCGAAGTTGTCTCGCGTATTTTGCAGGCCCGAAGCCGCGAACTGGCCATTATCTTCACACGTACGAAGCGCACAGCAGCACGCGTTTCCGATGAACTCGCTGAACGCGGCTTCGCCGCTGGTGCTCTGCACGGGGACTTGGGGCAAGGAGCCCGCGAGCAAGCATTGCGCGCATTTCGCAACGGAAAAATCGACGTCCTTGTCGCAACCGACGTCGCTGCCCGTGGAATCGACGTCGACAACGTCACCCACGTGATTAACTACCAATGCCCTGAGGATGAAAAGACCTATCTTCATCGCATCGGACGCACAGGTCGCGCCGGACATTCGGGGTGCGCAGTGACTTTCGTTGATTGGGATGATGTGCCACGTTGGTCAGTGATCAACAACCAACTTGGTCTGGGTTTCCCCGAGCCAGTGGAAACGTATCACACTTCAGATCATCTCTACGCTGACCTCGATATTCCCGCCGATATCACAGGACGCCTTCCCAAGGCTCAGCGTACTCGTGCGGGGCTCGATGCCGAAAAGATTGAAGATCTTGGAGAAACTGGCAAGCGAGCAAAATCCGCACCACGCCAACGAAGCGGAAAGAAACGCCGCCGTCGCCGTCGGCGCGTCACTAGTGCAGAGTAAAACATTGTGGCCCTAGGAGGAATCTCCTTGGGCCACAATTCTCGTTCCGGGCTATCCCGCCTTATCCCGCCAGAATGCCTTTGAATACCTCAGTGGTGCCAGCAATAATAAGTTGCATGGCGATCGCTGCAAGTAACATACCCGAGAGCTTGGTGAGCAAAGCGATTCCTGCATTTCCCAGCACACGCATAATCGGCGTCGCGAAGAACATCGTGATGAAAGAGCCAAACAGAACGGTCAGCAGACCTAAGGTCGCTGCGAGCTGTCCCCACACATTGCCCTGTTGATCACGGATAAGAATCATGAAAGCCACGATGCCACCTGGCCCTGCAAGAAGCGGTGTTCCCAGCGGCACGGCAGCGACAGAGAGCGAACCGCCTTCACGGCCGGGATCATCCTCTTTTCCTGTCAGAAGCTGCAGGGCAACAATGAGAAGCAAAAGACCACCGGAAATCTGAAGAGCCTGCGTCGAAATATGCATCCAAGCGAAGAGATTTACACCGAAGAAGCCGAACAGCAGCAAAATAATAGCGGCAATCGAATTACACGTAATGGCCGTTTTACGACGATCTTTCTCGCTCATACGCGAAGTCAGCGACATAAAAATAGGGAGGTTGCCCATCGGGTCTGTGATGACAAGCATCGTGGCGAATGCGGAAAAGAAAACCGTCGTATCGAGCATTAAACCTCCAAAAACGTTCCCTCGATGAGAGAGTGAAATACTTGCTCACAGGTAGTGAATTCCCCGAGCTGGTTCGGCTTGCCACTTCCGTGGTAATCGGACGAACCGAAGCATGCCTTGCCAAGACTACCTGCAAGCGCCTCCAACTTGCCACGCCGAGAAGGTGGATTTTCACGATGCCAAACTTCGACACCGAAGACCCCCGCTCTCAAAATTGTTTCAATGTTCTCCCAAGTCAGACTTTTCCCCCGTTTCGTTGCCAGAGGATGCGCCAGAACAGCTTTCCCACCGGCATCGTTAATCCACCTCACGACGTCGGTGGTGGAGGGTGCCTGTTGCGGCACGTAATAGGGCGATTTCGTGGACAACAAATCATCAAAAGCAGCTGATCGGTTCTCCACAATTCCTGCTGCCACAAGCGCATCAGCAATATGCGGACGTCCGATCGGAGCACCCTCAGAACGACACACATTGACCTGTTCCCACGTGATGGGAAAGTCTGCCGAAAGTCGTCGCGTGATTTCTCTCGCACGGTTTTCGCGAGCAGTGTGCTGAGAGGAAAAGTGAGCCGCGAGCGCGTGTGATGTGTCGTCGAACAGATACCCCAGAAGATGCACGTCGACATCATCAAATCGTGTGGTAAATTCAGCGCCACGGACACAGCCGATCCCCTGCGCCGACGCTGACGCGTAAGCCTCGTCCCATCCCTCGGTCGTATCGTGGTCTGTGATACCCCACCACGTCAGACCCGCATGGGCCGCCGCACGAGCAAGTTCACCCGGCGTCAGCGTCCCATCTGAACACGTTGAGTGAGTATGCAGATCAATCATGGTCACAGCGTAGCCCGCGAATAGATAATTGGTGGAATAATAGACCGCATGACTGATGACAAACTTCAAAGCGAGATGGAAAAACGCGCACATTCGCGTACTCAACGCCCGAACTCCTCGGCATTTAAGGAGTTCATTGGCGAGAATTGGGGACCGCGCCCTGAAGGACCCGATCGCATGGACGTCGCCGACTTCACTCCCGCACGCCGTCGTGCGCTCGGCGCCCAGTTCATCGGTGAACGCCTCGTCATCCCTGCAGGCGACTACAAAGTTCGCAACAACGATTGCGACTACCGTTTCCGCGCACATTCGGCTTTCTCTCATCTTACTGGCCTCGGCGGTGAGGACGAGCCGGGGGCTGTACTTGTCCTGAACCCGCTTCCTGACGCCCATGCGGGCGATGAAGAAACTCACGAAGCAACCCTCTTTTTCCATTTTCGAGCCTCACGCTCATCCGAAGAGTTCTACGCCGATTCACGTCACGGTGAGTTCTGGGTAGGGCCGCGTCTCTCCGCCGAGGAGATGTCAAACCTGACGGGTTTGACAGTCGATCACTCTGACAATCTTCGCGATGCTCTTTCCAAAGATCTTGGTACGGTTCAAATCCGCGTGATGCCTCAGTCCGACCCGGCCATCGAATCAATGGTCAGTGAACTGCGCGAGCAAGCCTCACTGTCCTCAGGTGCCGAAGAAGACCTCGAACTTGCAGAAGCCGCTTCTACTCTTCGTTTCATCAAGGACGCATGGGAAATACAGGAGATGGAGAAGGCAGTTGATGTCACGTTTTCTGGCTTCGAAGACATTCTCCGCTCGTTCCCACGCGCCCGTGACCACTGGCGTGGCGAGCGAATCATCGAGGGCGCCTTCTTTGCCCGCGCACGCGCCGAAGGAAACGGCCTGGGCTATGACACTATTGTCGGCTCAGGGAACCACGCAAACCTCCTGCACTGGATCGACAACGACGGCCCTGTGCGCGACGGTGATCTCATCCTCGTCGACGCCGGAGCAGAACTCGATTCTCTCTACACTGCAGACATCACCCGAACCTTGCCTGTCAATGGCAAATTCACTGAGGCACAGCGCGAAGTCTACGAAGCTGTTCTCGAAGCCTGCGAAGCGGCACTAGAAGAAACCAAAAAGCCGGGCGTGCGTTTCAAGGATATTCACACTGCAGCCATGGCTGTTATCGCCCGCCACCTTGAGGAATGGGGAATGCTTCCCTCCACGGCAGAAAATTCTCTTTCCCCCGAAGGTCAGTACCACCGTCGCTGGATGCCTCACGGCACCTCGCACCACCTGGGTCTTGATGTCCATGACTGCGCACAGGCAAAGCGTGAGCTCTACACCGACTCTCTCCTTGAGCCGGGCATGATTTTTACGATTGAACCTGGTTTGTACTTCCATGAAGACGATCTTTTGGTTCCCGAACGCTTCCGTGGCATCGGTGTACGAATCGAAGATGATGTGTTGATGACGGAAGAAGGCGGCAAGCGTATTTCGGAGAATATTCCGCGCACTGTAGCCGATATCGAAGCGTGGATGAAGCACGTCCAGGGCTGAACACCCCGGCTCACACACCCACGAACTCACACCCGAGGAGCTTTTTATGATTGATCGCCAAGCCCGACGCGTTTTCGTTGGCCGGTTGTCCGGAACTGATGTCTTTGATCCCATCGGGGATCGAGTTGGCCGCGTCGCCGACGTAGTGGTGGTCTTCCGATTGCGTGGCACGCCTCTCGCCATCGGTCTCGTCGTGGATGTGGCAGGCAAGCGCCGCGTTTTCCTGCCACTTACCCGAGTGACATCGATTCGCGATGGACAGGTGATCACCACCGGACTCGTCAATATTCGCAGGTTTACTCAGCGTCCCACAGAAACAATGGTGGTAGGTGAACTCTTCGACCGACCAGTGACATTCCGCGACGGCTCAGGCAAAGCCACCGTCGTCGACGTCGCAATTGAGCAGACCCGCACACGCGAATGGCAAGTGTCGCAACTGTATGTTAAACGCGATCGCAGCGCGAAAGACGCCGGCTCATCCCTAACCGTATCGGTTCGTGAAGTTTCCGGCCTTGCCACCAAAGTGGAAAATCAGGGCGCGAGCCAGATTCTGGCACAAATCGACGATCTCAAGCCACCGGACGTCGCTGACGTCCTACGCGATCTTCCTTCTGATCGCGTCCTGGCAGTCGCAAACGAACTTTCTGACGAACGCCTCGCTGACGTCCTCGAAGAACTCGGCGATGACGACCGCGTCTCGATCGTCTCTGGCTTGGAAGTCGATCGTGCTGCGGACGTTTTGGAAATCATGCAGCCCGACGACGCTGCTGATCTCGTATCGGAGTTGCCTGATGCGCAAGCCGAGGTTCTCCTCGAACGCATGGAGCCTGACGACGCCGCTGACGTGCGACGTCTCATGTCCTATGGTGAGCGAACTGCTGGTGGTCTCATGACAACCGACCCCATCATTCTCACTCCCGATGCGCCGGTGGCGATGGCGCTTGCGCAGGCTCGTCGGCCTGATATCCCTCCTGCCTTGTCCACCACCATTTTTGTGTGCCGACCTCCATCGGAAACTCCCACCGGGCGTTTCATTGGCGTTGTCCATCTGCAACGTGCGCTACGCGAACGCCCAAGCCAGATGATTGGCGCAATCATTGATACCGACATCGAATCCCTCGCGCCTGAAGACGGCATCGGTACCGTGACCCGTCTGCTGGCAACCTACAACTTAACCGCGTTACCAGTAGTGGATAACGATTCCCTGCTCGGCGCTGTTTCTGTCGACGACGTCCTCGACCACCTCCTGCCGAATGACTGGCGAGAAGAAGACGAGGAGGTGCTCGACGCTGCGGTTGACGAGCAACACAATTACGATTCTGACCATTCGGAGGTGAGTGAATGAAGCGCTTTGACGAACCAATGGAAAGCCGACCTCGGCGATTTGCTTTCTTCCGCCCCGATCCAGATTTTGCGGGGGTGTGGGCTGAACGCATCGCGCGGTTCTCCGGCACACCGAAGTTTTTGATCTATCTGACGATATTTGTCGTTATCTGGCTCTCATGGAACACTTATGCGCCAGATTCTCTTCAATTCGATTCAGCGGATCTCGGTTTCACCGCGTTGACGTTGATGCTGTCACTTCAGGCATCATATGCAGCTCCGCTAATCCTTCTTGCGCAGAATCGTCAGGATGACCGAGATCGCGTGGTTGCAGAAAACGATCGTCAAACTGCCGAGCGTAATCTTCAAGACACCGAGTTCCTCACACGTGAGATCGCATCACTCCGACTGGCAGTCAATGAGCTGGCTACTCGTGACTTTGTCCGTAGCGAGATTCGCGATCAACTCGAAGAAACCATGGACATGATCGATCCGGTGCGCGACGACCGCGAGGAACTTCGATCTCTCATTGAAGAAAAGGATCGTGAGATTGCTGCCTTGCGTGCCAGACTCGGCGAGTAATTCCACATCCACCTTCAATCCGTCACTAAGTAGAATGCAGGTTATGAGTATTCCCAGCGTAGAGACTATTACCCAAGCACTGGCCACAGTAAACGACCCTGAGATCAGGCGTCCCATTACCGAATTGAACATGGTGTCAAGCGTGGACATCGACGACGCAGGTTCTGCCACAATCGGCATCAAGCTCACCGTCGCTGGCTGCCCATTGCGCGATACGCTCACTGCAGACATTGAGCGAGCTGTCGGAGCGTTGGAGGGCATCACAAACGTCAAAGTCGTGATGGGAGTGATGACCGAGGAAGAACGTGAAGCTCTCAAGACCGAACTTCGCGGCGGTAACCCAGCACCACGTATCCCTTTCAGCGAGCCTGGAAACCTCACCCGCGTATACGCAATTACTTCTGGCAAGGGCGGCGTGGGCAAGTCGACCGTCACCGTGAACCTTGCCTCAGCGATGGCAGCGCAAGGTTTGAAGGTTGGCGTCATGGACGCCGATATTTACGGCTTCTCAGTGCCGCAGATGCTTGGTGTTGATACTAAGCCGACAATGGTGAACAAAATGATCATTCCTCCGGTTTCGGGCGACATCAAGGTGATGTCGATCGGGATGTTCATTGAGGAAAATCAGCCAATCGTCTGGCGTGGGCCGATGCTCCATCGGGCATTAGAGCAGTTCCTCGCGGACGTGTACTGGGGGGATCTCGATGTCCTGTTGATTGACCTTCCTCCGGGAACCGGAGATATCGCGCTTTCGCTCGCTCAGTTGATTCCCAACGCACAGATCGTCCTGGTGACTACTCCCCAAGTGGCAGCCGCGGAGGTTGCCGAGCGTTCGGGAATCATGGCTGCCCAGACCAAGCAACGTGTGGTTGGCGTGATCGAAAATATGTCCTACTTGGATATGGGCGGAACTCGGATGGAAATCTTTGGATCCGGCGGAGGTGAGGCGGTGGCAAAGCGTCTCAAGGATGTTCTCGGATACGACGTTCCTCTCCTCGCTCAAGTACCTCTGGAGCAGGAAGTGCGCGAAGGTGGCGATGCGGGCGTTCCTTATGCTGGTGCTGCTGGAGAATCAGCTGCTCAGCGCGAACTTCGCGCAGCTGCATCAACTCTCGCGCAACGCACTCGTAGCCTTGCAGGTGTACAACTGGGAGTTTCGCCACTATAACCCATGTATTTCGCGCGGGGAACGCAGATCAAACAGCGTTCCCCGCGCGTGCCATGTAGCATGGTGATATCTAACCGGGAGGATCAATGCCGAATAAGACTGCGTCATGGGCATACGCTGAGGAAAATGCTTATCAGAGCGAAATCGTCAAACGTGCACGTGGCGTATCCGAAGAGCTTGGAATCGAACCGATCAGCCCAGCCACTGGCGCGCTCTTGCGAACTCTGGCCTCGCATACAAAAACAATCGCTGAAATCGGCACTGGCGCTGGCGTTTCTGGTCTATTCCTGCTGGAAGCATCTTCTCACTCCAAGCTCACGACAATCGACACTGACACTGAGGCTCAATCACGCGCACGCGAATTTTTCGCGGCTGCGCGTTTTGCTTCTCCGCGTTATCGTGTGATCAACGGTAGATCCGCAGATCTTCTCCCCCGCCTTGCTGATCGTTCTTACGACATGGTCGTCGTCGATGGCGAGCCCCTCGAAGCTGAAGGAGACGTGAACGAAGCTATCCGTATGCTCCGTCCAGGCGGGTTCCTTGTTGTTGCGCGTGCACTATATGCCGATCGCGTTGCCGATCCGGCACGACGTGACGAACGTACCGTTGCATTGCGCAATCTCGGTGCTGACCTTCTCGAATCGGAGGAGCTTATCACTTCTCTTGTCCCTGTTGGAGATGGCCTTATCATCGCCGTTAAAAAGTAACCGGGCGTCATCTGCAGACATCTGAGACACCAGCGTCGGGATACTGAGGGCAACGGTATCACGTTGCCGACTGACCGCCGACGTCGTCGATAGAATAAAGAGACTGGGACAAAAGCGTCCCAGTCTCTTTATTCTGCAAGACCTTCAACGATAACCTGACGAAGTTCTTCCAACTCCTCAGCCGTCATTTGAAGTGCCATTCTACCGCCACCCTCGAGTGGAAGACGGAGAATATAGCCGTGGGGATTCTTTTCTACTTCCAGTGGCCCATCACCGGTTCGCGGTTTCATTGCCGCCATGTGATCTCCTTCCCTCGCATTTCTATATTAGCTGTCTTGAGTGGCGTTCTGCGGCGTTTATACTCAGACAGACGCACGCTTAGCCTCAGCCAAGTCATGGACACCGCGCTTAATCGCAAAGACTGCTTCCTTCGCCGTATCAACAATAGTGACGCGCTCAAGATCCTCAGCGTTAATGAGACCCTGCGCAAGCATCGTGTTTTTCACCCAATCAAACAGGCCACTCCAGTATTCTTTGCCGACCAGCACAATCGGAAACTGTGTTGCTTTACGGGTCTGAACCAATGTCAATGCTTCAAACAATTCGTCCATCGTGCCAAATCCGCCTGGGCACACGACAAAACCGAGCGAATATTTCACAAACATCATCTTTCGCACGAAAAAATATCGGAAGTTTATCCCCAGGTCAACGTACTCATTCAGACCTTGTTCAAAGGGGAGCTCAATTCCCAAACCAACCGATACACCGCCAGCTTCCTTTGCTCCAGCATTCGCGGCTTCCATTGCGCCCGGTCCGCCGCCAGTGATGACAGCAAAGCCTTCTAACGCAAGACTTTTGCCGACTTCACGCGCAACTGCATAGTACGGACTATCGACGTCGGTACGTGCTGACCCGAAAACAGATACTGCAGGCCCAACCTCAGCTAACGCACCAAAGCCTTCAACGAACTCTGATTGGATACGTAACACCCGCCACGTATCGGAATGAATGAAATCAGGGTCGGAACTGTTAGCCAAAAGACGCGCATCGGCAGTGGTATCTGGAATCATTTCGCCGCGCAGTGTCAGCGATCCACGCTGGTAATTGTCAAAAGTCATGAGCACTATGCTAGTCGCTATGGGAAAACAGCAGATAAATATCATTGACGATCGAACTGAATAGGCGTGTTTATGCCATGAGTTCACGGCTATCCTTTTGCGAAGAGACGAGAGTCCGTGCCGCGCCCATCGGTGGATACACCCGCAAACTATCGGTACACATCCGCGCAGCCACAACGCAGACAATATCTCCACTTTTGCGCTATAGAAATCGCTCAGAATCGTGCTTTTACGCGGAATGAGGGTTAGTATTATGTGTATGGTTAACGCTTTGGAACTCGCGGCTCAGGCCGCAGCCGTCATCGCAAAACGGACCGAAGTTGAACAGCACGATATCGCGCTGACACTCGGATCCGGCTGGGGCGGCGCAGCAGACCTCATTGGAGAGGTTGTTGCAGAAATTGATGCTCAAGAAATTCCGGGATTCTCCGCTCCCTCTGTTGTCGGTCATGGAGGAAAAATCACCTCGATTCGGCTCAAAGATGGACACCATGCGCTCGTTCTCGGCGCCCGCACACACTACTACGAAGGTAAAGGCGTGGCGGCTGTAGCGCATGGTGTACGAACAGCTGCTGCAGCTGGCGCGAAAATCTGTATCCTCACCAACGGATGTGGATCGACCGTGCCGGAGTGGGGGCCAGGCACCGCGGTACTCATTAAGGATCATCTCAACCTCACCGCAACTTCCCCCATTGAAGGCGCGAATTTCGTTGATCTGACGGATTTGTATTCACAGCGTCTGCGCAATATCGCGCATACCATCGATTCTTCACTGCCCGAAGGTGTCTACACCCAGTTCCCTGGGCCTCACTACGAGACACCTGCAGAAGTGAAGATGGCTCGCGCCCTCGGAGGCGACCTCGTCGGAATGTCCACTGCACTCGAGGCGATCGCTGCTCGTGAAGCAGGAATGGAGATCCTGGGGATCTCGCTCGTCACCAACCACGCTGCCGGGTTCGCTCCTGGCAACCTTAACCATGAAGAAGTCCTCGAAGCGGGGCGCAATGCGGGGCCGCGCATCTCACGCCTCTTGGCAGACATCATCGAGGCAATCGAGGGAAAGTAGGAATAATGTACAACGTAGAAACAGTTCAAGACTGGATCAACCACGATCCGTCGGAAGAGACTCAAGCCGAGCTCACTGCCTTGCTGGCAAAAGCGGAAGGCGGCGATGAAGCGGCACAGGCTGAATTGACCGATCGCTTTGCGGGATCGTTGCAATTTGGCACAGCAGGCTTGCGTGGCGCAATGGCTGCCGGCCCGAATCGTATGAACCGTGCAGTTGTGCGGCGCGCTGCCTACGGTCTGACATCCTGGCTCCACAAAACTGTGGGCAAGGATGCGCTGGTTGTGATCGGTTTTGACGCGCGCTACCACTCCGACGAGTTTGCGGCTGACACCGCAGCAATCGTCACTGCCATGGGTTCGCGCGCAATGATCATGCCGCGCCACCTACCAACCCCGCTTTTGGCTTTTGCTGTGCGTCATCTCGGCGCCGACGCCGGTGTGATGGTTACAGCATCACACAATCCTGCACAAGACAACGGTTACAAGGTATACGTTGGGGCTCGTGCAGTTGAAGAAGACGGCCGTGGCGTTCAGATCGTGCCACCGATCGACGCTGGCATCGCCGCTGAGATCGCCGCCGCTCCCCGAGCCGATGAAATCGAACTCGCTGATAGCGGTTGGGAAACCATCAGCGAAGATGTCATTGATGCCTACGTTGCCCAAGCAATTTCTGTTGTCCCGTCAGATGGACCACGTGATCTCCGCATCGTTTACACCCCAATGCACGGCGTGGGCGGAGAAATTATGAAGCGAGTCCTCGATGGTGCTGGTTTCACGGACTACGAGATGGTTCCCGAACAGGCACAACCGGATCCTGATTTCCCCACTGTGTCCTTTCCAAACCCAGAGGAAAAGGGGGCATTGGATCTTGCCATTGCTTTAGCAAAGAAGAATAATGCTGACCTCGTCATCGCCTCTGATCCAGATGCTGATCGTGCTTCTGTGGCAACGAAAGTTAACGGCGAATGGCATCAGCTTTCAGGCGATGAAATTGGCTCACTGCTCGGTGAGTACATTGCTACTCGCGATGAAGGCAAAGACGTCGCACTGGCTTCATCAATCGTGTCCTCACAGTTGCTCGGCAAGATTGCTGAGAAACACGGTCTCCACTACCAGTCGACTCTCACTGGTTTCAAGTGGATCGCGCGCACCCCCAAGATCACCTTCGGCTACGAAGAAGCGATCGGTTTCTGTGTTGATCCGAACCACGTACGTGACAAGGATGGTCTGTCTGCTGGTGTCACACTGGCAAACCTGGCAGCGACGCTCAAGTCTCAAGGAAAAGATCTGGCTGACGAGCTTGACCGAATCCACACGATCTACGGCGTCTATCTCACTACCCCGGTCACGATCCGTGTTTCTGATCTCTCAATTATTCCGGCAACCATGGCGAAGTTACGCAAGGAACCACCAACTCAACTCGGCGGTTCCCCAGTGCGCTCCATCGAAGATCTTTCACAAGGCACCGATGAGCTTCCTGGAACCGATGCATTACGTATCTTGACCGAGAACAACTCTCGCGTCATGGTACGCCCGTCGGGCACCGAGCCGAAGCTCAAGTGCTACTTGGAAGTCATTGTCCCCGTCGACAGCGATCTTGCTTCTGCTCGTGCTGAGGCCGCTCAGCGAATGAACGTGTTCAAGTCCGATGTTGAGGCCATGACCAAGCTCGACTGATCACACTGCTCAGGTTTTGGGGGTGCTCTGGAATTCCAGAGCACCCCCAAAACCTTTTCATCACGCAATAAAGGAACTGGGGGGGGTGAGCAACGCTCCCCCCCCAGTTGGCTAAACACCAGCTAGATGAGTTGTCCTCATCATCACATGGTGTCGAGAACCTTTTGGGTACCCGACAGTCCGAGGCGAGTTGCGCCTGCTTCGATGAGCTCGAGCGCAAACTTTCCATCGTGGATTCCGCCCGAGGCCTTCACCTCGAGTTCATCGCCAACGGTCTTCTTCATCAGCTCAACAGCGTGAACTGATGCGCCACCGGCCTTGTGGAAGCCAGTGGAGGTCTTGACGAAGTCCGCACCGACAGCCTTCGCAGCCTCACACACATTCACAATTTCCTCATCGGTCAGCGCAGCCGACTCAATGATGACCTTGAGTACTGCGTATGGGATTGCATCACGCACAACGGCGATGTCGTACTCGACTGCATCCCAGTCGCCTTCCTTGACATTGCCAAGATTGACTACCATATCGACTTCATCTGCACCGGCAGCAACTGCACGAGCTGCTTCCATTGCCTTGATTTCCGGAGCCACCGCACCCGATGGGAATCCAACAACCACACAGAGCTTCACATCATCGAGATCAGCTTCTTCCGGAAGCGGAAGCATCGAAGGCGAAATACACACCGAGTAGGTGCCAAGTTCCTTCGCATCTTCGATCAGCTTAAGCACGTCAGCCGTGGTGGCTTCCGGCGTGAGGATCGTGTGGTCAACGTACTTTGCGAGTTCGCTGCGTTCCATTTTTCTCCTTTGGATAGGTTTCTTACCAGTTTAATTGCTCATCTTGTCTGGGAGAACTGCCCACACAATGCGCGACCAATTGCCCAGGAACGGAGCAGGTGTTGTTCGATCGACCAGGAGATGCAGTGGCACTTCATGTACCAGTCCCGAGGCCGGATCGTAGATTGACAATTGAGGAATGTTATCCGCAGTGAACGGATTCCCGGGAATAGCCAGGACAACGTGTCGAGGCAAAATCGCCCCGACGCCCTGATCAATATCACCGCCGGTATAAAGCGGTACAGGAAGCCCCACTGTCGTCGCATGAGCAACCCACTGAAGAATGGCCCATCCGCGTGCAGAGGAGTCGTCCACCGCCGTCGAAAAGTATGTGACTTTACCTAAACGACTCAGTTCACGAGCTAAAGTCCACGGAGGCGTGCCAAACTTCTTTGGCCACTCCCACCGTCCTGCGAAAGCATTCTGCCGCAGCTGATGGTACAACTCATCTTCGATCTCACTGGCGAAGCCGGGGTGTTCCTCAAGTTGTTCGCGCAGATCTGCTCGTAAGTATGCCCGAGCAACCATCAGCGCCATAGCTCCACAGGTTGTCTCGGTCGACTGGGCAAGTGTATGCCCACCAGCCTCAAGCGGTTCGCCATAGGCCGCGTAGGTTTCCATCGCGGCCAGCGCCTGCGCATCCAGATCCTGCGGCTTCATAAAACTCACTGCTGTGGTGACTGGACGCGAGAGCGCCGACACGAATGACCCGATGTTGATCACTGAGCTGCAACCCTGTCAAGAACGACTGAGTGATTGGCGATAGTGCCGCCAATCTCGATTCCGCCCTCAAGCGATTGCAGAGCGCGCTCAAAACGGTCAGGCTCATCCGTGAAGAGTGTCATGAGCTTATCGCCCTTCTTCACTTGATCTCCCGGCTTGGCAAACAGTTCAATACCTGCAGCAAGTTGAACCTTCTCACCCGCGAAAGCGCGACCAGCTCCCAGACGCCAGGAGGCAACTCCAACTGACAGCGCATCAAGCTTGGACAAAACGCCATCTTCCTCGGCGTAGATGTCCATCGATTCCTTGGCAACAGGCATCGCGCCGTCAAGATCGCCACCTTGAGCCTCGATCATCTTGCGCCATACGTCCATCGCACGGCCATCGTCAAGAGCGGCTTCGATGTCAGCATCCGGCTTACCAGCAGCATTCAGCATCTCTCGTGCCAGGGCGATGGTCAGCTCACGGACATCGGCTGGTCCGCCACCTGCGAGCACATCAACAGATTCTTCAACTTCGAGCGAGTTTCCGATCTTCAATCCGAGCGGGGTTGACATGTCGGTCAAGAGTGCGACGGTCTCAACGCCGGCGTCGGCGCCAAGATCAACCATGGTACGAGCGAGTTCACGAGCCTTATCGATGTCCTTCATGAATGCTCCGGAGCCGACTTTGACATCCAAAACGAGAGAGTGAGTGCCCTCAGCAATCTTCTTCGACATAATCGATGATGCAATCAACGGGATACAGTCCACGGTAGCCGTAATATCACGCAAGGCATACAGCTTCTTGTCCGCTGGAGCTAAACCAGTGCCAGCAGCACAAATTACCGCTCCAGGGCCTTCAAGCCCGAGGATATGCATGATTTCATCGTTGGACAGTGCTGCACGCCAACCTGGAATTGCTTCAAGTTTGTCGAGAGTACCACCCGTGTGTCCCAAACCACGGCCAGACAGCTGCGGAACTGCCACCCCGAATGCAGCAACCAAAGGTGCAAGAGGTAACGTAATTTTATCGCCCACGCCTCCAGTCGAGTGTTTATCTGCGGTAACGCGACCAAGGCCTGAGAAGTCCATTCGTTCACCGGAGTTGATCATTGCATTGGTCCATTGAGCAATTTCTTCGCGATCCATACCGTTAAGGAAGATTGCCATAGCCATTGCAGCCATCTGCTCATCGCCCACAACACCACGCGTGTATGCGTCAATTGTCCAATCGATTTCTTCTTTGGTGAGCTTATTGTGTTCACGCTTAGCGCGGATCACATCCACCATGTCAAACTTTTCAGCCATTCCTTCTCCTTCATTTCTATGCTCGGCTCGAGCCCCTCAGGCGAGTTTCCGAGCAGCTTTACGCGTAGTTGCGCTACAAAATATTGATCGCGCCTTTGACTTCAGCAAGATCTTTGGGACCAAAACCGTAGGGCAAGAGATCCTCAATCGTGACAGGTCCTTCTCCCATCTCGATCAGACAACCGTCAGCTCCGTGTTCGCGAATGAGTTGACGGCAACGTCCACAGGGACCGATGACATCTTCATTTCCATTGACACACAAAACTGCGGCTAATTGTCCGCCACCGTCAAGAGTCATCGCCGACACCATTCCGCACTCAGCACATAAGCCCAGGCCTGTCGACGCGTTCTCAACATTGCATCCCGAGTAGTACCGGCCGTCAGTTGTCACTCCTGCAACTCCGACGGGGTACCCCGAATACGGAGCGTATGCGTGTTTCGATGCGGAAACAGCGAGCTCCCTCAACTTCTCCCAGTTGACTTCCATCATTTTCTCCTCCCGAAAAAGTGTGTGGGTGGGTTTCCCCACCCACACACTCACTCACTTGAGATACGGAATGTTCTCCGCTGCCGGCGGTCGGGACTTACCGACAAAACCAGCCACTGCAATGATCGTGATCACGTACGGGATCATGTTCAGCAAGCTTGACGGAATCGCGTTGTTCAAGTTTGGCATCATCTGTGCCACTGACGTTGCAAAACCGAACATCAGTGACGCGGCCAGTGCACCAAGCGGATGCCACTTTCCAAGGATCATTGCTGCGAGAGCAATATATCCATTACCTGCCGAAATATTTTCAGTGAACGCCAGACCTGAGCCAAGAGTGAAGAATGCACCGCCAAATCCAGCAATGCCCGAAGCAAGGATCGCATTACGCGCACGCGTACGGTTCACCTTAATGCCAACGGTGTCAGCAGCCTTCGGATGCTCACCGACTGCGCGTAGGCGCAATCCCCAGCGGGAACGGTAAAGCATAATCGTCAAAACAATAACCACCACGTACATCACGTAGACGATAATCGTCTGATTGAACAATGCAGGTCCAATCACTGGGATCTCAGAAAGACCAGGAATCTTGATCGGATGCAGAGTGTACTTGTTCGTATTGAAGACGGCCTGGTTTTCGCCAGACATGAGCGATCCAGCGAAAAACGAGGTCAAACCAAGTGCGAGCACGTTTAAAACAACACCCGTAATGATCTGATCAACACCATACTTCACCGAGATCAACGCCAGCAGGCAACCGAGGAATGCGCCCGCAAGCGGTGCAGCAATCAAACCGAGCCATGCGCTGTGGAAATACGATGCGACAAGGATTCCGGTGAAGGCTCCGATCAAAAGGTCGCCCTCAATAGCAATATTGACGACGCCGGCGTGCTCAGAGAGCACTCCCGAAAGGGAACCAAAGATCAGCGGAGTCGAGATCGCAACGGTCGAAACCAGCGCTGATGTCAATGTGATAGCTCCGCTGGAACCTGCAGCTGCGAAAAGGAGGAATCCAAAAACAGTCACAAAGCCCACTGCGATTGACGAGAGCGCTGTAGCACGCCCTGAAGGCTCAAAGCCCATTGTGTTGTGTCGAATGTTTGCCCACACAGCGTATGCAGTAACGGCAAGAGCAATAACAACAAATATCCACAGATAGAGTGGAGCGTTCACGTGCCCATCAGCGATCTTGTACGACTGTCCTGGCCCGGCAAGGCGAACACGCGACACGCCGGAGGCGTTGAGTGCCATGGCGATAAGCAAAAGTGTTGCCAAACCAAATGTGATGGGAAGTTTCCACGATGCTTTCTTCAAAACCTCAGTATTTTCCTGAGAATGAGTCGTAACAGCGCTCATCGTGCGTTCTCCTTCGAATCAGCGGATGATTCATCGATCTCGGTGGATCCTCCGATCGCGTCGGTAACCTCACCTGGATCCTCAGCGTTTACCACTACTTCGACCTTGCCCTTTTCATCGACAAAAGTAGCAGTGCCACCAGTCGTTGCGATACGTACGTATTCACGCATCGACATCTTGTCGGGCTTAGGCAAATGGAACAAGAAGCGGACAAGTGCAGGAGCAGCGATCAGTAAAACAATGGCCGACTGAAGGATCAGAATCATATCAATCGGAACATGAGCCGAAGCCTGCATCGTATATCCGCCAGCTTTGAACGCCCCAAAAAGAATTCCAGAGAAGAGAACACCGAGCGGAGTCGACTGTCCGAGAAGAGCCACGGTAATGGCATCAAAACCGACAGTTCCAGCGATATTTTGATCGACATAGCCCAAGGTACCGAGGGCTTCATTTGCTCCTGCCAATCCAACAAACACACCAGAAAGAACCATCGTGACAATAATGGTGCGCCCCGTTGACATACCGGCTGTACGAGCAGCATTGGCGTTGGCGCCCACTGCGCGGATTTCGAAACCGATCTTCGAACGCGACAGCAACCACCAGTACACGACCACTGCGAGAAGAGCCACGAGAATACCGGTGTGGAGATTGGCTCCTGGAATCAGAGTATCGAACGCAGCGGTTTTTTCAGCAACCGGGGTGCGGGGTTCGCCCGTTCCTGGGCGCTGCCATGCCTTTTGCAAAAGGATGTAGGACAGTGCCAAACCAGAAATCGAATTCAACATGATCGTGACGATCACTTCGTTGGCACCGGTCTTTGCCTTGAGTACACCAGCGATTCCAGCGTAGAGACCGCCTGCAATTGCCGCTGCCAGAAGGCAAATCAAGGTGTGAAGGTACGGCGGAAGTTGATAGTTGAAGCCAACCCAGATGGCTGCAAGTGCACCGAAGACGAGCTGACCGGTTCCACCAATATTGAACAAGCCGGCACGGAAGCCGATTCCCAAGCCAAGACCCGCAAGGATCAGTGGGGTGGCGTACATCAGAGTATCGCCAACTGGCTTAAACAGTGCACGTTCAATATTTGCAGCGTTGTAATTGAAGATCGCTCCACGGAACATTGCTTGATATGCGGCGATCGGGCTCTCACCCGAGAGTAGGATGAGTAGCGCGCCAATGACGAAGGCGATCAACACTGCGAGAAGTCCGACCAGAAGGCCCGAACGAGGAGCCGTGTGGAGGAAGGCCTTCAGCCACACCCCGAAACCGGGCTTTGCCGGTTGAATTTCTTTGCGAGACATCAGTTCTCTCCTCCTTGCACTTGTGCCAAGGCTTCGTCTTGTGGAACGCCAGCCATCATCAGGCCAAGTGCGTCACGAGAGGTTCCCGAAGGAACAATACCGATGATCTTTCCTCGATACATCACAGCGATGCGATCAGCCAATGCCTCAATCTCATCAAGCTCAGACGAAATCAGAAGGACAGGAACACCAGAATCTCTCACTTCGACAACGCGTTGGTGAATGAACTCAATTGACCCGACGTCGACACCACGAGTCGGTTGGTTCACGACAAGGAGGTCAAGATCGCGTGACATCTCACGCGCAACAACAACCTTTTGCTGGTTTCCACCTGACAGAGTAGAGATCGGATCGGTGATAGCAGTGAGACGAATATCGTATTCGTCTCGCTTTTCTTCTGCGTTCTTCAAGATGACATTGGGCTTGATTGAAAGACCCGACCCGAAAGGCGCATCGCGGTACTGATCAAGAACCAAATTTTCCGCGATTGAGAAGGAAGCGATCATGCCATCTTTCATGCGGTCTTCTGGAACGAAGCCGACGCCGGCTTCAAGAATTTCACGGGGATTCTTTCTCTGTAATTCTTTACCTTCGAGGGTGATCGATCCAGCGTCCGGATGAATCAAACCAAGCACGGATTCTGCGAGCTCGGTTTGGCCATTACCTTGCACACCCGCAATAGCGAGAACTTCGCCGCGGTGCAAACTGAAGGACACGTGGTCAAGCACATGCGTACCAACCGAGTCAATGTACGTCACGTCTTCGAACTTCAGAGCTTCTGGCCCAAGATTTGCCGGCTTCTTATCAACCTTCATCATCACAGGACGGCCAACCATCATTGTCGCCAAATCGGATTCTGACGACTTAGGATCAGCCTGACCCACGACCTTGCCGCGGCGAATCACTGTGATGTCATCTGCAACAGCACGAACTTCGCGCAACTTGTGCGTGATGAACACAATTGAGGTACCTGCGTCAGCAAGCTGACGCATAATTGCCATCAATTCATCGGTCTCTTGTGGTGTGAGCACAGCAGTTGGCTCGTCGAGGATGAGAACTTTCGCATCGCGCGAGAGTGCCTTGACGATTTCAACTCGTTGTTGAGCGCCCACAGGAAGATCCTCAATCAACGAATCAGGATTGAGGTTAAAGCCGAAACGTGCTGAAACTTCCTTCACCTTTTGCGCAGTGGCCTTTTGGTCAATAATTCCCGCGCTCTTGGTTGGCTCGTATCCGAGCGCAATCGATTCCGCTACAGTGAATACTGGCACGAGCATAAAGTGCTGATGCACCATGCCAATACCTGCTGCTACTGCATCTCCTGGGCCATTGAAAGTCACCGGCTGATCATCAATCAGGATCTCGCCACCGTCAGGCTCGTACAAGCCATACAGCACATTCATCAAGGTTGACTTACCCGCGCCATTTTCGCCAAGCAGAGCGTGGATACGCCCCTCCCCGATCTCTAAATTGATCGAGTCATTGGCGACGAGAGAACCGAATCGCTTCGTGATTCCTCTCAATTCAAGCTTCATTGCTTTCCGCCTTCATGTCATTTCAGACGTTGGGGCCCAGCCACTGGCTGGGCCCCAACGTTGATTCCCAAGCTCGGGAACTGATTACTTCTTGTTCGCGGCCGGCGACTCAATCTTGAGTTCACCGGACTTGATCTTCTCTTCGAGCTCCGTGATCTTCGTCTTCAGATCTGCAGGAACCTTGGAATCGAAATCGTGGAACGGAGCGAGCGAGACGCCACCATTCTTGAGGTCACCGATGTACGGAGCGTTGGAGAACTTACCATCAACACCCTGCTTCACGGTATCAACCACCGAAGCCGCGATTTCCTTCTTCACCGAGGTCAGAACGATGTCCTTGTAGTCCGGTACAGCCTCGAACCAGTCAGAGTCAACGCCGATGAACATGGCGCCAGCCTTAGCCTTCACAGCTGCTGCCGCACCGAGACCAACTGGGCCTGCCACTGGCATGACAATGTCAGCGCCCTGATCAAGGAACTGCTGAGTCTGCTGCTTACCCTTGTTCTGATCGTCGAAGGAGTTGGTGAAGGCGCCCTTCTGAGCGTCCTTATCCCATCCCAGGAGCTGGATGTCCTTGCCAGCGTCCTTGTTGTATGCCTTGACACCATCAGCAAAACCATCCATGAAGATCGTCACGGATGGAATTTGGATACCACCGAAGGTCGCAACCTTGCCAGTCTTGGTCATGCCCGCTGCAACATAGCCAGCGAGGTAAGCAGCTTCCTGAGTGTTGAACAGCAACGGACGTCCGTTATCAACTTCAACCGGCTTGCCACCTTCAGTGAAGACAGAATCGATCAGGCCGAACTCAAGATCCTTGGTGCTCTGAGCAACCTTGAGGATAGCGTCATTGAGGTTAAAGCCAACACCGATGATCATCTTGCAGCCGTCGTCAACCATCTTCTCAACGTTCGGCTTGTAATCGGTGGACTGCTTGGATTCAGCAGTGTTGATCTGGACCTTCAGATCCTTCTCAGCCTGCTTCAAACCGACGAATGCGGACTCATTGAAGGAGTGATCGTCCCAGCCGCCAGCATCAGAAACGAGGCAGGCCTTGAAGTTAGACGCATCGCCACCCTTTGCGTTCTTATCGGTAGATGCGCCACCACAAGCGCCGAGGAGGAGGGTCGCCGATGCGGCAACCGCGAGAAGAGAAGTCAACTTTGATTTCACGTGGGTCTCCCTATGATCCGTGCCCCGCATTGCCCGGGGCAAATTCGGTTGTTTCCATAGTATCCTGCGTCATGCGAAAATGCTTCTTCAGGATTGAACTATGGAAACGTTCATTCGCCTTTGAATTCCTGGAGTACCCGCAGCCCTAACGAAGATCGTTCCGACCCGCTTGTTCAAGCGCATCTGGGACATTCTTGACGTTCTGTGCGTACTCATTGCAAGTCACGAAGATCGTGTCTTGCGTCTCTATGATGATAGCACGTTTAACGCCCGCGACAACTATTGGTTTCGAATGTGTAAAAACTAGACTTCCTGGCGAATCTACAGCCACAACATCTTGTGGTTGCCCCCCGGTAGACACCCCTATATGGCCGTCTACCATAGCGTATAGAGATGAGTAATCACCCACATCTGACCACCCCATCTGCGCAGGAACGACCGCAACACCGCCTTCACGAGCCAGAGGTTCAGCAATCGCATGGTCAATTGCAATCTTCTCAAGACCACTCCACTGAGCGAGAAAGGTTTCATCATCACCCCACGCCTTGACAATCTGGTGAATACCATGCGCGAGATGTGGGTGAAATTTCTCCAGCGCATCGAGTAGTACGTGTGCACGCGCAACGAACATTCCTGCATTCCACCAGTATTCGCCACTGTCCACATAGCTCTGAGCAGTCCTGTGATCAGGCTTCTCGACAAACTCGCGAACCATTCGCACGCCAGGAGCAATCTCCGCCCCCTCGTGGATATATCCGAAACCTGTGGCAGGTGAATCAGGTGTAATACCGATCGTCACCACGTATCCATCTTCTGCTGCACTAATCGCACAACGGACAGCCTCACGAAAAGCATCCTCGTCCTCAATCGCATGATCAGCAGCAAATGAGCCAACCACCGCATCGGGATCACGTTGGGCAATCACCGCTGCCGCCAAGGCAATCGCTGGCATTGAGTTTCGCGCGCTCGGTTCAGCAATGACATCGCATTCGCCGCCATCACCTTCGAGCGCGTCCAGTTGCGCTCGAACTGCGCTTTCATGCGCGACGCCGGTCACCACCGTCGTTGTTGCTACAAGGGGTGACAACCGCATGACTGTATCTTGGAGCATCGAGCGCCCACTACCGGTCAGATCCACAAGAAACTTAGGGAATTTTGCTCGTGAGAGCGGCCATAAGCGTGTGCCTGCGCCGCCTGCAGGAATGATCGCATGGAAACTCACGAGGCTGCTCCCTGGGTAGAATAATGGGTTTGCTTAGCGTATTGAGCTCGTGCGCCCTTTTCATATTCTTGCTTGGCATTTTCATAGGCGTAGTTCGCCTCGGCAAGTTGTTCTTTAGCACGTAGCACAGCTTTGCGTTTACGCGCAGCACGCCACCCCTCCCAACGGGGGACATCTTCAACAGCCGACTCTTTGAGGGGCATCACGACTCCGGTGACGGAATCATGCTCCCAATCTTGAGTTTGCGGCGCCGAAAGCGTGACGTAGTTTGGCGTATCAGCGAGATGCGCATAATTTTCTTTGGTCACATCAAGTGGTTTTGGCGGATTTGCGCACATTGCTGCTGCGAGCAACGTAATTCGAGCAACCAAATTAACCCAGAGCATCACTGTCGCCAGTGCCGCAAAAGGCGCAAGGATAGGATTATTTGCGACTGACCCCACCGCAGTCGTTCCCAGCACACGGATAAGGGACGATGCCACCGCTCCTACCAATGTGCCAATAAAAAGATCTTTCGCTGGCACACGCGCTCCGGCAACCACGCGGATAAGGAAAGCAAACACTGCCATATCCACTACCGCAGCCAAGACAAGCGAACTAGCCTGAAGGACACCTTGAGCGACAGAGCCTGAAATTCCCAATGCATCGAAGATAATCGCGGAGAACTGCGTAGCTCCCGAAACAAGCAGAATGCCCGCCACTAATCCCACAGCAAGCGTAACAATCCCAGCAAGGTCAATTGCTTTGGTCACGATAAAAGTTCGAGGAAGAGCAGACAGCCCAAACATCGCTTGAATGGATGTTCGCAAAGAGCCCATCAGAGAAAGAGTAGACCACAGCATGACGAGCAGCGCGATTAACGTGACGAAGTTGAAGGGATTGTCCACCACTAAATCTTTTGTTGCCACTAACCCGTTAGGGTTGTCATGGGTTTTCAATATCCCGGGCAGAGCTGAGTTAATCCCAGATTCAAGACGGCTCATAAGCGACGGATTTTTCCCCAGCGTGTAAGAAAAAATTGTCAAACCGATAGTCAGCGCACCACCGAGTGCGAAAAGCGCCGAATAGGCAATGCCACCTGATAAAAGCCATCCGCGCTGATAACCATAGCGCGTGTTTGCACGAACCGGACGGAGGTTCATCACCCAGTCGATGACCGCCCAAAGTTTGTCCATGAGGCTGGTCGTCTGCGATGGAGTTGAAGCGTGAGTGTCAGCAACTTGTGTCTTATTGCTCATCGTAAATCACCGTCAATGCTGCATGGTCAGACCAACGCGTATCGTAGGAAGTTGCGCGGTCAATAGTGTATGTTCGTGCTCGTTCTGCGAGCGCGGGTGTTGCCATGTGGTAATCAATGCGCCAGCCGACATTGTTGTCAAAAGCCTTGCCGCGCTGCGACCACCACGTATAGGGGCCTTGAGAGTCTGGGTCAAGATGTCGCTGAACATCCACAAAACCGTTGCCAAACCACTGATCAAGATAGGAGATTTCCCGATCCAAAACACCTGAGGTTTTGTTGTGATTCGATTTCCAATTAGTGATGTCAGCTTCTGTATGGACAATATTGAAATCACCCCCCACCACGAATTCACCTGTCATTGCTCCGAGGCGCTCACTGACTTTGTCGAGATGTGCATATTTAGCTGACATTTTCGCCTCATCATCTGCCTTACCCGAGTGAAGGTATGCGCTCACCACAGTCAGGCCGTATTCAGGCAAACCCACTTCTAGCCACCGCCCAGTATCGACCGGCTCTTCGCTGTCGACAACACCGACACGCACCTGACCAACCTCAATGCCGTGACGTACCGCAACCGCGACCCCAGCTCGTCCTTTAATCTGGCACTCATGAGGAAAGACTTGATAATTTTCGCCAATAAGCTCAACGATGATCTCTTCAGGAGCACGGGTTTCTTGGCAGAGGAGAACATCGGGTGCTGTATCCGACAGCCACTGCCCCATCCCCTTACGGTAGGCAGCTCGAATCCCGTTGACGTTGACGGTGGTGATCTTCATGCAGTCCTCTCTTTGGCATCAACAACATTTGCGAGCAGCATTGCGCGAGTCATTGGCCCGACCCCACCGGGATTGGGCGATAACCATCCGGCAAGAGCATCCACGCCAGGAACGACATCTCCAACCACCGTCGATTTTCCTGTCGTCGGATCGTTGATGCGCTTGATACCCACGTCAAAGACGGCAGCTCCAGGTGTCACCATTTCAGGTGTCAGAAGATGTCCCGCTCCTGTTGCCACAACGATAATGTCGGCTGCACGAGTGTGATCGCCGAGGTTACGTGTTTGTAGGTGACACAAGTCAACACTGGCCCCAACATCTTCACGCGACGCGACGACGCCGAGCGGACGACCGACCGTTGCGCCTTGTCCAACAATACACAGGTTGGCACCTTCCCATTCGACTCCATAGTAACGGCCGAGGGCAATAATACCTCTCGGAGTACATGGGATCGGGATATCGAGCCTGCCGCTGACTTTTTCGACGAGCTTGCCAAGGTTGAGCGGATGGAGCCCATCAACGTCTTTACGAGGATCAATTGCCTCGATCACCGCCTGCGTATCGACATGCTCAGGTAGCGGAAGTTGGACAATGAACCCTGTGCACTGCGGATCAGCGTTGAGACGATGAACAGCAGCCAACACATCGTCAGTCGATGCTGTCTCGGGTAACTCCACCCGAATCGATGCAATACCCACCTGCGCAGAGTCACGATGCTTCCCATTGACGTATAGCGCAGAGGCAGGATCAGAACCAACCAGAACTGTCCCCAGGCCGACAGTAACTCCTCGTTCGCTGAGCTGTGCGACGCGCGCGGCGAGATCAGCCTTGATTTCGGCGGCGACTCGCCGCCCGTCCATCACAATCATTCAGCTCCAAACTGGCCAAGACCCGGATACAAGGGGAAAGCATCAGTCAGTGTCGCAACTCGAACACTCGCGTCGGCAATTGCGCTTTCTCCGTCGGCAAGAACGGAGGCAATGATATCTCCCACCTCACGGAACTCCTCGTCTCCGAATCCACGCGTCGCCAGAGCCGGAGTACCGATACGGAGACCAGAGGTGATGGCCGGTGGTCGCGGATCAAACGGCACAGCGTTGCGGTTGACGGTGATATGTGCCGAATCGAGAAGGTGCTCTGCGGTCAGACCATCCATCGCGCATCTGCGCATATCGACTAATACGAGGTGCACATCAGTGCCACCAGTGAGGACATTCACGCCTGCTGACGTCATGTCTGAGCGCATCAGCCGTTCAGCAATAATCTTTGCACCATCAAGAGTGCGCTGCTGGCGCTCCTTGAATTCTTCTGTTGCCGCAATCTTCATCGCTACGGCCTTGGCCGCGATAACATGCATCAGCGGGCCACCTTGAGTGCCAGGGAAAACTGCAGAGTTCATCTTCTTCGCCAACGTATCATCGCGAGAAAGAATCATGCCTGAACGCGGGCCACCGATCGTCTTATGGATTGTCGTGGTGACGACGTCGGCGTAAGGAATCGGCGACGGGTGCAAACCTGCAGCAACCAGACCGGCGAAGTGAGCCATGTCCACCCACAGATATGCGCCAATTTCATCCGCAATTTCACGGAATGCCGCGAAATCGATATGACGAGCATAGGCTGACCAGCCAGCAATAATAATGCGAGGCTGATGTTCCAAGGCGCGCTGGCGCACTTGATCCATATCAATCAGGGATGTCGCGGGATCCACACCATAGGTGACAGCGTTAAAGTATTTACCCGAGAAATTAATCCGCATCCCGTGAGTGAGATGACCACCGTGAGCAAGCTCAAGACCGAGCACGGTATCGCCCGGCGTGGCCAAAGCATGGTAAATCGCGGCGTTGGCCTGTGCCCCGGAATGGGGTTGAACGTTGGCGTATGCTGCACCGAAAAGACTCTGAGCGCGCTCGCGCGCAAGTTCTTCGGCCACATCGACGAATTCGCAGCCGCCGTAGTAACGCCTCCCTGGATAACCTTCAGCATATTTATTCGTCAGCACAGACCCCTGAGCCTCAAGAACGGCTTGCGGGACAAAATTCTCTGACGCAATCATCTCCAGAGTTGAACGCTGTCGGTTCAGCTCCTGATCCATTACCTTGGCGATCTCAGGATCGACCTGGCCAATCGGCATTGACATAAAATCCATGGCCACCACCTTTCTGTGTGTCATTCTACGACATCGGTTCGAGGTGGCGTCACGTTCAGTATCGCGCCAAGAGGAACCTCACCGAGTCAACCATTGTGATGCGCAAGCTTTCCATTTTCACGCGTCCCGTCGATACTTGGAGAAAATCCATATACAACGAGCCGTAGATTGCATGTGCGAGAGGCGCCACCTCGTCGGCGGAAATATTGAGAACTCCAGCTTTACGGGCACGGCTAAGCGCACTTCCGATCGATGCTTCAAAGGACTGCACGTAAGAAATGAAGTCTCGTACGCGCGGAGATGAGCCTCCAATGACTTCTCGTTGGAGAGCGATAGCGTTGTCCGGCCGAGAAGCGGAGATCGCAATGAAAGGATCAACGACAGCGATCACTTGCGCGACGGCGTCATCCATCGTGAGGATTTCGCCATCAGGAAGCTTCCGATCCTTGAGCGATACGAGAAAAAGCTCGATCAGAAGATCTGCTTTGCACCCAATCTGGCGAAATAGCGTTCCCGTCGAAACTCCTGCAACGCGTGCAAGCTCACTCGTTGTCACGTTATCGAAGCCGTCTCGGTGCATCAATTCACGCGCAGCGGCCAAGATTTTTGCGTGATCATCACGCTTGCGATCTTCACGTTTTCCCATCAGTTTTCCTCTCTAGGGTGACGATGGCAGTAGCGTATTCTCCGTCATGACTGACCGAGAGATGGGCGACGACACTGCCGACAGCTCGCGCAAGTTCACCGTCAAGGACGAGTCGAGGACGGTTCCATGCATCGGCATCGACCCACACTTGTGACCAATCGATCGGATCAGGGATAAGAGGTGGGCGGCCAAAGTTTTCCTCTGACCACGCCTTGATAAATGCCTCTTTTGCGGCCCAACGTCCAGCCAGGTGGTAGGCCACCGGACGTCCTGTGACATGGTGACGTTGGGCCGCAATACGCAGCTCGCGCGGGTGGAACGCACGCGCGAGCTGCGTTCCCGGCTCATCCAACTGGGCGATGAATGCGGGAATATGAACAAGATCAATCCCGACACCTGAGATCTCAGGCATAGTAGCCGTTCTCCCCCAGACGGGCTGATGGATCGAGTAGCATCCGCGTCTCAGTCTCATGAGCATTGGAAGCGAAGCGTCGACCTTCGATCTCTTCGAAGAAGGGAGCGTGTCCCATCATCGCCGCCTCAATTCGCTCATGCCCAGCACGTCGGCGAGCAAGCGAGTGTTCACGCCAGGTTACCAACGCCTCGTGACCGTGCGCATGAGCCACAGCTGCCTCAAATGCCCCCGGATGGACAAGAGCAACAACCGAAGACACATGCCCAAAGCCGAGAGAGGTCACCAAAGCTGCTTTAATCGTTTGCCGCTTGCCAAGCGCTAGTGGATCGCGCAGCCAAACCAAGTAGTCGTCGTCTTCAAATACCGGATCAAGATTATCTAGTGCTCGGTTGGCTGGGATAATTCCCGTAGCAAAGACCTGTGTCACGCCAGCAATCTGAAAGAGCGCCGCTCCACCCTTCGCATGACCAGTCAAGGTTTTCTGCGAAATCACATACAGCGGATTGCCCTCATGTCGGCCAATTGCTTTCGCCAAGCGAGCATGAAGCTCTGCCTCGTTCGGATCGTTCGCATTCGTCGACGTATCATGTTTGGATACGACAGCGAGATCATCAGCTTCAACTCCCAAAGGGCGCAACTGACGCATCAACGATGACTCTGTGCCTCCCAGACCTGCGCCGAGCGCTCCGATCCCCGGTGCCGGGATCGAGGTGTGAGCGCCGTCAGCGAAGCTCTGCACGTACCCCACCACCGCGTACACTGGCAACCCGAGTTCAAGAGCGAGGTCACCACGAGCGATCAGCACAGTTCCGCCGCCTTCAGCTTCGACGAAGCCACCCCGACGAAGGTCTCCCGCGCGCGAGAAAAAGCGGTGGTTAATTCCCTTTTCTTCCATCGCAGCCGACGATGCCGTGGCGTTCATCAGCCCGAAGCCTTCGAGCGACTCGGCACTGAGGGCATCAATTGCACCTGTTACGGCAAAGGTCGCCTTGCCTAGACGAATCTTGTCCACTCCTTCCTCAACCGAAACCGCAGCAGTCGCACATGCTGAGACCGGCTGGATCATCGATCCGTAGCCTCCGACATAGGCTTGCATCGTATGAGCAGCGATGACATTGGCTAAAGTTTCCTGGAGCGTATCTTGGGGGATATTCTCTGAGCGGAAACGTTCGAGGAAAAGCTTGCGTATTGATTCCATGCCACCAAAGCCGGTGCCCTGAGTTGACGCAACCTGTGTGGGGTGAATTGCTGCCAGCAGTTGTGCTGGTGTGAACCCTGATGACAAGAAAGCATCCACAGTCGTCACAAGATTCCACGACGCCATGAGATCGGCATTTTCAATCATCGACGCTGGGATACCCCAGCGCTGCGGGTCAAAACCAGCAGGCATCTGTCCAGCAACATAGCGGCTGATCGCCGTGCGTTTCGGGACAAGTGCAGTCGCCCCCTTAGCACGGGTCACCTGCCACTCACCTCCCACGCGCGTCGCGGTCGTGAATTGTCGATCCGCAGCAACATAGGCGTTAGCCTCTTCTTCGTTGGCAACAGCGAAGGTCACCGGTCGATCGAGGAAAACGGTAGCGGCATCGTTCACACTCTGATCAGTGATCGTGTCGCGATCGGATAACTGACGGATTCCACAACGTGCCACTACTTCGTCGGCATAGCGATCGTAGATATCCGCTTCATCCACAAGCTCGCCGTCAGTGTTATACCAGCCCGCTTTCGGAGTGTCATGCCAGGTCAGTAGATCCATTCCCCAGGCAAGTTCAAGAACACCTGCCGCAGTGAGTTCGAAGGAGCCATCGGCTTGAACACCGAGTTCAGCGGCGAAGCGCGTGCGCGAACTTCCCCACGGGCCAACCTCGCCATAGCCAACAATGACAATGGTGTCTTGCGGACGGGCGGTCACCGAATCCCAGTCACCCTCCCGTGAAGCGGGAAGAGACACCGAGGTTGCATGAGGCAGCGCCTTGAGAGTGGCAACGTTCTGCGGAGGCATCTGAGTTGCTCTACTGCGGCTTTGCTGAAGAAGGGTAGCAAAGTCGATGTTGCCCAGACCGCCGGTAAAATCGACGTCAAGCGGCGCGTCCAGAGCGTCCTCGCGAGCCTCACGCCCAGCAAGAATGATGATCTTGTCAGCCATTTCGTCGGTTGAGTAAGTGGTCACCCCCTGACTCTCCACGTACTCCACTAACGGGTCATTTGCGCTCATCAGGCCGGTTCCTCGAACCCATCCGATTCGAGCGCGAGCCACTGTGGTGCGCTTACCCCACGGTTCAACTCGCCACTTATTCAAGATTGCATCAAATGCAGCCTTGACCTCTCCATAGCCGCCGTCGCCGCCGAAGAGACCACGGTTTGGTGAACCTGGAAGCACCACGTGCATACGATGTTCGGTATCCCATTCTTCGCCGATTGCGGCCAAGCGGGTGAGCAAACGCTCCACGCCCCACAGCATCACTCGTGCATGAATTTCTGTCTCAGCTCCGACACTCTCCATGGTTCCATAGACAGGCGGCGCAGCGAAGGGGAAGAACAGATCAGGAGTCAGAGCCGGTTTAATTTCGACCAACGTCGCATTCACTGTTTCTGTCGACTGTGTGCCGATCCATTCCGCGAGCGCATCAATATCACGATAGGAGGCAAGGTTGGTAGGCACGAGCCACAACTCGGCTCCCCCGCGTGCATGGCGTCGGTACATCTGGCGTGCCGCAAGCAGGCGATCTGTGGAGATGCTCGAAGCAGTCGCGATCACGGTAGCGCCGCGAGCTAGGAGCTGGCGGACAACACCGCCTGCGATCGACGTCGGCGTCATACCCGTCACCACTGCAACTTGACCTGTGAGTTCACCAGGATCGGTATTTCGGGCATCCCGAGCGATCATCAGCAGACGTGACCGCAGCGAATCGTTGATCGCCCTGTCAGCTTCGTACTCTGCCTGGCGTGCAACAGCCTCGCCCGTTGCGAGGAAGTTTGCTTCGACTTCCTCTCCAAGTGCAATCCGTGCCACGTCCTCGCGTGCGGTTGCCCAGCGATCGTTAAGGCGCACAGCTTTGACAGCCTCGAATCGTGGCTGAACAATCTCGGGCCACTTTGACCCCAGTTCAGCTGTCACCGTTTCCATCAGAGTGTCATCAGGCTCAAGATGATCGCCCTGGATATCGAGCTTGCCAAGACGATCAAGGAGATCGCGAGCATTGGCTTCCAGCGCGGAGGTAATTGTCTGTGAGAATGCGTCAAGCGCTGCTGAGTCCACGACCCCACCTGAGCTTGTCCCCGCTGAAGGCCGTGCTACCGCGATCGAGTGCAACGCACCAACACGCTCAACAGCCGCATCAATCAACGCATCAACATCGTCTGCCGACGTCGGCGTCTGGGTTGACAAGGTGGCAAGTTCTCCGCCGCGCGTTGACGACCCTTCGCGCGTATCAAGCAGAAGCACTGCGCTGGTCCACGCAGCCCATCCGGCGCCCAAATTCCACACATTCGACAGACGCTCACCGACCTGGGTTGGTTTGACTCCAGCGGCACCGAAGAGCCTACGCAGACGCTGTGCAACAGCATCGGACAGCACCGGGCCAAAGGGGCGATAGGAATGCGCGAGTGTCGCAACTTGCGATGCCAGCTCAGCCACAGGCAAGTCTGCCGCGCCGTCGATGGATGGCAACGTGAGCTCCGCGGACATATCCATGAGAACCTGGTTGCGCTTGGATGAGACGCCACCTGTGAGAATTTCGAGTGTATCCGCGTCGCCAATTTGGCTCAACGTCACCTTGTTTTCCAACGCCAAAAGAATGCGCAGGGCGTCAGGAGCATCAAAGGGAAGATCCGCGATCGGCTCCGTCCCCGCCGACGGCGACGGTAGCGGGAGCGACGGCGCATTCACCTGCACAGCCTCTTGCGAAGCTGAGTGTTCTTCTGTAAGAGTTTCCTCCGCTGTCTCGCTCGCGACGGGTGTGGGAGGTTCCACCACGTCGTCATTCATCACACGAGCAGTGTCCCGTCCGAGATTGAGAACCTCAACCTCGCAACTGCGTAAAGCAGGTTTCTTCAGAGTTTTAGCAGCCATATTCGCCAACGTCGGCGCCTGTCCAAGCCCCACTTCAACGAGACGTTCGACACCTTGCTGGCGCAGGAGGAGATCTTGGGTCTCGATCCAGCGCACCGGTGAAGCAAACTGGTAAGCCAACAGCTCGATCAGTAAGGCACGCGTGAGCGAATCGCGCTGTCCCACGACGTCAATCGATTCCCAATGCGCAAGCGAATCGGCAACGAATGGTGAGTCACATGCTGAGGCCACAGCTTCGAAAAACTCACGTGTCAGCGAGAACGGTCGAGCCACGAGGTTGGGCACATACTTATTTTCCAGCGACTGACAGCTGATGTGCTCAGGAAGAAGGGAGTTGAGCAGAGTACGGAACTCGTCCACACCGTTACGCAAGACGCTCGAATGGAAGGGAACATCAATACCTGGAATGAGCATGAACGCGCCCTTCCCACCAGCGGCGAGAGCCCGAGCCTGAGCGTCGGCCGCGAGCGCATCGAGTCCTGCCACTGTTCCTGCCACCGCGTACTGCTCATCGAGGAGGTTGTAATTCACAATTTCGAGGAACTCGCCGCTCGCTTCTGCCACTGAAGCGACATAGGCTGCCACATCGGCGTCGGTGACTCCGAACTGATTCGGACGAAGTGCTCCCAGGCGGTAGTTCGATGATCCATCTTCATTTCGTGGAACAAGGTTATGCATCGTTGAACCGCGGTAGAACACAATATCGAGCACTGTTTCAAGATCCATAATCTGGCCATAGGCACACAACGCGTTGTACTCACCGAGTGAGTGACCTGCGAAGTAGGATCCATCTTCGATCGCACCAGCAGCGCGCAGCTGTTCGGTTTGAGCAAAAGCAACGGTCGCCAGAGCCACCTGGGTGAACTGGGTAAGATTGAGCACTCCCTTGGGATGACGATACGTCACTCCCTTTGCGGTAATCGAATCAGGGTTGTCACGGACAACTGCGAGAATCGAGAAACCAAGAGCATTTCGAGTATGAGCGTCGGCGCGCTCCCACACAGTGTTGATGGGCGCACTCGAGGAGCGCAGGTCAAGTGTCATTCCCTGTTTTTGGATGCCCTGACCCGGGTAGACGTACGCGGTGATCGGACCGGCCACAGCGGCACTCGCCACCGAGACAACATTGCCACCCACTTTTGAGGTGACTTCGAGCATGAGTCCCCCACCGTTGATGCGCCCAATACGATCGATGGTGATCTCAATGTTTTCGCCAAGTTTGACCATACCGAACATTCGATAAGTCCAGCCCAGAATCTGCCATCCGTGCTCGAGACCTGCGCCCATCACGGCGTGTTGTGCGGCGGCGTCGAGCCACATGCCATGAACAATCGGAGCGTCAAGTCCTGCCAAACGGGCAGCAACTGAGGAGGTGTGAATCGGGTTGTAGTCACCCGACACCTGCGCGAACGCTTCCATCGACGTCGGCGCTGTTACTGTGACTGTGCGCAGACGTGAACGCTTCGTTTCGCGCACGTCCCAGTTCCCTCCTGCGAGAGATGGTTCATCCACGGCGTCGCGTCCTTGTGCACGGCCACGGATTGCAAAGCGATCAGTGAACGAGCCCAGGTCGCCACGTTCATCGCGCAGTTGCGTCACCACTGTGACAACGCGGCCAGCGGACGAATCGACGACATCACATGCACGTGAGATTGCTTCAATGCGAGCACCTTCACGCAGCTGGCGAGTATCGAGTAGTTCGGCGTGATCGAGATGAACCACACCAAGGAAGCCTTCGAGTACGCTCGCACCTTCATAGGTTGCTGAACCGAAAGCTGCATAGATTGCCGGCCACGCCATTCCCAAAAGTGCTGAAGGAACAATGGGAGCCGCAGTGACCCCGTGCAGTGTATTGGCTGTCACTCCGGCGTGGAGCACGCCCAGTCGCTTGCCGTAGGTAAAAGTGTGGCGAGCTTGCCCGAATGGAACATTAACCGGTGGCAGTGCGCTAATTGTCTCTCCCATGGGGTCAACGGCTCCCACGCCGGCGATCTCGCAGAGGAGAGAACGCATGGTGTGGTCAAATCTGTCCTCATCGACGACAGGAACCCCGCCGTCAGCCACAGCGTTGGGCAGGATCAGCGGAATCGTGAGGCTGGTTGCACTGTGAGCCATGCCGTCAGGCTGATCAAATGTCACGACCAGATCAACGCCGAGTTCAGTGTCGATCAGTTCGTAGGAATCGACGAGGGTCACCGGGTTAGGAACGAGACGTCCGTGCCACAAGATGTGGGTAACGTCGGCAAGGAATTCTTCAGGAGTTGCCGACATGCGAGTGAAGCGATCACTGATCTCTCCCCCGACGGCGTCGATAGCGACAGACTCGAAACGTCCCAGGATCTGTGCCACCGGTTCATCGACGCGAGTAATTCCAGCAACAGAAACAGGACCGGGAATGATGCGCACCGAATCGGCGTCGTACCGCTCATCGTGAGATTGCCAAAGGTTATCTGAGGCCCACCATCGGAGCAAGGAATCATCGAGTGCGGGAACGAATGGTACCGGTTTGGGATAAGTGCGGCATTCTTCGATGAACCATGCCGCATCCGCCTGAGTAACGTTGGTTGTGGCTGCACTGGGATATCGCTCAGATAATCGGTCAAGGGCAGCATAAGGGTCACGCACACTGTCGATGTCAGGGTAGATCGTGTCGATGAGGCCATGGTCTGCCTCGTTCAGACGAGCTTCAACACGCTGAAGCATGTCATGGAAGCGCTGAGTAAAGATCACATCCACCCATGGATATGCCAATTCGACGTAGCGTCGAAGCATCCCGTCATAAGTCATCATCGTGACATCGCCGAAATAAGGCTTCGCGGTGTGCGATAACGCCTCAATGATTTCCTCTCGGCGAGCCTCGCGTTCTTCAGGTTTGCCTTGAACCGACAAGATCAGACGACCGGCTCGAGCAGAGGCGTTCTCTACTTCGTGAATGTCAGCAAGCAAATGCGAAAGACCCGAGGTGATGGCGTGGTTCTCGCTTCCCGACGCCACCCATCCATCATTTTCTGTGATTCCTGGTAAATCGACAAGGAGTTGCTTCACAGAACGTGACGTGTGAGCTTCTTTTGCGGCCATCGCGGCTGTTCCGACAAGGATTCCGTCCACCGGCATACGCTGTGCACCGAACTTTTCTGACCAGGTGCCTGTGAGGAAGGTTGCCGCGTGCTCAGGAACGCCAAGTCCGCCGCCAACAACCAATACTGTGTTGGGGAGCTGCCGGATCTCGCCGTAGGTCGGGACAAGAAGACCCTCCATGTCTTCCCAACTGTGATGTCCACCTGCACGACCGTCCTCAACTTGGATAATGACGGGAATGTTGGGAATCTCCTTTGCAATCGCCAGTACCGTACGAATTTGAGCCACCGTTCCGGGCTTAAATGACACGTACGGGAAGCCACCCTGACGCAGTTGCTCAATAATCCCCAGCGCATCCTCTACTGGCGGGATACCAGCTGAAATCACAACGCCGTCGAAGGGCGCACCATTGGCACGTTCACGAGACACAATGCGCTCACGTCCAAAATGTAGCCCCCACAAATACGGATCCATGAACATAGTGTTGAACTGGACTGCACGTCCCGGCTCAAGTTGTTCGCGAAGCTTGCGCACATGCTCAAGGAAAATTGTCTCCGTGACCTGCCCCCCACCCGCAAGTTCAGCCCAATACCCAGCATTCGCAGCAGCTGCCACGATGTCCGGTTCGACCGTCGTCGGTGTCATTCCAGCAAGCAGGATCGGTGAACGGCCAGTAAGCCGAGAAAAACGTGTGTCGAGAACGGTTTTACCACCCACACGCGCCACGCGTGGGGCGAAGGCTGACCAGTCAGCCCCACGTTCCCAATCATAGCCAGGGGTTACGATACGGTCACGAGCCATCGCTGATCCAGCGTTTGCCAGCCCAATTCCGCGTCCTGCGATGAGTCCCTGAGTGATTGAATTCAAAGCCTGCCCCGGGCCAAAATCGATGATCCAAGGAGCACCAGTTTCGAGTGCTTCACGCATCTCGTCGTCGAAGCGAATGTGATCGGTTAACACGGCTCGAGCAAGCCGCTCGACGTCGATCGTCAGATCGCAGGCTCGCGCCCACTGGCATACTTGGTCGACAGCAGGTTCAAGAAGACGAGAATGGAACGGAGCAGCAACGGGCAGGTATTCAACGACGGCGGTACGGGCAGTACCTCCGACCTCTTTGTTATCCCGACGTGCACGTGCCTGAGCAGACAACTGGTCAAGATCGGTTTCAAGCGCAGCGAGATCTACAGGACGCCCCGAAACAGTGAAGAAGCGGTAACCGTTGCGAATTGCGAGGTCAAGATTCGGGTGGGTAGCCAGTACAGATCGCAACTGGTCTTCCGTGATCCCCCGAATAGATGCCATTGGGGTACGCCCGGCGTGTGCCGACGCATCTGCCATACGCGTGGCGAATGTGGCAGCAGCGCCAATGAGTCGAGCCAGTGCGAAAAGTTCGCCTTCGTCGTCACCGCGGACAAAGTCTGCCGCGAGGACTCCTTGAGAATGTCCGATCGCAATAGCAGGATCCGGCAACCCGAGCTCGTGATAAGCGAGAACTTGGGCAGCGAAGATACCCGGAACCGAAGCGAATGGCTCATTGGTGTCAGTACCAAGAAGATCAAGCGGACCAGCGCAGATTGAATTCACTTCATTGAGGACAGGAGCAAGAGTCTCATCCGAGCGTTGCATCATCTTCTCGAAGCGATGAGCTGCAATCGGCTCTGCAACAGACTCGCTCAAGGCCAGATGCCAGGGGGTCGCTTGTCCGCCAAAAAGGGCAATGTAGGGGGTATTTTCACAGTGAGTCTTGAATGATTCCATGTTTACTCCTCATCACATCGGCATGTTGCCATGCTTGCGTTCATGGGCGGGGGGCGTTTTCTTTGTGGCAAGAGCTGCCAGGGAGGCCACGATGGTGGCACGAGTTTGGTCAGGATCGATGATCGCATCGATCTCTCCGCGTGCCACCGATAGCAGGGGGTTCACATTCTTTTCCGTGTACTGAGCCATCAGTGAGGCTCGCACCTGAGCTTCGTTACCGTTTTCGCGTGCGGCGGCAAGTTCGCGTCGGTGGAGAATCGATACAGCGCCGTCAGCCCCAAGCACAGCGATTTCGGCACTCGGCCACGCATAGACCATGTCACCGCCGAGAGATTTCGAACCCATCACGATCTCTGCGCCGCCATAGGCTTTGCGCAAGACGACGGTGACGAGTGGAACCGTTGCTGAGGCATAAGACCAGATCAGTTTCGCACCACGGCGGATGATCCCGGCCTGCTCTTGTTCAGTTCCTGGTCGATATCCTGGCACATCAACGAGTGTCACCACTGGGATATTGAACGCATCACAGAACTGGACGAAACGGGCTGCTTTTTCTGACGCATCGACATCGAGCGTGCCAGCATCGACCATCGGCTGGTTGGCAACGATACCGACAACTTGCCCGTCAAACGCTCCAAAACCAGTCAAAATCGAACGAGCGAATCCTTCGTGGATCTGTAAAAACTCCCCATAATCGGCCAGCTGAGCAATCACTTCACTCATGTCGTATGGCTGCTTCGACGACGCCGGCACGAGATCTGCTACTTCAGTAGAGATATCCTCCGAGACGTAGTCGTAACGCGGAGCTGGTTGCCCCGAATGTGACGGAAGGTAGGACAATAGGGCGCGCGTAAAATCAATCGCGTCAGCTTCATCGTCGGCAAGGTAATGGGCTACGCCGGAGCGGTGATTGTGAACTTCAGCGCCACCTAAATCGGCGAAACTGACTTCCTCACCTGTCGTAGCACGCACAACATCGGGCCCGGTGACGAACATATGCGAATTCGCCTTCGTCATGACAATGAAATCCGTCAGAGCTGGTGAGTAGACCGCTCCTCCGGCGCACGGACCGAGAATCAGTGAAATCTGTGGAATCACTCCAGAGGCTTCAACTGAGAGTTTGAAAATCCTCCCGTACTGTCCCAATGCCACTACGCCATCTTGAATACGTGCACCGCCTGAATCAAGCATCCCAATCACCGGAATACGCAACGAAAGCGCCGATTTCATTATGGCAAGGATCTTGTCGCCTTCAGCTTCTCCGAGCGTTCCTCCGTGCACGGAAAAATCTTGCGCGTACACGGCTACCTGGCGTCCGTCGATCCGAGCAAGGCCAGTGATAACCGCTGCTCCTGAAAAGCCATCAGCAACATTGCCACCCATGAATTGGCCGGTCTCGACAAATGATCCAGAATCAACCAACGCTGCGATACGCTCACGAGCAGTGCCTTTACCTTTGGGGTGCTGGCGAGCCATGGCCTTCTCTTCTGCCGAATCGACAAGCGACTGAAGTTGAGCCACGAATTTTGCACGGTCGGCAACACGGTCGGAGGTATCGATGGAAATTTTTTCATTCAAAAATGGCTGGGTGCTCATACTTATCCAATCTTGACCAGAATCTCACCGGCGGCCACCGTTTGGCCGTCAGAGACTGCCACGGATTCGACCACACCGTCATGAGGGGCGCGCACATAACTCTCCATTTTCATGGATTCGAGGACAACAAGCAGATCTCCTTCGGCTACCTCGTCGCCTTCGTTGACCAGCACGCGCACAACGATTGCTTGCATTGGTGATGCCACCTGACCGTTCGTTGTCTCTCCCAGAACGGCACGACGCGCAGGCGACGAGGAGCGGCGCCGACGTGGTTGAGATGGCGACTGTGCGCGAGCAGCACTCCCGAACATCGCTTGCGGAAGAGTAAGGGTGACGCGCTTACCGTCAATTTCGATTGTGAAGGTTTCGCGACGCTCGGTGGGGGCCTCGGGCATGATGTCTTGCGGAGCCGATGGATGCGATTCCATCCACTGAGGGAGGAAGGTTGACTCGAACCACCGGGTAGAGAAGTTGTTCGAGACAAATGCATCGTCGTCGAGAAGATCGCGATAGAGCTGGACACCATTTGCCACACCGTCGAGAACCAATTCAGCAAGTGCGCGCTTCGAACGCGCAATGGCTACCTCGCGCGTCGGACCGGTAACGATCAGTTTGGCGAGCATCGGGTCAAAATCGGCCGTGACGACGTCGCCCTCGCAGACTCCCGACTCGATACGAACACCATGACCGAGTGGCCACACGAGGTGACGGATCTTTCCATAGGCAGGCCGCATCCCAAGAGACGGGTTTTCAGCGTTAATGCGGAACTCAATCGAGTGCGCACGAGCCGACCCGACGTCGGCGCTCGGTTGGCCTTGAGCGATAAGGATTTGCTGTTCAACGATATCCACGCCACTGACTTCTTCGGAGACTGTGTGTTCTACCTGAAGGCGCGGATTGACCTCCATGAAATACACATGTCCGTCTTCCACCAAGAATTCACATGTTCCCACGCCCCGGTAATCAACCGATTCGAAAAGGGCGCGCGAAGCTCGCTCAAGCTCGGCAACGACGTCCTCAGACAATCCCGGAGCTGGTGCCTCCTCAATCAGTTTCTGGTTACGGCGTTGCACTGAGCAATCACGGGTGGAGACAACGGAAAATTTTCCGTCGCAATCACGCATCGACTGAGTCTCAATGTGTCGTGCTCGCTCAAGGAATTTCTCGATGAAAAACGCATCAAGATTGTGTCCGTTGACAGTGAAGAACATGTCCACATCATCAGCTGAACGAATGATACTAATGCCATGTCCTCCACCACCGTCGGCTTTCTTGATGACGACGGGGAAGCTGTCATTGGAAATAAAATTCTCGACGTCTTCACGGGAACGGATTGAATGGGAAATCCCAGGGACAGACGACACGTTGGCACGCTGTGCGATTTGGCGGGCGGAGATCTTATCGCCAAGAGCTGCCAAAACCTGTGAGGAAGGGCCAATCCAGATGATACCCGCTTCCTCAACCGCAGCCGCAAACTCCGCAACCTCTGAAAGGAAGCCATAACCTGGGTGAACGGCGTCGGCGCCTACTCGCGTAGCTAGCTCAACGAGCTTCGTAATATTCATGTACGTTTCGGACGTCGATGTGCCGCCGAGAGCGAAGGCTTCGTCGGCCATGCGAACAAAACGAGCCTCACGATCAGAATCGGAATACCCCACTGCGACCGTATGACCGAGATCGTGGGCGGTGCGGATCACTCGTTCTGCGATTTCGGATCTATTCGCCACAAAAATTTTCATCTCTGTTCCCAATCTTCAGCCGCGAACATTGACACATCCGCGGGAGTAATTGCCACTGGTCCGGAGGGCGTATCGAGTTGAAGCGAACCATCAATTCCGATGACCCGAGCATAGCCAGCGATTTTTTCGCCACCAGCAAGATTTACCGTCAGGGCATGGCCGAGGTCCGCACTGTGGTCAACGAGTTCAGCGCGCAGCAATTCATTTCGCGCTTCCCCGCCGTCAATCCATTCTGGCAACATCGCCTGCAATCGAGCAAGAATGTCTGCCAAGATACGATCAGCGCTTCCCATTGCGTGGGAGCCGAAAGCCAGGCGCATCGACGTGGCAAGCGGAGGAATGTCACCAATCCCCTGGTCAACGTTGATGCCAATACCGATCGCGCACGTGATCACACCGTCACGTACACCAAGAAGCTCGCCCAAGATGCCACCAATTTTGAAATGGCGGTGCGCATCCCTACAGGCTTCGCGGTTGATGACAATATCGTTTGGCCACTTGATCTGTGCGATCGCACTCGTACCTCCTACAGTTTGCACTGCATTGCGCGCGGCCAGCGCGACCATGAGGGTGAGCCAGCCAATCTCTGCACGATTTGCAGCAGTATCGGGAATGGTCAGCACGAGTGTCGAAAGGACCCCGCTATCAGGGCAGTCTTCCCACACACGCCCAACACGTCCGCGACCTGCAGTTTGATGCCCAGCAGACAGCACTGTAAAGGACGGGATATTGCCATCTTCGTACCATGCGCGTGCATCATCTTGGGTAGAGCCGGTCACAGGCGTGTACAACTGCGCGAGCGCCTGTTGGGACGTCAACGAGTTGTGGACACGTTCATATGCCATTGTGGCTCCTTCCTCTCACAGTGCATTTCGGTTTGAGCTGGTGCCGATCACCAAACACGAATCGGAGCACACTCCGGATTCTTCCACTCTAGCACTAACTTACCCAACCGTAAGTTAGAAGACTAGTTTTCACGAAAGCTCACCAATTCAAGGACTGTGCTCCACTTCCATCTTCTGATTTTCTTTCGCGAATAGTTATCGCCTCTCTCCTCACCATCGCCGCGCTTATGCCAGACCTTTCAGCCGCGAAAAAGCTCAAGTCACATTTGCGGATCCACAATCGAAATGGAACCTTCAAAAGATTTCGACACCCACCGCGGTACCGGCAAAAGTGATTTCACCAAGAGGAAAACCTGTGGCAACAGTCGACACCACAACAGGTAACACGCCCCTCATCCGTATCGGTGGTGTTCAGATACACCCAGAGCGCAATGGGCTAACACCACGTATTGACTAAACTCCCAAAACTCTGCGCATCCCCGCACTCCCGGGCCACCCATGCCTCTGTAGGGCAAACAACCCTTGATCACTGTAATGTTTACTGACCTCGAAAAATGGCGGGTGGGGGGGGCGCAAATATCGCCCCCCCCACCCGCTCGATGAATAACAGCATGCTCATCATCAAGTCGCCTCACGCAGTGCCTGCGCACTATTGCGCATCTGCGTCATGCACCATGATTCAGCGGCGATGCATACGGTAATACTCAATCAGTCCACGCGTGGAGAGATCTTGAGCCTTGATGGCTTCTTCATCACCGGCTACTGCACCAGTGAGTTGCTTGGCCATCGCCTTGCCGAGCTCAACACCCCACTGGTCGAATGAATCAATTCCCCACACAACGCCTTCCACGAAAGTGATGTGTTCATACAAGGCGATGAGCTGTCCAAGCACTGACGGAGTAAGCGCAGGAGCCATAATCGAGGCCGACGGCTTGTTACCCGGGAACACGCGAGCCGAAACGATTTCTTCAGCTGTGCCTTCGGCGCGAACCTCTTCGGCAGTCTTGCCAAACGCAAGAGCCTTCGTCTGAGCAAAGAAATTCCCCAAGAATAGCTCGTGCTGATCGTTATCCCCATCCTTGAGCGCGAAGGTTGGATTAGCAAAGGCAATGAAATCAGCTGGGATGAGCTGTGTACCTTGATGAATAAGCTGGTAGAAAGCGTGCTGACCGTTGGTGCCCGGCTCACCCCAGAAAACCTCACCCGTGGTCGTGGTTACTTCGCTACCATCAGCCTTGACACGCTTACCGTTCGACTCCATCGTCAGCTGCTGGAGATATGCCGGGAAGCGGTGCATGTACTGCGAATACGGAAGAACTGCATGGGTAGCAGCCCCCATGAAGTTAGTGTAGAAAACGTTGAGCAGACCCATGAGCAGCGGAACGTTACGACGAGCCGGAGCCTTTGCGAAGTGAACATCCATCATGTGGAAACCAGCGAGGAAATTACGGAAGTTCTCCGGTCCGATAGCAACCGCAAGAGACGTTCCCACGGCAGAATCAACCGAATAGCGGCCACCGACCCAATCCCAGAAGCCGAACGCATTGGCCGGATCGATACCGAACTCAGCAACCTTCTCCAGGTTCGTCGACACAGCAACGAAATGCTTGGCAACCGCACCGTCGGCGTCGATGCCCTGAGCCTTGAGGCTCTCAAGCAACCAGGTACGAGCCTGACGAGCATTAGTCAGGGTTTCCAACGTAGTGAAGGTCTTCGACGCCACAATAAACAATGTTGTTTGCGGATCCAGATCCGACACCGTCTCACCGATATCTGTTGGATCGATGTTGGAAACAAAACGGACTTCCAAGCCCGGCTTGACGTACGGACGCAGCGCTTCATACGCCATCACTGGGCCGAGATCAGACCCACCAATACCAATGTTAACCACGGTTTTGATCGGCTTGCCTGTGATGCCAACCCACTCACCGGAGCGAACCTTCTTCGCAAACGTATCGATGCGATCGAGAACCTCGTGGACATCTGCCACAACATCGCGGCCACCGACCATCAGCGAGTCCTCACGGGGACGACGAAGCGCAGTGTGGAGAACCGAACGTCCTTCCGTCACATTGATCACGTCACCGCGGTACATCGCTTCACGCTTACCATCAACATCGACCTCTTCTGCGAGCTGAAGCAAGGCATCGACGATCTCATCGGTGAGGTAGCTCTTGGTCAGATCCACATACAAATCGCCAGCAGTGAAGACAAGCTTTTCGCCGCGCTGAGGATCGTTTGCGAACCATTCACGAAAGTTCACATTGAGGCCATCGCGGAGCTGCCCGAGGCGGCTCCATGCCTGGGTTGCGGTAACGTCCAACTTTTTCTCCTTTGTGTCAGTTCCGGCCAAAATTTTAGCGCATTTGGGGCTACCCTGAACGGGCCGAACGTCCGCGAGCGTGCACGCCTCCCCCGCAGTTGAGTCTCGTTTCCTTTGACTTCCCTACTGCTGATCCGGGCCACCGAGGATATGGATCACCGATGTCCCGTCCGTCCCATTCGTCGCTCGATACTCGACCACTAAATTCTCTTTTTCGCCACTGACATCGTGAATCACGGTTGCTTCTGGCGCATAAGCGGATCCGAGCGAGTGCCATTGATCCGTACCGACAGCGCGCCACGCAAATGACACTGGCGCCACCCCGTCTTTGAGCGTTGCCGTCAGCGTCACTGTCTTTCCGTCATCGGCAGTCCTCAACATCGGCGCACCTGTGGCGACGGGAACTTTGGTTTGAGCTTTATACACCACCGCTCCCTTTTCGGGAACTTTCACATCTGCGCCTTTGTCAGATGCTGTCACCGACGTGGGCGCGTCGCCAAGCGCCCACACCTGGCTAAACTCACCACTGGTCAGAGTTGGAACAGTGACCGAAGTCGACTCAGCATTGTTCACAATAACGAGATATTCGACGCCCTCACGTGGGTCGAGCCGTGAAAATGCGTACACGCCTGCGTCGTCGAGCTGTTCAAACTGTGCCCCGTCGGAAAGGGCCCGATTCTCACGCCGCAACTGGCCTAATGTTGAAATCAGCCTATATTGTGCCGTGTCAGTAGACATGTGGGCGCCAGCACCGAAGTCGGATCCGTCAAGTAACTTTTGAGAGCGGTAACCCTCCACCTGAGTTGCAAAGAGTGGCTGGCGGGCAAGTTTGTCCTTCCCTCCGCCGACGAAACCTTGCTCATCTCCGTAATAGACCACCGGCTGTCCGCGTGTAAGGAACATCAGCGTATAGGCGAGGTTAAAGGCCTTCGGATCCTGCCCCACCATCTGAGAAGCTCGCCCCATATCGTGATTTCCCAAGAAAGTCGGTAGATCGCCCGCTGAAGAATGCGCGGTGGTGTAGAGCGCGTCATTTTTAAAAAGACTCGATAGGCGCGACGCCGGCCCTCCCTTGGCCCACGATGTCACGGCAGCTTGGAAAGCGAAGTCGAGTACCGAATTCATTTTGGTTTTGCGTGGATACGAGGCAAGAGTTGCTGGCTGGGTGTCATAAACCTCACCGAAAGAAAAGAATTTATCGCCACCGACTTTTGCGATTTTTTCCATGAACTCTTGCCAGAATTCGAAATTCACGTGTTTAACCGTGTCAATACGGAATCCATCAATTCCGAGTTTCATCCACTCGGTATAAATATCAGCCATTCCTTGAACAACTTTGGGATTCTCTGTCATCACATCATCAAGCCCACCAAAATCGCCCATCGTCGACGATTCGCCCTCGAACGTCGAATTTCCACGATTGTGATACAAGGTCACATCGTTGAGCCAATCGGGGAGTTTCTTTTCCTTCGCCTGTGGTGTGTAAGGGAAGGAACGGTTCGGATCGAGTCGAGGAAAAGTTTTACCTGCAAGTGTCGAGACGTCGATCACGTTGCCATTGGCGTCCTGATAAGGAGACTTCTGAAGAGGGACGTAGGTGGTGTCATTTTCCTTATAGGAAATAATGTCGGCTGTGTGATTAGTGATGATATCGAAGTAAACTTTCATTCCCTTCGAATGCGCAGTGTCGATGAAGTGTTTCATCTCCTCCTTTGTCCCGTAGTGAGGATCAATGGAGGTAAAGTCCTGGATCCAATACCCGTGGTAAGACGCCGTGTCACCTTGAACTGGCTTATTTTTAAACGGCGGAGTGATCCAGATTGCCGTAGTTCCAAGCCCCTTAATATAGTCCAAGTTCTTTTCAAGTCCTGCAATATCACCACCGAGATAGTACCCCATGTCAGTTGGGTCAAAGCCGGTCTGATGTTTATCGCCTGAGATACCCCCGCGATCGTTCGACGGGTCTGCGTTAGCGAATCGATCAGTCATAACGAAGTAGAACTGTTCATTTCCTGACGGGGATTGATACGGTGCAGTGGCTCGCGGAGCACCTTCACCGATATCCGCGGTGACGAGTCGGCCATTTTTAACTTCGATATGAGCAGGTGCTGCCAGGTGAACTGGGTAGCTCACGCCGTCGATGGAAATTGTTTGATCTCCCGCTGAAAGTTTCGTTCCACCAGAGCATCCCGCGAGTACACAGGTGACAGCGGCGACGACGGCGAGGGACTTCTTCATTATTCCTCCTTGAACATGCTGGTCTTATTATGACTGAGAACACGTCGCGGAGCATCTGCACCATGTCTTGAGTAGGAGGCATGTTCTTGAAAGTCGATGTTAAGCACCACAAGCTAGGCCAATCAGCACATATTCCACTTAGCTACTGACGGTAATATGGGTCACATGAGTGATATCAAAATTGGCTTTCTTACCTCTGGCGGAGATGCCCAGGGCATGAACGCCGTTGTCCGTGCCATCATCCGCACAGCCCATAGCGCAGGTGCCACCGCCTACGCCATTCATGAAGGCTGGAAGGGCGCAATTGCAGGCGGAGACTACATCCGCCCGACCACATGGAACGATGCTTCGGGCATCCTGCCTCGAGGCGGCACAGCAATTGGCACTGCACGAAGCGACGAGTTCCGCACCCGAGAGGGGCGCAAACGAGCCGTGGCAAACTTTGTTGAGCGCGGAATCGATCGTCTCGTCATCGTCGGCGGAGACGGCACACTGACAGGCGCAGACATGCTCCGAGCCGAATGGCCATCGCTTTTGGAAGAACTTGCCGAGGCCGGTGAGATTACCCGTGAACAAGCAACGGTTCACTCCAAGCTCCATATCGCAGGCGTCGTCGGCTCCATTGATAACGATCTTGTCGGTACTGATATGACAGTCGGCGCTGACTCCGCCCTGACTCGAATCATGGAAGCCTTGGACGCTATCGCTTCCACCGCCGCGTCACATCAGCGAACGTTCATTATCGAAGTGATGGGACGCCACTGTGGCTACCTGGCGCTGATGAGTGCGATTGTCGGAGGATCCGACTACGTCTTTATCCCAGAAAATCCCCCAGAGCCCGGATGGGAATTGGCCATGTGCGACAAACTCCGCCAAGGACGCGCCTCGGGACGCCGCGATTCGATCATCATCTTGGCTGAAGGCGCGATCGATCGCTCGGGTCAGCCGATCACTTCCACTCAGATTGCGCAAGCGGTCAAAGATGGCCTCGGTGAGGACGCCCGTATCACGAACCTTGGTCATGTCCAGCGCGGTGGCACACCATCGGCCTACGATCGCTGGATGTCCACTGTGTTGGGTTATACCGCCACTCTCGACATAGTCAATGCCACTGATGATGACGAACCGACAATTATCGGTACTCAGCGCAACCGTATTATCCGCCTCCCGATGATGGACGCGATCGCCTCAACGCGTAAGGTCAAGGACTACATGGCTTCGGGCGAATGGGAGAAAGCCATCGAATCACGTGGACGCGGATACGGACAGATGATCGCCCTCTTTGAAACGCTCTCCGCTCCCTCCGCCCCGAAGGTCGACGGCGAACGCAAACGCGTGGGCATTCTTCACTCAGGCGGTCTCGCTCCAGGAATGAACCCCGCCGCACGAGCAGCCGTGAAACTCGGACTATCTCGCGGCTGGGAGATGGTCGGCATCGAAGGCGGTTTTCCCGGACTGCTCGCCGGCTCCTTCCGCTCACTTGAGTGGGCCGACGTCGAAGGATGGGCAACTGAGCCGGGCGCAGAGCTTGGCACACGACGTACTATCCCCGAGTCAGACGAATACTATGCATTGGGTCGAGCCATCGAGAATGCCAAGCTAGACGCGCTTGTCATGATTGGTGGGTTCAAAGGATACAAGGCCATTTACAATATGGTCACCGAACGTACCCACTACCCCGCCTTCAATATTCCGATGATTTGTGTCCCATCATCTATCGACAACAATCTCCCCGGGTCAGAATTGTCCATCGGAGCGGACACGGCACTGAACGTAAATGCAAAAACGATCGATGCCATTAAAGCCTCGGCTTCGGCTTCACAACGCGCCTTCGTCGTCGAAACAATGGGCCGCCAATGCGGCTACCTTGCTTTGATGAGTGCCATCACCACAGGTGCCGAGCAGGTGTATCTGGCAGAGCAAGGGATCACGCTCGCTCGCCTCGCCGACGACGCAGCGCGGATGGTGCGCTCGTTCAGCGAGGGACGCCACCTGTACCTGTCGATCAGGAATGAGTCAGCCTCGGAGTATTACACCACTGATTTCCTTCGCCGGACATTCGAGGAAGAAGGTGGTGGCCTCTTCGACGTCCGCTCACACATCATCGGACATACACAACAAGGTGGACGGCCTTCACCGTTTGATCGTACCTTGGCAGTTCGCCTTGTCGATCGTGCTTTAGCGGTTCTGGACGAGCAACTTCAGCAAGGAAAAACTGGCGCTTTCCACGTCGGGCATCTTGATGGACAAATGACTGCGTTGCCCATTACTCATATGCCTGAGCTGATTGATATGGACTCACGATTGCCGTACGAGCAGTGGTGGATGGGACTGACCTGCATTGCCGCAGCAATGGCAGATGCCCACTATGATCAACCGTTGACAAACCTTTCAGTTGTCCTCCATGATGCATAAAAATGAGACGGGCTGGAACAGTGCATTCCAGCCCGTCTCATTACCGAACCATATTACTCAGCAATCTCCGTTTCGTCTGCCAGCGGCTGCGGGATAACTGTAATTCGATCGATTCGGCGTCCGTCCATCAAGGCCACCTGAAGCAGAAGCGATCCGAGCATCACCTCATCCCCCTTCTGAGGCATTCGGCCAAGCTCATCAACGATATAGCCAGCAAGAGTATCAAACGGCCCATCTGGAAGCTCACGTTCAAGAACCTTTTCAACATCGGCACGTGAGAGCAATCCGGAGACCTCACCGCCGGACTCGGCAGAATAATCAATATCGGCTTCAGAATCGTATTCGTCCTGGATTTCTCCCACAAACTCCTCAACGACGTCTTCAAGAGTGATGATCCCATCAGTTCCGCCATATTCGTCAATCACGATGGCGAGGTGCGAATTTTGGGCGCGCATTTCAGTCAACGCAGCCAAAACAGGTTTACCTTCGGGGAAAAACTGAACAAGACGGACAATATCTCGCACACGCTTCACCTGTGGTTCAGGGACAAGGAGATCACGAATATGGATGAAGCCGATCACTTCATCGTCATTTTGATTATCTCGTACCGGGTACCGGGAGTGATCGAGTTCGTTGACCATCAGCTGTGCTTCATCAATCGGCAAGTCTGCATCGATGAAATCAACTTCTGTCCGTGGAGTCATGATCTCTTCAACGGTTCGTTCCCCCACTGACAGCAGATCAACAACCATGTCTCGTTCCGTTGCTGGAATTGCCTCGTAACCAGCCACATAAGAACGCAATTCCTCAGCGTCCATTTCTTCACGTTTGTTTTCCGGATCGCGTCCCATCAGGCGCAGAACAACATTGACGGATAGGCCGAGAAACCAAATCACTGGAGAAAGCAGCGCGGTGATCGCGGTGAGCGGGTAAGCCACAAGTTTTGAGAATGTTTCTGCGCTCTGCATCGCCAGGCGTTTCGGCACAAGTTCACCGAGGATAATCGAAATATAGGAGATCACGATGGTCACAACGATAAACGCTGCCGTTGCCGCGCCACTTTCTCCCATTCCCCAGCCGACGAAGACAGGGGAAATTTCCGGAGCAATAGTGGAGGCTCCGAATGAGGCCGAGAAAAATCCCGCAAGGGTGACGCCTACCTGGACTGCTGAGAGAAACCGATTCGAATCGTCGGTCAGCTTTTTGATTTTGACACCAGATTTTGATGTCAGAGCCATCGACTCAATCTGCGTATCTCGTAGGGTGACAAGAGCCATTTCTGACGCAGAGAACATCGCCCCAATGAGTGTGAACAACAGGACGAACAAAATGTTGACGACGAGCGAACTCAACATATTCCTTTCTCACATCGCTAGATTTGCGGCGTATTTCCAAAAGAAGCAAAGAATGCAATGACGCCTGCAAATGCTAGGCACCAAAAAACATCGACTCTCCTTGTGCGAACCTGAGGAACTTTCCCGGCAGGTAACAGCACTCGAGCAAGAGCGTGAGCAACAAACCCGGAAGCAAGAACATCTGCCGACCATTCCACATTGACTACGAAAGCTACTGCGACAACAGCGACAAGCCACAGTATAAGTGCGACGTAGTACCCTACTGGCGGGAGTTGATAGTCGTTCACTTCGTTTTGTCAGCCTCCTTGGTGAAGGAATCATCGGTCACGATAGGAATTTCGTGTGTATCGAGAGTATCCTGACTCTCTTTTGAATCGCCAGAGAGATCGGGATTTTCTTTACTTAGCACATTGTGCTGCTGTTTTTTGAGTTTTTCCTCAGCTGCAGAAATTTTGTCTTTCGTGCGAGTATACGCGGTGGTTGCCCGTCCCTTTGTCCATGACAAGGTTGCTCGATGCGCAATCACACTGGCAAGAAGGAAAGGCAATGCAACTTCAATCAGGACAAGGCCAAAAACCAGTGTGCCGTTTGCACCGACGACAGACATACGCCCAGCCCCAATCGCACCGGAGGCGGCGCCCGTGAGTGCAGACATGATCAACGCTGACAGCACACCGCCCAGTGCGTTGTGAAGCGTTGCTGTTGCGAGTGACCGGTGAGGATCTTTGCGCGCACGCCATATACCGAGGATTGCAACACTGCTGACTAGCACCGCGATCAGCCATGGGGCATGCCAGCCAACTTGTGGCAATGCTCCGAAGGCAGGAACCGCTGGAAGGGGAAGCGACGTCACCGACAAAACGGAGAAACTTGTCCCTTGTCCCACCGCAAAGCCTGCACCTGTGAGATAGGCAAATCCCCAGATCAAAGCATTAGGGAGGTACGCAAGCTGAAGAAGTGTCAGCCCAACTGCGTCAAGCATTCCGCCGATATATGACGATTGGATTGCCGCAATGCGTGTCGCACCACCAATTACTCCTGCAACGAAGATCAGGAGGGAAAAAATCGCCATTGTGGTAACAAGTAAACGCAGCACTTTCACTATGTTTGTGACAATTTCTCCGTAAGCATTTGGCACAAGACTCTCGCGTCCAGCAACGATTGTCACACAGCCAAACCAGAGAACATTTCCAATAATCGCCACCCACCAAGGTCCCCCAGGCTGAACGATTAAACCCAGCATTCCTACCAGTACTGTTGGTGAGAAAGTAGCAACAGCCCACTCACGCCAGTTCAATACTCCACGACGCCGAAGCGATAAGTAGGTAAAACCAACGACCATCGCGGTGATGGTCAAGGGTGCAAGCGTGAGAGAACCCGTCCCCACTCGCACGGAGCCACCGAATGCCGTGAGAAAGAAACCGGAGGCGAAACGCGTTGCGTCGATCCATGTTGCTTCACCCAAAGCAGGGGCTTCAGCGTCGACAACATAGAAAACAAGTATTGCCAGTGTCAGAACACACCACACCAGTGCTGAGGGGAAAAGTGCGCCTCTGGTTACGATCATCGCTCGTTGGAATGGCGTCAGTTCGTCATCCATTGCAGTCCTTTCACTGAGCACAGCGCTACTTTCCATCATTCTTTCCTGAATGGGAATGCGAACTCAACTGCGCAGAGAATTCCTTCATTGTCTGATAGGACAATTGTGCGAACTCAACTGCGCCTTGAATCGACGGATGAGTTTGATCAACTTGCAATAATGCGGGCTGAGTTGACACATACGAGTTCCAATCGGCGAGAGTGACATTCGCGTATTCGTCGGCTATGGCCGCCAACTCTTTATTGGCAGAGGCGATAAACGTTGACGGAGAATAGAGATTCATTAAGACAATCATCCGATGCGATCCAAGAAGATCGAGAACTTCACGCACTTCCTGGGGATGCGGAACTCCTGCATTTGTTCCAAAAGACAGGATGACACCGCGGCCGATGAGCTTTTTGTTCAGGCCGTCAGCGATCATCTGCTTGGCATCTTTCCACTGGGTATTCGATTTTGCAATAAATCGAATACCAGGCATGACATGTGTGAAGCCTGTCTTCGACGCCGCAATCATTGAATCACCAATCGCTGTGATCTCCTCAGTATGAGGAAGCGACGTGTGAAAACCGTCCGCAAGATGCGAACGATCTGTTTGCCTAAGTTCAGAAGACTCTGCCGATGACAAATGCGGTTCTGTGGAGCGCTCATCCACCACTGACTCACCTTTTTCAATCGCGAGGGTCGTTGAACTCTTTGCCGGAGCTGTCGCAATCACAATGATGGTCATCAGGAGGAGAACAGCACTCACTCCAGCAGCAATTTGCCATTCAATACGGCGTCGAATTGTCTCTCTGGCATCCGCGGTTACGGCACGAAAGCCACGATGCCGTATCGGATACTCGATGAAACGCAGTGACAGTTCACACGCACCTGCGGTCAGAAGAAGGGCAATGAGAGCACGTATCCAGTACCCGATTGAGCCGATCGTGACAGGATATGCCGCACTCACAATCACGAGAATTGGCCAATGCCACAAGTAAAGTCCGTAAGAGCGTTCACCGATCCAACGAAATATCTGATGATCAAAAATCCTTGCAAGAAATGATTGAGGCTGCAGCATCGCAGCGATCAGCACAGCGCTTAAGGCACTAATGAGAACAATGACTCCGCGATATGCTCCCGGCGCAGTATCGGGAAGAACACATATAGCCACAATAATCACGCCAAGCGCGCCGATCCCCACCGGTTGCGAGAGTTTGATCCATTCTGAGGAACCCAAAAGCGGAGCCCGTCTGTCTGCCCAGCAAAATGCGACGATAATCCCCAGAGCAATGCCGAAAAGATGGGTGTCTGTCCCGTAGTACACACGAGTAACATTTTGAGGGTTGTAGAGAATCCCCATTGCACTCGCTGAACTAACGATCATAATGCTCGCAACGCTCAGACGCTGCCACAGCTTCCGCGCACTGCCAACAAGCAACAACATGACAAGTGGCCATAGAAGGTAAAACTGTTCCTCGATCGCTAGCGACCAAAAATTTTTGAACAACAGCGGCGTCGTCTGGTCAAAATAAGAACTCCCGTGTGCAATTTCTAGCCAGTTAGTCGAGAACGTTAAGGCTCCGAGAACCTGTCTGCCGATCCCGACCAGCAAGTCACGACTGACAGCCCAGGCTAAAGGCACCACAATAATGATCAGTGCGACGAAAGCAGGCAAGAGCCGTCTGGCACGTCGAACCCAAAATTGTCCAAGATTTATCGCACCAGTTTTACGTTTTTCACGCAAAAGGAGTGTCGTTATCAAAAAGCCCGAGATTACAAAGAATACGTCCACCCCCAGAAATCCACCGGGAAAAACACCGGGAGCAACGTGGTAGAGAATTACGGCGAGAACAGCAATCGCGCGTAACCCATCAAGGCCTGAGATATAACCGCCGTGATCCGAATATACAGCCAAGCCCGATTGTGGTTCTTGCGAACGTCGGTTCTTCCAAGTGGGATGAGTAACGAGCCGTTTCATGAGATTTTTTCCAATGGAGCGAATCTCAGCATCAAGCGTTTCGTTGCTCCGTTGGTGAACTTCACCTTAGCAACTGTTGATTTTCCGGCTCCTTCAAATGACACTACCGTGCCCGTGCCAAACGACTTATGCCGTACTCGATCACCGACCGAGAGACCGCCGGTCTTTTGCTCCCCTGTGACGGGTGCAGGCGCAGGCTGTGCTTCATCCAATTTTCCTGGAGTAAATGACGTTTTCCCACCGAATGCTGGCGCAAAATCGTTATCATTCCACGAGTCACTCCCACGTGATGACCAGCGGGCACTATTCCATCCCCCTCGCATCGATTCAACCGATGCCTCAGATCGCCTCCACGTGATGACATCCTGAGGAATTTCCTCCAAAAAACGCGACGGAGGCAAAGACTGCGGCGCACCATATTGGGAACGCGTCGCAGCGCGCGTCACGTAAAGACGTTCGCGTGCTCGTGTCAACGCCACATATGCCAGACGGCGCTCTTCTGCTAGTTCGCGTGCAGATCCGAGAGAACGGATATGCGGAAATGTTCCATCCTCAAGTCCAGTCACAAACACTACGGGAAATTCGAGGCCCTTGGCTGTGTGAACGGTCATCAGGACAGCTTGTCCCTCACCTTCCCCGTCAGGTATCTGATCAGTGTCCGATACGAGCGCAATTTGATCAAGAAATTCCCCCAGCGTGCCCTGCGGATTCATCACGCGAAAATCAGACGCTACCGAATGAAGCTCAGCGAGATTTTCAACGCGCACTTCATCTTGAGGGTCGTTCGATTTTTGCAGGACATCCAGATATCCGGATGCATCCATGAGATTATCGAGAATATCTGCCGGGGCTTTCCCTTCTTCCGCTTGCTGTCGCATACCCTCGAGCATGAGGACAAATTGCGTCATCGACGCTCGCGCTCGTGGGGTTAGCCCCTCGACTTCTCCTAACTCAGGATGCGCCACCGCGCTCAGCGCAGCACCAAATGAGAGCCCGTGGCGAGCGGCATGGAAAGCAACTGCCTCTTCAGCTTTAGCACCAAGCCCCCGCTTAGGTTCATTGAGAATACGACGGATCGATACCGTGTCATCAGGATTCACCACAGCGTTCAAGTACGCAATCGCATCCTTGATCTCTTTGCGATCATAGAACTTCGTGCCACCAACAACTTTGTATGGAATCCCTGATCGGACGAACATCTCTTCGAGTGCGCGCGACTGGGCATTAGCGCGATAGAAGACAGCGACATCGCCATACTTGTACCCATCGGCGCGAAGTTTATCAATCTCTTCGACCACGAAGGCGCTTTCATCTGACTCAGCATCCGCAACGTAGCCCACTAGCAGTTCACCGCTGCCCGAATCGGTCCACAAATTTTTGGCACGCCGGCCATCGTTATGGGAGATGACCGCATTTGCAGCTGACAGAATATTCTGAGTTGACCGATAGTTTTGCTCAAGCAAAACAGTTTGCGAATCAGGGAAATCCTTTTCGAAATCTTGGATATTTCGGATGGTTGCCCCACGGAAAGCGTAAATCGACTGATCGGCGTCTCCCACTACCGTTAGCTCACTATGAATGGCCTCAGCAGTATCTCCGACGAGGGTGCGAATGAGCTCATACTGGGCAACATTTGTGTCTTGGTATTCGTCTACCAGAATGTGACGGAAACGCCTGCGGTAATGTTCCGCAATCATGGGATTCGTACGAAGAACCTCTACTGTTTTCATAATGAGATCGTCGAAGTCGAGAGCATTCGCACTTGCGAGGCGCTTTTGATACCCCGAATAAGCCCGAGCAAGAATCTGTTCATCCTTGCTGCTCGCTGCGCGCTCAAATTCCTCCGCGCTCACAAGTTCATTCTTCAGATCCGACACCGCGCGAATAAGTTTCTTCGGCGGATGCGACTTCGACTCGATCCCTTCTTCCCGCGCAACGATCGTCATCAAGCGCAAAGAATCAGCCGAATCGTAGATAGTGAAGGTTGATCTCATGCCAATTGCGTCGTGTTCAGCTCTGAGTATCCTCACACACGCTGAATGGAAGGTAGAAATCCACATATAGCGTGCTTGCGGCCCGAGGAGCCCTTCGAGACGCTCACGCATCTCTTTGGCTGCCTTATTTGTAAAAGTAATCGCGAGGATCTCGCCCGGGGCAACCCTACCTGTTGCGATGAGGTAGGAGATGCGTGTCGTCAAGACTTTTGTTTTCCCTGATCCCGCGCCAGCAACAACCAGCATGTATGGGGATTGGGAGGTGACGGCAGTCTTTTGCGCGGGGTTGAGCCCCGCAAGCAAACGCTCAGCTCCCGACGACACCGACGTGTCATTGCGCACGCTCGACGCTACCACCTTGGTGGATGGAGACGAAGTAGACTTCGCGGCGTCGATTCGCGCTCGAAGCCGTGCCATTGCTGCAGAAAAATCATTCTCACTCATACTGTCAGCAAGTCTAATGGGCACCTATGACAGTTTTTCGTGTCCACTTTCGGCGCGTCGGTCACTGTTTATCTGTTCACTGGGTGCTCACGTGTCCGAGTAAGCCCCAACAGCAGATGACTCCATGAAACGAAAAGAAAGGGCGGCCTTACTAGACCGCCCCTTCAGCGTTTGATCATTCCCATTCGATGGTTGCCGGCGGCTTGGAGGTCACGTCCAAAACCACGCGGTTGATATCGGGAACTTCGTTGGTGATACGATTCGAGATCTTCGCCAGCAGCTCGTATGGAACGCGTGTCCAATCAGCTGTCATGGCATCTTCCGAGCTCACTGGGCGCAAAACAATCGGATGACCATAAGTACGGCCATCACCTTGCACGCCAACAGAACGCACATCAGCAAGCAAGACAACCGGGCACTGCCAAATCTCACGGTCCATGCCGGCAGCAGTGAACTCGGCGCGAACAATAGCATCGGCGGCACGCAAGGTCTCCAGACGATCACGGGTCACTTCGCCGACGATGCGAATACCAAGGCCAGGCCCGGGGAACGGCTGACGCCACACGAGATTTTCCGGAAGACCGAGTTCACAACCAATTGCACGAACCTCATCCTTGAAAAGGTCACGCAACGGCTCCACCAGGGAAAATTCGAGATCCTCCGGCAAGCCTCCCACATTGTGGTGCGACTTGATATTGGCCGTACCATCGCCGCCGCCGGATTCAACGACGTCGGGGTACAGAGTGCCTTGAACGAGGAAGCCGATGTGACGGCCTTCCGCACCTTCTTCAGCAATCAAACGTGCCTGAGCAGCTTCGAAGGAACGAATAAATTCACGGCCGATAATCTTGCGCTTTGCCTCTGGATCCGCCACGCCGTCGAGAGCGGAAAGGAAACGTTCCGACTCGTCCACTGCGAGGATGCGCATACCGCGAGCGCCTGCATAGTCACGAATGACCTGCTCAGCTTCTCCGGCACGCAGGAGGCCGTGATCCACAAAGACGCAGATGAGCTGTTCGCCAATTGCACGGTGAACAAGTGCAGCAGCAACGGAAGAATCAACACCGCCGGAAAGTGCGCAAATAGCGTAGGAATCACCAACCTGAGCACGAATCTTCGCGATTTGGTCTTCGATGATCGAAGAAGTGTTCCAGTTCTTTTCAAGACCGGCATGAGCGAGGAATTTTTCGATCATTTCCTGCCCGCCTTCGGAGTGCTTGACCTCCGGATGCCACTGAACGCCATAGATCCGACGCTCAGAGTTTTCGAATGCAGCAACTTTTGCACCAGCTGAACATGCGGTGACGGTGAAACCTTCAGGTGCTGTAGTCACGGCATCACCGTGGCTCATCCATGCATTCACATGGCGTCCCTGTTCTCCGGTAATGACGCCATCAGCAAGCATTTCAACATCAGTCGAACCATATTCAGAGGTTCCCGTATGTTCGACAGTACCCCCCATGGCTTGGGCGAGCTGCTGGAAGCCATAACAGATACCAAAGACCGGAACACCGGCGTCAAGAATCTCCGTGGCGAGAGACGGAGAACCCTCTTCGTACACGGAGGACGGGCCGCCAGAAAGAATAATTGCGGCGGGGTTCTTGGCGAGGATCTTTTCCCCACTCCAGGAGTGAGGAATAAGTTCGGAGTAGTAGCCGGCCTCACGGACACGACGTGCGATGAGCTGGGCGTACTGTGCGCCATTATCGATGACAAGAACAGGCTGAATATTTTCCACGAACCTAGCCTACTAAGCTCATGGCACGATTGCGAGTCTCTACTTGTTCAGCGAGACGCAATCGTCCAATTGCTGAGATTGCCCGACGACGCCGACGGCAGGTTTGCCCTCACGCTCCACGCTCCCGTCACACTGACACTCATCCTAGTGCGAGACGCGCTTTCGATGTCACCTCTACCGTCTGCCCGCTGAGCGGATCGCGAAAACGTAACGTTCGCGCCAGAAGTTGGAGAGGATGCGGCAAACGCTGAGTCTCCTGGGCATCCATGACGCGAGGGAAGAGCGGATCGAACACAATCGGAGCACCGAGATGGCTTAGAGTCGCACGTAATTGGTGGGTTTTACCGGTGTGCGGAAGAAGGCGCCACCGGGCATATTCCCCGAGCTCCTCGACGGGAGCAAGATCAGTGATTGCATTCGGTTCGCCGTCAACAACTCGTGCAGCGAGCTCACCGTGTTCCTTTTCCAATCGCAATTCCACGTGTCGCCACTGGCCGATTTCTCCCACGAGTGGAGCAACTGCTTCATATTCTTTTTCGACGTTGCGCATCTGAAACATGCGTTGGTAAGCACCGCGAACTTCAGGATTCTTCACTAAGAGAAGAACCCCGGCTGTTCCTGCGTCGAGTCTGTGTGCCGGGACGAGGTTATCGTCGGAAAATTGCCGCCTGGCTGCCACCACCGCACTGCGCGCAACGTACCCACCTCGAGGAATCGTTGCAATTCCATGCGGCTTATCAACAGCAATATAGTTGTCATTCTCTGCCAGAACCTCCAGCACAATTGGTTCGGCAGGTTCGTCCGGAACCGCTCGAAACAACCACAGTCGCTGTCCGGGAACGTAAGGAGCATCGGAGGAAAGTCGCACACCATAGTCGGCAAAAACATCGCCTTTATCCAAGGCTTGCGCGCTGCCCAAACCGAATCGTTCGTCAAGCCATTGCGCTACGTCATTGTATTCACCTGGGGGAAGAATCACCGGACTTGCTCCAAGTCCGCCCCGCATCGGCGGCCGTAATTCCTGCTCACGACGACGCCGACGCTCGGTTCTCCGCTTACCCACGTGACCTCCCTCATGTGTGATTTCCCCAAAAATCTTAACGTTCAGACACACAATTTTGCGAAAAGTGGGACGATAGAACTAGTCCTGTTGTGGCAGGTACGCAATGAGGCATCCGAACTAGATTGAGGAAAAACTCGTGACCAAAAGCGTCTATTTTACCGCGGCGGAGGGAAACTCCGGCACCCGCACTGCAGCCCTCTCTTTTGTCAAGCAGCTCAAGGCTGACTACCCAAACCTGGGCGTCTTCCGTTCCTTTACTAACGGCCCAATCGAAGAAGATGCGGCCTTTATTGAGCTCTTGGAAGCAGCAGGTCGCCTAGAAGATCTTGACCGCGCTTGGGGTTCTTCACGTCAGACATATGTCAATGACGAAGAAGAGGCGATGAACCAGGTCGTCAAACGCTACACGGACTACGCAGAGAGCTTCGACGCCGTTTTGGTTCTGGGTATTCTCGATGGGGATCCGTTCAACCCCGGCACACTCGACCGCGCAGGTCGCGCTGCAGCTAACCTTGGCACAACAATGGTTCTCGCAGTATCAGGCGCACTGCGCTCTCCTGCACAAATCACGACGATCTCCAAGCTCGCTAAGTCTGTGGTCACCGAAGAACATGCACCGGTCTCCGCAGTCGTCGTTACTGACACGCCGGGTGAATTTGACCAGGAGCGCTTTACTCACGAAGTCGCCCCTGTCATCGCTTTCCCCGACGGCGGTTCGCGTGAACTCACTGAACAAATGTCTGCCATCCTTCACGGCGCAATGGAAGAGGAGTCGGATGTTATTACGCCGCTTGCGTTCCAGTCACGCCTGATCTCGCGCGCACGCGCTGATCGCAAGCGAATCGTGATGCCAGAATCAAGCGATGATCGTATCTTGCGTGCGGCTGACGAGCTGCTGCGTCGCGAAGTTGCTGACATCATCTTGCTTGGTGAAAAGGATGAGGTTTTGGCACGCGCAGGCGAACTTCACCTTGATCTGTCAGGGGCATCGATCGTGTCTCTCTCTGATCCAGTTCTTGTGGAGAAGTACGCGACCGAATTTGCACGTCTACGCGAAAAGAAGGGCGTGACCTACGAGGCAGCAGTTGAGAAGATCAAGGATCTGTCGTACTTCGGTACGATGATGGTTCATATGGGCGACGCCGACGGCATGGTGTCCGGCGCCGTCAATACCACTGCGAACACCATCGTCCCGTCCTTCCAGATCATTAAAACCAAACCGGGCGCTTCGATTGTGTCCTCGTGCTTCCTCATGCTCATGGAAGACCGCGTGTTCGTGTACGGTGACTGCGCTGTGAACACCAACCCTTCCCCAGAACAACTTAGCTCGATCGCGATCTCTTCGGCAGAAACCGCAGCTCAGTTCGGCGTTGAGCCACGTGTCGCTATGCTCTCCTACTCGACAGGCACCTCCGGTAAGGGGCCAGACGTCGACGCTGTCGTCGAGGCAACTCGCGTGGCAAAGGAAGCTCGTCCCGATCTCCTCATCGAAGGCCCCATTCAGTACGATGCCGCGGTAGACCCGACTGTTGCTGCGAAGAAGCTCCCCGGCTCACCGGTGGCTGGCCGTGCAACGGTGTTCATCTTCCCGTCGCTGTCGGCTGGAAACATTGGATACAAGGCTGTTCAGCGTTCTTCAGGAGCTGTCGCTGTTGGCCCAATCCTTCAGGGTCTGAACAAACCAGTCAATGATCTTTCCCGTGGCGCACTCGTTGACGACATCGTCAACACCGTGGCAATCACTGCCATTCAGGCGCAGGGCTAAAAACTTGCCGACGCAGGTGGAACTTCCCTCCTGCGTCGGCAAAATAACGAAACAAACAAAAAGGAGAATACGTGTCTGTACTCGTCATTAACTCGGGTTCGTCATCGATCAAGTACCAGCTGGTGAACCCGGAAAGCGGCGAATCACTCGCATCTGGACTCGTAGAGCGCATCGGCGAGGAGATCTCCGCGCTCGAGCACAAGGTGAACGGCGAAAAGCATACCCTTGAACAGCGCATTGCCGATCATGGTGAGGGTCTCAAGCTCGTTCTGGACATGTTCAATACTTATGGCCCGAAGCTCGAAGAAGCGCAGATCAAGGCTGTTGGCCACCGCGTCGTCCAAGGTGGTAAGTACTTCGATAAGGCTGCCATCATTGATGACGCAGTCGCAGCCAAGATCGAAGAACTCATCCCGCTCGCTCCGCTGCATAACGCTGCCCACCTGAAGGGCATCGAGGTGGCACGCGAACTGTTCGACGTGCCGAACGTTGCCGTATTCGACACGGCATTTTTCCAGAATCTTCCGCGTGAATCGGCGACCTATGCTCTCAAGCGCGACGTGGCCGAGAAGTACGAGATCCGCCGCTACGGCGCTCACGGTACATCCCACATGTACATCTCGCAGAAGGTTGCCGAGCTGCTTGGCCGCGATGACCTCAAGCAGATCGTCCTCCATGTGGGGAACGGCGCATCGGTGTCCGCCGTTGTCAATGGACACGCAGTGGACACCTCGATGGGGCTGACCCCGCTTGAGGGTCTGATGATGGGTACCCGTACCGGTGACATCGATCCGGCAGTTGTTTTCCATCTTGCACGCGTTGGCGGCATGTCGATTGATGAAATCGACACGCTGTTCAACAAGGAGTCGGGCTTGAAGGGTCTCGCCGGCGACAATGACATGCGCATGGTGTGGGAGAAGATCGAAGCTGGCGACGAAGATGCGAAGGAAGCCATCGAGGTTTACGTTCACCGCATCGTCCACTACATTGGCGCCTACGCCGCAGTGATGGGTGGACTCGACGTTATCACCTGGACCGCTGGTGCAGGCGAGAACGACGATCTCCTGCGTGCAGCTGTGGCTGAGCGCCTGGCAGGTTTCGGTGTGAAGATCGACGCTGACAAGAACGCTGTCCGTTCGAAGGAAGCACGCACGATCTCGACCGAGGATTCCTCGGTGCGCGTGATGGTGATTCCGACTAACGAAGAGCTCTCCATTGCACGCCAGGCAATGGAACTCATCTGATTCTCATATCAGCGAACGCGGCGGGCTGGGGCTGTCCAGCCCGCCGCGTTTTACGTTTACACTGAAGACATGATGCTCTTTTGGGCATTCCCGAAATAGCACACTATTGCTCTGTGAAAGGAAAATTCATGGCCGTTGAACTCATCACCGATGCCACCCCCGAGCTTGAGAAGGCATTCGCGCGTCTGATTCCTCAGCTCTCACGATCTTCTGCACCTCTCGATCTTGAGGGCTTAGAGCGTATGCTTTCTTCTGACGCTCTCTCCCTGCTCGTTTTCCGCTCTGAAAATGACAACTCAATCGTGGGAATGCTTTCTCTTGTCATGTTTGAAATCCCCACTGGTGTGCGAGCGTGGATTGAGGATGTAGTTGTCGACGAAGCCGCTCGTGGTCAAGGTGCTGGCCGTGCGCTAGTTGACAGCGCTGTTGAGCTGGCGAATAACCGTGGTGCGAAATCAATCGATCTCACCTCTCGCCCATCCCGTGAAGCAGCAAATCGCCTCTACCAACGCAGTGGCTTCGAAATGCGCGAAACGAACATCTATCGTTTCAAAGCCCCATCTCTTGATTGATTCTGATTCGCATTCCATTCGCATTTACCCAAGGTATAGCGCTCGTATTCTGAACGTGAATGCTTCAATTGCTTGAGGAGGCAACATACTTCTCAGTACATGACGTTCGCAATCAGATCTTGGCAGTGTGGCTCCGAGGGGGTGTCCTATCGCCTCTCTCAGAGCCACATATTTCATTTCCACCAGCCCTCATGCCGTAAATATACTGCAAAGAACTGCACAGAATTTCATAGCTTTCATCTATATGATTCCAGTTCAACAGATATTTTCAGCGGATTAGCAACGCCAGCGAGATGACAAGATTCGATCGCGCCTCGCGTAGCAATTCCGGCGAAAATCGGATTGAAATCCGGCAAATACCCTCGAATGTGTAAACGGCCAACTTGTTGTTTCTTCTCATTTTCTGAGCGCGTTATCGTCCACTTATTTGCCCCTACACCAACAAACCCATCTAAAACAGGTTGCTCGGGGCTGATATAGCCAATAAACAATTGAGCCACGCGCTCAAGTTCACGCTCTGTACCCTGCTCGTACAGTGTTTCCACGATTACTTCCACCGGCGTCTTGCCTTCCACCTGTTGCCTGAGAATCTCCATGCCCGCACCAGGTCTCACATCAGGACAATATGGGATTGGGAAACGTGACAAATTCTTCTCAAAGATGTCACCACAAAAACGACTCAACTGTTGACGAAAAAACCGCGCAAATCGAGAAGGTTGATCTTCCCTCAATCTGCGATACCACACTGGTGTCTGGCTTTTCCCCAGTGCAAACGAACCAATTTCCACGAAATAACCTCGCGTGTCGGTAACGCGCAAATAATCAAAACACACCTGTAAACATTGGTACAACAAAGCGATAGGGATATTCCGATCAGAGCAAATATTTGTTATGACGCACCCAATGATCTCATCAGAAAGGGGGTCTAAATTCTCATCTTCGTAGAAGGTATGCCAAAGAGAATAACCTTCGACTTCTTCATTGAGCCATTCATTGCTCAACTCGTAGAAAAGCTGTTGAACACGATAGCGAAAATTGGCTGCATCTGTTGGCGATAGCGAATCGACACCCGCACCGGTTGCACCAACTACCACAACCTCAACCGTATGATGACATGCCTTTACCATGGATAACAATCCAGATCAGATGTTGATGACGAATGGTAACCCGACATTTTTTGAGCAGGATAAGCGTAGCCGGTTCCATAGGTGTACCACGTCGTCTTGGCCTTTGTTCTACATTGCGCACGAGAGTTTGCCCCTGGCGTTTGACCTTTATAGGCAGGCAAAACCACCCGAGTATCTTCATTCCCTGCCGCCCAATACTTAAACGTTGACCACGCATACAACTGCGCAGTGAGTTTCATCTTTGAGAAACGTGGATCTCCAATTGGTTTCCATGAAACATGGCCCGAAACTCCTCCTCGCGGAGACATATGAGGGTTATGCGCAGTCACAAGCCCTCCACTTTTTCTCCAAAATCCTGCTGACTTGTATCCAAAAGTTTGAGTTTGTTGACCATAAGCAGTGGCAAGTTGACGAGATGAGAATGCCGGCAACATATCTCTCATTAGGATCAGACCTCAACGAGTTCGCACCCTTCTCAAGGATGGCGACACTAGAAGCGAGGGGTATCGGCTCGGCATCATTTTTTGGAGAGGTAATATCGGAGCAAAAGCCGATACTACAAAAGAAAATACAGTAAGTTCTCGCAACATTTTATTTTCCTGACTATCCACTTCTTTGTGACAAAGAAATTCTACCCAGTAGATTGCGGTAACTCAACAAGCCGACGTACTTTGCATATATTGAGCGCGAAGCGTTAGTGGTGCCTGACGTGTTTTGAGCGCGAAATAATTTTCGTATGAATGAGGAAGTAGCTCCGAAAATGGTTCGTGTGGAAGTAGCTAAACGGTTATGTCAGGCTTACCGCGTAGGAACGAAGAAAGAAAAATCACGGGTTTTAGACCAATTCTGCACGGTTACTGGCCTATCAAGGCCCTCAACGCCGCTACCTGACCGATCCCACGATTTGTAATCCCAAGGTTTACCGGCTCGATCAACGTACAGTTAAACCAACGAAGTACTCGGCTGCGGCGAAGAAACTCTTAATCCGGATCTGGATATTAGAAGGTATGCCATGCGGGAAATACCTCGCCGCAAACCTGCCCCAGTGGATTGACGCGCTCGAACGCCACAGTGAACTTATCGATGGCGAGCACTACTACAACAAGGACACCCGAGCTGAAGTGTTATCTATGAGCGCAGCAACTATCGGCCGGTATTTGAAAACCGAACGCCAGAAGCGAGAACTCAAAGGAATCTCGACAACTAAGCCTGGCGCCTTGTTACGCAACTCGATCCAGATTCGCACCGCATCCAGTGAAGTTGAATCCGAGCCTGGATTCTTCGAGGTTGATACTGTAGCTCACTGCGGGCCCAGTGTTAAAGGCGAATTCGTCCGCACGTTGTCGTTAACTGACATCCACTTAGGATGGGTCGAACTTCAAGCTTGTCGGAACAATGCCCGCACTCACATTCTTGCTGGCCTAGAAGAAGGCTCATGGCAATATTCCTTACCTGATCCAAGGAATCGATTGCGATAACGGGGCTGAGTTCATCAACCATGACGTTGTTAACTGGGCTGCAGACCGTGATATTTTCTTTACCCGCTCGCGCCCCTACCAAAAGAACGACCAAGCCCATATTGAATCGAAAAACAACCACGTGGTACGCCGATACGCATTCCACTACCGTTATCACACGCCCGAAGAACTCGCCCTCCTTGCCAAGCTCTATACGAACGTGTGTTTGAAAATAAACTACTTCACCCCAACAGTGAAACCAATCGGATGGAAAGAAAACAAGAACAGACGACGCAAACGGGTGTATGACAAGCCTGCTACCCCTTACCAGCGGCTCAAAGCTACCGGCATTCTCTCACCTGCCCAGCAAGTCGAGCTCGAATCTCTCTACCAGTCGATCAATCCCGCTGAACTCACCCAGGAAATCACCCATCTTCAAAGCCATCTGATCGGCCACGCACGTGAGAAAACCAGACACTGACCATCGAGGTCGCCCTGAAACAAAAACAACGCGAACAACACTACGAAGGCAGAATCAAAATCCAGCTCGCCTAACACCCATTACACGCTCAAAAACATGAGGAACGAAAAACATTACACGCTCAATTAACATGAAACATCCCGCCCCACCTCACTCAGATCCTAAAGTGAGCAAATGGGCGCAGGACGCAATAATTGAGTGGATTCCTGGAGTCAACTTTCCAAATGGAACTGCCGTGTCGATTCCCGCGAATCTAGTGTATTGCCCTTATACTCCCAGTAGTGGTGCAACTTTATTTTCAATAAGCTCAACTAACGGTGCTTCTGCCGGCGCCACTGCCCAAGATGCGATAAAACAGGGTATACTTGAGTTACTTGAGCGAGATGCCTTCTGGTTTTACGCGAGAACAAAAAACTGCCCTCTTTCCCTCTCTGAAAAACAAATTCCTGCCGCAATAAAAGAGGCAATGAATGAATACTCCGGTCATTTCATAGTAACTTTGCTAGCCAACCCCTGGAGAGTTCCGATTGTTCAAGTGGTTTATGAAGAATCTTCGTGCGATACTCTAAGGTTCTATTCACGTGGTACTGGGGCAACTCTATCCCTGGCACACTCCATACATCGTGCTTTTACCGAGTGTGTCCAACTGATTGATTCTTTGAAAGTAGACAAGAACTCGGATTCTATGCTAGATATGCGCAATTTATGGAGTAGCGGTAAGGCACGTAAAATTTTTCCACAATTTTTTTCTAAAAATCCCGCGACCAGTGCAGATATACTGAAATACGAAAAAATATCATTCCAACAAATTTTCCAGAATATTATCCAGGCAAATAAATCAATCTATGTTGCACCCTTAATCACTACCGCCTCCTTTTCAGTAGTAAAGACATTAATTTCAGGAATTGGGGTATCTGATGGAGATTATTTTGCGAATAAGGCTATTGATACTTTTGCCCAAACAATGAACCTTCCCTCAGATAGATCTGAGTATACCGGTCCATTATTTATGTAAATAAAAAACAAATCCAATATGTTTAAAAACAAAAGCACAAAATATATTACATACAGCGCATTTACTTCATTTAGCCTTGGAATCTTCAGTGCAATTAATATTCTTTATTTGTCCTGGATAGGAATGTCATGGGCACAGATCGGCTACCTTGTGGCCGCTTTTAATATCGCTGTACTGATTTTTGAAGTTCCTAGCTCAATCATTACAGATATGTGGAGTGCCCGTGGCACTCTATTCATTGGGTTAATATCGCGCATTCTAGGCCTTACAATATTTGGTATTGCCGATACATTCCTCTGGTTACTCATCGCGCAATTGCTCACCGGTTTTGGTTTTGCCTTTGTATCAGGAAATTTTGACAAGCTTCTGCTTGGCGAATTGAAACTCCGAACAGAAGCTTCTATTACTCAAATGAATTCCAAAATACAACGGATTTCATTGGCAATCACTGCAATTTCAGCTGCAATAGGCGTCATTCTTTACGCTTTTTCACCTCGCATAGTGTGGTTTCTCGCAGCATTATCAATGCTAGCGGCGCTACTGATCAGCGCCTCATTTTCTTCTGCCCACAGCGCTCCTCCCACATCAGTACGCCACCTTTTCCGCTCAGTATTGCCTGCACTCAGCCACCGCTCATTTTGGATCTCTGTGCTAACAGCTTCCTCTGCTGTGGCACCCCTGACCATCTGGCAAAATATATTTGGGTCTAAACAGCTCATCATTATTGGAATATTAGGATGTGCCATTGGAATTGTTGGCACCATTAGCGCACATATCACATTCAAATATGCGCACAATGCTCCACTAACTGCAGTAATTTTCATGAATATTATCTGCATTTCTCTTTTTTCGCTCTGTACTACATATATTGGCGCTATATTTTTCCTCTTGCATGTTGCGTTGCAAACACATATGTCAATACGGGCATACGGCATTTTTCATGCCAACACCAATGACTCCATTAGAGCAACTGTGACCTCTCTTGCCTCTCTTGGCGATAGCGCTCTTGTTGCGATAGCGAGCATCGCTGTTGGATACGTTACCCAATTTGCCGGTTTCTTCGCTGCATCCCTTATTTCATCCGCCATTATTGTTATTCTGTGGGCAGTACTCGCATTCGGCAAGAAAACCGCAACGGAGACTTCACTGTGAACTCAGCTCTTGGGAAGGATCAAACGCAGGCAATCAAACGCGTGCGCATTATCACCTCATCAATCGCAAACCCGAATTTTCGTGCCAAACTCGCTCGTTTACTCATGAGCCACGAAAATTTCACTTCCTTCAGCAAGGACAATCTCCCATTTGACTGGGCGCACGATGGAACAATCGATACCACGTGCCTGCGAAATACCATCGCAGAACTTGAAAACGTCCTATCTGAAGATCTCATTGCACACGTCAAAAGAATTGATACTCTTCCACAAGACGAGGATCAAATTCTTGTTCTTTCCCACAAGCTCGTTACTACTGTTTTCACACGCATTCACCCACGCACTAAACTCAGCGAATCAGAATTAAACTGTGCTCTCGCAATGTTTGTTCGAGATGTTGCACGTGTGCGCAGAGCGTGCGTAGATGCAGGAATACTCCACCGCAGTAGGGACGGAAGCACCTACCAGCTCAATACAGAAAAATAGAAAACACCGCTATCCAGAACAACTGCCACGAATCTTCGTTGCGCAACTTAGTCCAAATGCCCCGAGAGTTTGCGCAGGCGATCACGGCTCGAACCGTGAAGCCCCCGAATCTCAACCAGTTTGCCACGATTGCGATACTTGCGCATCACAGCGTCAAGAGTTGCCACCGTGGAAGCATCCCAGATTTCCGCATCAGATAGATCAATGATGATCGTGTGCGCACGTGTATCGAAGTTGAAACGCTTCATGATTGAAGTGGCAGAAATCCAAAAAAGTTGACCATGTACTGTGTAAATACGGATCTTGCCATCGCCCTCTGGCGCATCTTCAAGCACAGTCTCCACATGAACCATATGGGTGATTCTCCGCGTGAAACCAATAATCGCCGTCACCACACCCACTCCGACGCCGATGGCCAAGTTTTGCGTCACAATCGCAGCGATCATCGTGGCAAACATAATGATCGATTCGGTCCACGGCATGAATTTAATCGTCGCCGGTCGCATGACGTTCCAGTGCACTGTCTTGATCCCAATGACGAGCATCACAGCCGCCAGAGCCGACGTCGGGATAGCGGCAACCACCGGCGCAAGGCCAAGACTGAGAACAAGAATGAAGACACCACCCATCAAAGTGGCCAGTCGTGTGCGAGCGCCAACTTCTCGGACAGAGATCAGCGTTTGTCCCATCATTCCACAGCCGGCCATGCCTCCAAATAAGCCAGAAGCCAGGTTCGCGATTCCCAAGCCGATTGTTTCGTGAGTTTTATTTGAATCGTTGTCCACAACGTCGTCGGCAAGTTTCGCTGTCATGAGCGACGTGATGATCCCGATAAATGCAACCGCGAGCGAGTAAGGCGCAATAATGCGCAATGTTTCGAGGTTATAGGGCACATCTGGCAGCCCTGGGAGCGGGAACGCTCCCCCGATCGGTCCCATCTGGCCAACGTTTGGTACGTGCCAGCCTGCGAACACTGCGATCAACGTCAGAAGCGCCACAGTCACAAGTGGCCCTGGCAAGGCACGAGTCATTTTTGGCCAGAGAAACATCACGGCGATACCGATTGCTGCCAGGGTCCACACCTGCCAATTACCCTGTGTGAACACTTTGGCTTGCGTCCACATGAGCATCAACCCCAGGGCATTAGTAAAACCAAGCATCACCGAACGACCGATGAGTTTTTCGAGATTCGCTACCCCGACCAGACCCAGTACCGCTTGTATCACACCACCGAGCAAAACTGTGGCCATCATGTATTCAACGCCGTAATGCAGTCCGATCGGAGCGGTAACGATTGCCACCGCAGATGTCACACCTGTCAACACAGCTGGACGTCCTCCAACGAACGCCATCGTTATACACATGACAACCGAGGCGTATAAACCTGCCGTTGGCGGTACCCCTGCGATAATTGCGAAGGCGATCGCCTCCGGAATCATCGCAAGCGACACGGTGAGTCCGGCGATCACTTCCTTGCGAATGCGGGTCGGAGTGGCAAAAGCGTATCTCAACGATCCGAGCACCGACGTCGGCGCATACAGCCCCTCGTTGATCTCCTTGCGCGCGAGTACTCTTTCGCCATGATCACCGAAAACTTTCACCTGTTTGCACCTACTGACACGGACACTCGCTGGAATTCTTTCACGTCTAAGTAGCCTGTCATTGCCATGGCACGCTTGAGAGCTCCAATCAGATTCGTGCGTCCAGACGCATCCGACGCAGGCCCGTTGATCACCGTCTCCAGACTCCCCACTGGCTCAACTTCTACTCGCTCCCCACGCGGGAGCGTCGAATGACGCGCCTCCGCACCCCAGTGGAAACCGCGGCCGGGGGCTTCTTCCGCCCGGGCAAGCGCCGTACCGAGCATCACACCGTCGGCGCCACACGCAATTGCTTTGACAAGATCTCCTGAGGTTGAAATTTGACCGTCGGCGATCACGTGCACATATCGGCCGCCAGTTTCGTCCATATATTCGCGTCTGGCAGCCGCCACTTCTGCCACAGTGGTTGCCATCGGAACGGCGACGCCGACGGTGCGGCGGTTGGCCGACGTAGCACCTCCGCCGAACCCTGCCAAGACGCCAGCAGCGCCAGTACGCATCAGGTGAAGAGCCGCCGTGTATGAGGCAACACCACCGACAATCACCGGGACATCGAGATCATAAATGAATCGCTTGAGGTTGAGAGGCTCAGCATTTGACGAGACGTGCTCAGCGGAGACGGTCGTGCCACGGATGACGAAGAGGTCAACTCCGGCGTCGGCGACAAGATCCCAATACTGAGATGTGCGCTGCGGGGAGAGCGCACCTGCAACGATCGCGCCCGCTTCGCGAACCTCGCGAAGACGTTGAGTGATCAGTTCAGGTTTAATTGGCTCCGAATACACGCGCTGGAGGACCGCTGTCGCTTCATCCTCACCGGCAGTGGCGATCTGCTCAAACTGATCGGTGGGATCGTCATAACGAGTCCACAATCCTTCGAGATCGAGAACACCAATTCCGCCGAGTCGTGAAAGCTCGATGGCTGTTTTCACAGAAGTCACTGAATCCATCGGCGCACCCAGGATAGGAACTTCAAGGTAATTGGCATCAAGTTGCCACGTCACAGAAACATCTGCCGCGTCACGCGTTCGGCGCGACGGAACAACGGCGATGTCATCGAAGGAATAACCAGCAGTGGCGCGTTTGCCGCGCCCAATCTCAATTTCGTTTGCCACATACCAAGCCTAGCGTCTTCCTTGAGCTGGTATCCAAAGTGTTCATGAAAAAGTGTCGTAGGCTGTTCCTAGGATTGAATTAAAACAACATAGCGCCACTGAAGGAAAGCAATCGATCACCGCAGTGGAAAAAGAAAAGGGGCAGAAAAATGTGGACGAATAACCCAATGATTGGATTTGACACAGAAACAACTGGTGTCGATCCACTCACCTCTCGCCTCGTGACGGCATCGGTAGTTCTGGTGGAAGAAAACCGGACAACACGCCACTATTGGTTGGCAGATCCAGGAGTGGAGATTCCTCCCCAAGCACAGCGAGTACATGGAATCTCCACTCAGAAAGCTCAGGAGGAAGGGCGCCCTATCGAACAAGTTCTCGATGAAATCGCCGATATGCTGTGCAACCATATGCAGCAAGGATTCGTCGTGGTCGCATTTAACGCCTCCTACGATCTGACTCTCATGGAATGTGAGCTAGAACGTCATGGACTCGAGACAATGGCAAAGAGGCTCGGACGTGAAATTGGCCCGATCGTCGATCCGTACATGATCGACAGAAGCTGTGATCGCTTCCGAAAAGGGAAACGCCGGCTAGAAAATTTGGCGCAGCACTACGCTGTTGACCAAGATGACGCGTTCCACAATGCAGAAGCTGATGTCTTGGCAACGTTGCGGGTGCTGGGTGCGATCTGTCGAAAGTATCCGCACGTGGCACACATGGATCTTCGCGAGCTAGCGCAGCTACAGGAAGAAACCTACAACGAACAGCGCGACTTCTTTGACCGGCGTGACCGCGAGAGGGGAAATCCACTCCCTCCCCGCGGTTGGCCAGTTGTGCGGTTTTAATAGTTCGGAGCTTTGACCGTAATCTGCACGTCGTGCGGATGGGATTCACGTAGGCCGGCAGGGGTAATTCGAACGAAACGCCCGTTCCGAGCGAGCTCGTCAATAGAACGAGCACCCGTGTAGAACATTGTCTGATGCAGGCCGCCCGTGAGCTGGTAGAGAACTTGTTCGACTGGCCCCTTGGATTGGACTTGCCCTTCAATTCCTTCCGGCACGATCTTCTCATCACTCTTGACATCGGCTTGGAAATACCGATCCTTGGAATAGGAGACTCGTCCGCGAGAACTCATTGCACCGAGGGATCCCATGCCACGGTAGCTCTTAAAGCTCACACCGTTGATTTGGTACGTTTCACCCGGTGTTTCATCAGTTCCCGACAGCAGACCGCCAAGCATGACAGTCGAAGCACCCGCTACGATAGCCTTGCCAATATCACCAGAGTGAGTCAAACCGCCGTCGGCGATCAACGGGACGCCGGCAGGTTTCGCGGCCAAAGATGCGAGATAGACGGCAGTCACCTGTGGCACGCCAATACCTGCAACGATGCGAGTGGTGCAGATCGAGCCCGGGCCGACTCCGACTTTAACGCCGTCAGCTCCTGCATCGATCAGCGCCTGAGCACCTTCAGTCGTCGCGATATTGCCACCAACAACATCAACACCGTCGAATTCCTGAGATGACTTGATCTTCGAAATCATTTCGAGCGCAAGTGCCGCCTCACCATTGGCGGTATCAACGAACAGCACATCAGTACCGGCCTGAGCGAGTGCACGTGCACGATCCCACGCATCACCCCAGTAGCCAATTGCCGCACCTACACGAAGACGCCCTCGCGCATCAAGCGTTGCTTGCGAAGCATTGACGGTATCGGTTGAAACAGCTTTTACCGTGGCAACATGCCGGGCTTGATCCTCAATCGACAAATTGCGGTGGATAACGCCCAGACCACCTAGGCTCGCCATTGCGATTGCCATACGTGATTCAGTCACAGTATCCATCGCCGCTGAAAGGATTGGCATCTTTAACGTAATATTTTTTGTCAGCGAGCTGCGCGTATCCACCTCCGATGGGATCACATCCGTTGCGTTCGGGAGGAGGAGCACATCATCATAAGTCAGGCCAACCAGGCTGAAAGGATCGTTGTTCATGTCCCTAGTGTAGTGCGCACATTTCAACGTTGCTGTGGGGCACGGCTCACCATATCGCGCAACAGCTACATAAGCTGCTCAAATACATCAATTTTCTTCAAAAAATAGACGTTTTTTCATATTAAACAAGCGCTAGCGAAGATGAGAGTGAAGATCAACACTGTTTCTCCATGCATTTGCCAGTTACACTAGTTGAGGTTTCGCCAAGGGCGATCAGTCTAACGTGGAGCCTCTGCACATGGATTTAAAGGACGTGAAATTTTGGTAGCTCGCATCAAAGATGTTGACGGTGCTCTCGTGGATTTTTGGGACTGGCAGCTTCTCGGCGCCTGCAATTCGATGGATCCGGAATTCTTCTTCCACCCTGAAGGCGAACGCGGTGGCCCGCGTCGCCGTCGCATCGAGCGTGCAAAGCGTATTTGCCAGGCGTGCCCTGTGATTGAACAGTGCCGCGAATATGCCCTCTCCCACAACGAACCATATGGTGTTTGGGGAGGCATGTCGGAAGAAGAGCGCAACCGGGTAGTTTCCCGCCGCCGCCACACGCCAACTGTCTAGATAACACAGAAAAGAAGTGGGGGGTAACCGTGGGGGGTGCGCCCCGAGATTTTAGCCAAAAAATAAGCGCGCGACCAACCGCCGCACCA
>NZ_JBQJCE010000003.1:0-153284 GCF_053585065.1 Arcanobacterium sp. (ex Cirak et al. 2026)
ATTCCCAAGAATCAATGGGGGGGCCCCCACTAAAACCTAAGGGGGGGGGCGCGCCAATTGGCCCCCCCCCTCCACTTACGTCAGTACGAGCTGGAATTACTTCCAGTCGTCTTCATCCCAGTCATCTGTTGCTGGGGGAACCTCGTAGTGATCCGGATCGTACTCCTCCCAATCACTGACGTCATCATCCTTCTCATTGTGAGAAGTCAGTTCACGTTCGAGTGCCTGGTAATCGGTTTCCGGGCTGAAGTACTTAAGATCGCGTGCTACTTTACGCTGCTTGGCTCTCTGACGGCCGCGCCCCATAGGCTCGACCTCCCTCAACTCTCGAAGGGGCATGGTGCCCCAAATGCTTCACATCAATTTCCGGCCTCAGTTTACTCGTTTCCGCGTGTGAACTCTACGTGGAACGTTCGCTGGAGCCGAACTGTGCTCAATTACTTATCTGTGGATAAACCTATTTCTTGAAGATTGCTCGCGCTACCACACCAAGAATGACGGTTGATGTTGCGGCAAGGATGCCGATAGCTTGACGATCGCCGTTCTTCGCGTCGACAAAAAGCCCTGTTATTTTCTCTTTGACAGTATTGACCTTGGCAGACGCCGCAGCTTTGGCATCTTCTCCTAGACGCTTCGGATCAAGCTTCGCTGCCAGTTCATTGACTGTCGCCGTCATTTCATCGCGCACTCGTTGCATATCTTTTTCGATTTGTTCGGGTGTGCGGTTATCGGGGGTATCGTTATGCACTTCGTAGTCCTTAGCAGACTTACGAGATGCATCGGCAGCCGCCTGAACCCTGTTCACTGCTTCGCTCACTTCGTGAATCCCTTCTTTATTGCGTCCACGTCTTTTGTCAGACCCGCCTTCGGATCAACGATGTTTTGCTTGGACGACTTAAACTTTGCCAGCGCCACGAGCGCTAGGATAACCATGATGAGGAGCAGGATCCCAGCCACTGTGAGGAAAGCAGCCCACACTGGCATGACATGTGCAAAACCGGCGACCGCTGCACCCAACAAAAGGGTGAGCAGGTAGAAAGCGAGCACACCGACAACGGCTAGTAATGCGCCACCGATGCCAAGTTTCGTGACCTTTGCCTGGAGCTGAACTGTGGCGTATTTCAGTTCGTCGCGCACGAGCGCTGAGAACTGTGCGGTGATCTTTGCGACCAGTTCGCCGATTGATGGCCCCTGCTTCGGATTGTTCTCTAATGTCACGTTTGGCTCCTTAATGCGGCACCCACTCGGCGCCACTACTACCTTTCTATGGTATAAGACACTTGCCCTTTGCGCGCGTGAGTACAGGGAATTCGCTCTCGGCGTTCACGTCTGCCGACTGCGACACTGCCGCGCATAGGATGGACGCATGTCTGAGATCACCATTGGCGGCAAGTCCGCGGTAACTGTTGGTTCACTACCCGACGTTGGGACGTCGGCTCCTGATTTTGTACTCGTTGGTCAGGATTTAGCCGAACTCAAACTGGGAGACTTCGCGGGTAAGCGTGTTGTTGTGAATATTTTCCCGTCTCTGGATACTCCAACGTGCGCAGCATCAGTTCGGCACTTTAACTCTCGTGTCTCTTCCCTAGACAATACAGTGGTGCTGTGCGTCTCGATGGATTTACCTTTCGCTGCGTCGCGTTTCTGCGTTGCTGAAGGGCTTGACGACGTTCTGCCAGCATCGGCGTTCCGCTCAACTTTTGGGGAGGATTACGGCGTGACTCTGAGCGAGGGTGCGTTTGCGGGACTACTTTCGCGCGCCGTCGTCGTTATCGACGAGACGGGCACGGTGGCGTATACCGAACAAGTTGCGGAGTTAACCGAGGAACCGGATTACGATTCAGCAGTTGCGGTGCTCAAGTAAAGTTCCCACTGTCAAAAGCGATGTGACGAGGCGGCCGAGAAAAATCTCGGCCGCCTGTTTCTTTTCGCTGACGGTGACAGCACCGTAGGCACTACCTACCGCAAGTATGGAACCTCAAGAAGGTTGTGGACTGTCCAATCAGCTTTTGTCTGAGTGCGAATACCGTCAGGCGCCAAGCGTGCTGCGCGCAAACCCGCAGCGTGTGCTGCTGCCACATCGATTTCTCGATCGCCGACAGCGAGTGTGCGCGATGGCTTGAGACTACTGCGATCAAGCATCTCAAGGAACATTGTCGGATCAGGTTTGCGTGGGAATCCATCGGGGGCGCAAATCATATCGGAGATGAGATGCGACAGATCGTGTTGTTCAAGCAGTGTTGTGGCTGATGGGCGATCGCGATGAGTGACGATAACATTCATTCCGCCGTCGTCCACAATTGCTTCCAAGGCTCGCCGTGCTTTGGGAATTAATGGGGCAGGAGTGTCTTGCCAGGAATCTTTGAGAAAATCGTATGCTGCGTGTAATTCGCCCTCTGAAATGGGGAAACGTTGTGCAAGTGTCTGAATCGCTGAGGAGATCGAACGCCGGGTCAACATTGCCACGCCTGCAGGCGAAATCTCACCACCGGCGTCGGCAATTTTCGCCGCAAATAACGCATTGACCGGAGAATACGTATCAATGAGCGTGCCGCCCATATCCCATATCACGTTCATGACGCTAGTTTACGGCGTGCTCGAATGTGAAATCTGGGAGATCTTTCCTAGAGTTCTTCGACTTTTCCTGACGCCAGCTGGTAGCGCAACGCTACCGTCGGCACATTGAGCTGGGTGCGAAGAGTATCTGCGGTGGCACGCGCATGAGCTCGTTCGACGTCGGCTGGAGTGGGAGCAGGAGCATCGAGCGTGCGCAAGACCGGCACAATTGCCTCTGACAGGCATCCCGACGTGGGTGCCTGGAGTGCTGTTTGAACCGCGCCGCAACTTTCGTGGCCGACAACCACCACGATTTCTACACCGAGATGGTCGACAGCGTATGCAAGCGACGCGATAACTGTTGAGTCGAGAACATGTCCGGCAGTGCGAACGGTGAAGATGGCTCCCAGTGGCTGATCGAAAATGATCTCCGGTGCGACACGCGAATCCGCACACGCCATAACTGCTGCGAATGGGTGTTGTTCGGCCACGAGGGACTGACGGAGGTTGATTGCAGGCGTATGCGGGGTATTCGAGACAAACCGAGCATTACCGTCAAGGAGGCGCTGTAAATGCGTGGAGGACATCGCAGACTTTCGATCGGAGGAGTGAAAATTGTTCGCAGACTGTTCGCGGACTGTTCGCGGGTGGAAGGTCACAGCCAGTATATAAAGAGGTATGCGTGATCACGCAGCGTATTAGAGAATCCATCTGGCGTTCAGTAAAGTAGCTTCATGGTCAATACATTCGCGACCCTATATGCTGCGGCAATGAAGCCGGCAGTGCTGTTGGTCAATCTTGGGACACCGGATTCGTTAGCGCCTGCAGATGTGCGCCGATTCCTTCGCGCATTTCTGACGGATCGACGCGTGATTGAGATGCACCCTGCGTTATGGAGGCCAATCTTAGAAGGGATTATTTTGCGTGTCCGACCGCGTCATGCGGCTTCTTTGTACGCTCAGATTTGGGGAGAAAAAGCAGGTGAGGGGGTTGTGGGGTCACCATTGATGCATTGGAGTCAGGCTCAGCGTGCCGATCTTGACCGGCGCTTGGGGGCAGACGCCGATGTCTTCCTCGCGATGAGGTATTCGGCACCCACCGTTCGACAGATGCTCACTGACCTGCAGCGGCGTGGCTACCGACGCGTGTTGGTGATGCCGATGTATGCACAGTATTCGGCGACGACGGTGGCGAGTGTGATGGACGAAGTGTCTCGGTGGTCACTAGAGAATCGCGATCAGCTGGAGTTTCGGATGGTACGTTCTTTTCCTACCGATATGCTTTACATTGAGGCTGTCGCAAGTGCGATTGAGAATGTCTGGGAAAAGCGGGGTGCTCGGCCAGATTTTGCGCAGGGTGAGCGTTTGATTTTGAGCTTTCATTCCTTGCCGCAAGCGATGGTGGATAGTGGCGATCCGTATGTTCGAGAGTGTGAGGCGACGGCGAAGGCTGTGGTTCGCCGGCTCGGTCTCGAATCGGAATATGGCCGCGGTGTTCTGACAACGTATCAATCAGTCTTTGGCCCGGCGAAGTGGGTAGGCCCGGCCACTATTGATACTGTGCGTGAGCTTGGGGCTGCTGGTGTGAGGAGCCTTGACGTGGTATGCCCAGGTTTTGCTACAGATTGTCTTGAGACACTTCAGGAAATCAATATTTTGAATCGTGGCGAATTTGTCAATGCGGGCGGGGCGGCCACCGGCTTTACCTATATCCCCGTGGCGAATGATGCGCCAGCATTCATGGACGCCCTGGAGAAACAAGTGCGTCGAGGGATGAGCGGCTGGGAATTGACGATGTAAGACGCGGGAGCTTATTGGCAAAAACAAAACCCCGAGGAATCAATGATTCTCGGGGTTTTGGTGGCTCCGACCGGCGTCGATCCGGTGACCTTTCGATTTTCAGTCGAACGCTCTACCAACTGAGCTACAGAGCCAGTGAGAAAAAACGCCCGGAAACCGGGCGATTCTTCCGCGACCCTGACGGGACTTGAACCCGCGACCTCCGCCGTGACAGGGCGGCGCGCTAACCAACTGCGCTACAGGGCCAGATTTTGCTTTCGCGTGCTTCTGGTGAAGCAGTACCCCCAACCGGATTCGAACCGGTGCTACCGCCGTGAAAGGGCGGGGTCCTAGGCCGCTAGACGATGGGGGCCTAGATAACCAACAAGTTGGTTACTTGCTCGTTCCGAATCCTCGGTGGAACGGGTATTAGCTTAGCCCGAATTGTGGGGGTTTTGCAAAATCAAAAGAGTGTGACGTGCGACACTCTGCAAAATGGCGATATTTCAACACTTTGCGAAAGAAGATGCTGGGAATCTCCAGTGGTGGGCAAAAACTGTCATACCTTCTCGGTAGGCTTAAGACATGTTCACCCATTGGTTTGCCCAAGCAGTTATGGCGAAGTCTCCGACACCGTCACCCACTCCGTCGCCGTCGCCGTCGTCATTGGAGGAAAAAGCTCATGAAGTAGTCGAAGCGTCTTTTGATGTCATGCAGATAGTCATTGGGGTCGGGGTTGGTGCGGTTGCTGGTCTGATCGTTGGCCTAGTTTCTATCGCGGTTCTGACGGCGATGGTTACTCGCCGCAAGCACCTGAAGCCGATCATCCATGCAGTTGCGCGCCCAATCGACTTGTTGCTGATCGTGATTGGAGCGTGGTTCGGTTTTAATTTTGCTGCCGCAAACACCGCACAGGATGTCGAACCCTATTGGTTCGCGTATGCAAGCCAAACGTTCCTTATCGCGGCCATTATCGCTGGCACGTATCTTGTCGCCTCGATTGCGAAAGGCGTGGTCACTTCCATTTATGCACGCGTCAATGAACTGTCGAGTTCAAAGGCCGCCCGGATTGAAACACAAACACAGATCCTGCATCGGGTGATTTTAGTTGCGATCTGGTTAATTGGCTTCGCTGCAGTGCTCTTAACATTCCCTGGCGCTCGGGCTGCGGGAGCATCCTTATTAGCCTCAGCGGGCGTGTTATCTGTGGTCGCTGGTATCGCCGCGCAAGGCACACTGAGTAATGTTTTTGCCGGGTTGCAGTTAGCCTTCTCTGATTCGATCCGTGTTGGTGACATTGTTGATTTCGAAGGCAATTACACAACGGTTGAAGAAATTACTTTGACCTACGTGGTTCTTGCGATTTGGGACGGACGGAGAATTATCGTTCCTTCCCAGCGTCTTGTCTCACAACCGTTCCAAAACTGGACTAGGCGTGCACCCGAAATGTACGGCGATGTGACTTGGCAAGTGGACTGGGCGGTTCCTGTTCAGGCGATGCGTCTGGAGGTGGAGCGATTGTTAGCCAATTCCGATCTTTGGGACGGTCGCCTCGGCGTTTTTCAAGTTAGTGACGCCAATGGGACAAACCTTGTCGTTCGTGCGGTGATCTCCGCAAAGGATTCCTCCACGCTGGTCGATTTGAAGAATTACCTACGCGAACAAATTGTTTTATGGATTCAAAAAGAAGCGCGCCAATCGATCCCCCATCAGCGAGAATATCGCCATGAGAGTGTCTCCATTGAAGAGGCACGTGAGGCAACAACCGCTCTCGTTGAAGCGCGCCTGGCGGAGGAAAAGAGAGCAAAGCAACAAGCGCACGAGTCGCAGACTGCGATGCGTACACCGACTTACCCCTCCACCTTCGAACTGGAAAAACAAGATGTTCAGTCCACACGAGTGCTCACCGCTACTGAGATGAAAATCCTTGCGCAGAAAGCAGAGTTGGCGTCGACTCCTGACGATATCGATGGAAAGTCGGCTCAACGTGCAACACCCTCTGCAACCGCAACGGCTTCCGCAGGAACGCCGTCGGGAAAGATAACGAACCGCGGAAAGTCGATGGCGAAAGCGGCACGAGAGTTCGCCAGCTCCGGGAAGTTTAAGCGTACGTCTATTGCGCAGCGGCTGAGCCAATCTGCTACCCAAGAAACTCACGAAACTCCTCTGACCACGCCATTGACTACGACCGCGAATGTGAAACCCGGCCACGAAGCCTCCCTTTTCTCGGGTTCTCCTGAGAACGAACAACGAGCAGAAACATATGCAGGCCCAGGTGAAGAAGCCTATGAAGAACGCAATCGCAAGGTTGATGACATTAAAATCGCGGCGAAAGGGAACACAACCGCGGTAGAATCTGGCGACACCGCTAGCGAATCGCAGGCGGCTCAAGGAGGCGAAAATGACTGAGAAGAAGTATCCCAAAGCACGCACTGAGGAAGAGTGGAAAGCCCAGCTCACCCCTCTCGAATACAATATTTTGCGCACTGCCGGGACCGAAATGCCTGGCACAGGCGCTCTTTTGAATGAGAACCGTTCGGGAATGTACCTGTGCAAAGCCTGTGGATCAGAGCTATTCACGTCTGAGACCAAGTTCGATTCGTTCTGTGGGTGGCCTTCATTCTTTGATCCGGATGAGAAAGATGCTGTCGAGTACATTGAGGACACATCATTGCCTGGGCGGCCTCGAACAGAAGTGCGTTGTGCTTCGTGTGGATCGCATCTCGGGCACGTGTTCCCCGATGCTCCCCAGACTCCCACTGGTCTGCGCTACTGTATGAATTCGGCGTGTTTGACATTCGTTGCGGATGACGGCTCTGTTTCTGGGGCGGAGGGCTGATCGTGAGAATCGGCACATTCAATCTTCAATATGGCACAACCGCGGATGGATGGCGTCCTTCATCGAAGGCTCTCGTTGCATTAGCACAGGAGCTGAAAGAAGAAGAACTTGATCTGCTCTCGTTACAGGAAGCTGATCGTTTGAATATTCGTTCGAATTTTGTTGACCAAGCGAAGATCCTTGCCGACGAACTCCAGATGTATCACCACTTTTCCCGCACAACATTCGGTACTGGAATTGCAATCCTTTCGCGTAAACCGATTACTCGTGTACACGACCTTGAGCTTCCAAAGGTTCAGTGGGCTCTACGCACCGGGCAAAAGGGGTATGTTGGCGGGTTGCGTTTCAAGCCGGAACAGCCGCGGCGTGTGACATATCTTGAAACCTCTGATTCGGGAAAACCGCTCATTTTTGCCTCTACCCATCTTGAGGCATCAACAACTACTCTTCGAGTGCAGCTTGCGGTTGCATTGGCAGGATTTGCGCGTGTTGCCAGATTAGATAAAGCCCACGCGGAGGATGCATTTGAAGAGGGCACTGCAGTGACACCAAAAGGTGGTGTGTTTCCTGCCATGATTCTTGCTGGCGATTTCAACACTGATCCAGGCATTGTTAACGACGTCAGTCAGCATCTACTCACAAAAGCTGCAGAGTTAGTGAAAGAAGATCGTCCATGGTGGATGGGGGAGTCACTGCCACAGTTTGCACAACTAGCAGAAGGACTGACTTTCCCGGCCTCGGAACCGACCAAACAAATCGATCACCTTCTTGGTGTTGGTGTGAGTGCAAAAGATGCACACACCCGTCGGTTTACTATTTCGGATCATCTCGGGCTTTTTGCTGAGGTGGAGTTGGATTAGGCCGGAACAACGCTTCTGGCTTATAATCCACGCTTCGCAAGGCGTAGGCAAGGTGCAGGATTGAAAAATAAGAAAAGCGGCGATTAATCGCCGCTTTTCTGTAGGCCCCGTGGGACTCGAACCCACAACCCATGGATTAAAAGTCCACTGCTCTGCCAATTGAGCTAGAGGCCCATGGGATGAAACATCCACCCCCACACTCTAGCGCGTGTTCGACATTTTTGTGAAGTCAGAAAGAAAGAAATTTTCCACAATTTCGCTCTGCGCCATCACAGCCCACGGATCGGGATTCGGTATCGACGGCAGGAGGGAGTGTGGGAGACAATAGAAATAACACGAAGGAGTAGTCATGTCATCTCGTCCACGGCGTCCAGCGCAGCTTGAAGCAGAACAGATTGAGCGAATCGAGGGTGAATCGGATACGGCTTACAATTCCGAGCTTGCTCACACCACGGCACAAGCGATTGTGCCACTTGACGGGGTATTTCGTGAAGATGACCCCGAAGTGAAAAACCGAATTTTGAGCATGGTGGCAACTGAAGGAATCGACGTTGTCGCAGAATCGTGGGTTCGCTCTCCCGATGATTCGTTGCCGGGTATCCTGTGGCGCGGTTTTCTTCTGAGTGAATGGATTCGCCGTTATCCTCAGGTGGTAGGTGATCGTCTGGCGGCAGCTGCTAAAGCAACGTCACGGGAGACAAAAGTGGATCCGCAGCAGGTGCGTGCACAGTGGGCGGAAGTATTCAAGGGCGCATATTTAGGAGACTTTGGGAAAGTGCTTGCTGATTCTGCGCATCTGACGTCAGTTTTGGGAGAAGTCGAGCCAACATGGATTACGAATGATGCCCACCCGCTCGCTACTGAAGTGACATTAAGAACGACGGCGATGACCACGACATCACGAGAGTTTCTCCACGCCGCTCAGTCTTATCGAAAAGGTGAATTGCACTAATTCCACAAGGGTCGGCTCCATGTGGCCGATCGAACGAGGAACTGAGGAACGGGAAAATGATGGCGGAAAACGAACCAACTTTTGAAGTGAAAGACGCAACCCAGTTTTGGCGCGCGGGTGCTGATCCGCAGCAGGTCGATAAACAGAAGAAAGCAGTCCTCGGATCAGCGGTGACTACCGAAACCTTGGCACAGGCGTCTGAAAGATTGATGGAGAACGAAGAATCTGATCTTCCTCAGGGGCGTTTCGCTGATCGTGAGCTGAGCTGGCTCGCATTCAATGAGCGTGTCCTCCAACAAGCGGAAGATCAGGATCTTCCGCTCCTAGAACGAGCCTGGTTTTTAGCAATTTTCGCTTCGAATCTGGATGAATTCTTCATGGTGCGTGTGGCTGGTTTGAAGCGGCGCATTGCTATGGGAATGGCCACGCCGAGCGCTTCGGGTCTTAGTCCTCGCAGGGTGCTCGATAGCATTAACCTGCGAGCCAAGGAACTCATGGCTCGCCATGCGAAAGTTTTCCGTAAAGATATTGCACCGAAACTCGCTGAAAATGGCATCGTTATCCAACACTGGGATGAGCTTGAAGAGTCATCCAAGGATCGTATGCGTAAATTCTATCGACGTCGGATTTTCCCTGTACTGACGCCCCTAGCAGTGGATCCAGCGCATCCCTTCCCGTATATTTCTGGCCTCTCGCTGAATCTCGCTGTGATCGTGCGTAATCCGAAGAGCTCAAAAGAGTTTTTCGCTCGGGTAAAAGTACCTGCCCTGCTTCCGCGATTCATCGCGGTGGACTCAGAGGGGCGCCCCTATGATCCAGAAGACGTGCCAACAGATGAACATGGTCGTACCTATTACGTGCCGCTGGAAGAAGTGATTGGCGCTCATCTCAATACGCTCTTTCCCGGCATGGAAGTGTTGGAGTTTGCCACATTCCGAGTCACTCGTAATGAAGACCTCGAAGTGGAAGAAGACGACGCCGAAAACCTTCTGATGGCGCTTGAGAAGGAGCTTTTACGCCGCAGATTCGGTGCTGCGGTTCGCCTTGAAGTGGCTAAAGATATGTCCGAGCACGTGTTGACCTTGTTGATGCGTGAGATGGGGGTCCGAGAAGAAGATGTCTTCCGGCTCCCCACACCGCTGGATCTGACGGGATTGAACTCTATCCACGATCTGGATCGTCCGACATTGAAGTACCGAAAGTTCGTTGCTGTGACTGCCGCAGGGCTTGCTGAACGCGAAACATCAGCTCCACCGGATGTGTTCCGTGCGATGAATCGTCAGGAAGTCCTTTTACACCACCCCTACGATTCCTTCTCCACTTCTGTACAACGTTTCCTTGAACAAGCCGCTGCAGATCCGAAGGTTCTTGCAATCAAACAAACCCTCTACCGCACATCCGGTAACTCCCCGATTGTTGATGCTTTGATTAAGGCGGCAAATGCCGGAAAACAAGTCCTTGCAGTCGTGGAGATCAAAGCGCGCTTCGATGAACAAGCCAATATTGAATGGGCTCGTAAACTTGAGCAGGCTGGGGTTCACGTGGTCTATGGCATTGTTGGATTGAAGACTCACGCGAAACTTTCGTTGGTCGTACGCCAAGAACCTGATGGCTTGCGTCGGTACTGTCATGTTGGGACAGGCAATTACAACCCCAAGACTGCCCGCGGATACGAAGATTTTGGCCTCCTGACATGTGATCCAGATGTGGGACAAGATCTCACCCGTTTGTTCAATCAACTGTCGGGATATGCGCCAAAGGTTAAATTCCACAGGCTCCTCGTGGCGCCAACGGGGATCCGTACAGGGCTCGTTGAACGAATCGAACGCGAGATGGAGAACAAGAAAGAAGGAAAAGACGCCTGGATCCTTCTCAAAGCCAACTCTCTTGTAGACGAGACCATCATCGATGCGCTCTACCGTGCTTCCCAGCATGGAGTGAATATCCAGATTCAGGTTCGTGGCATCTGTGCTCTGCGTGCCGGAATTCCAGGGCTCTCGGAGAACATCAAGGTTGTCTCCATCCTTGGGCGTTTCCTTGAACACTCACGGGTCTATGCATTCTGCAATGACGGTGATTCGGATGTTCTGATCGGTTCTGCTGATCTGATGCATCGCAACCTTGATCGTCGTATCGAAGCGCTCATCAAAATCGTCGAACCTGAACAAATCGAATTCCTCATCGATCTCGTCAGAACTGCATGTTCTGACGAAACCGCTTCGTGGCGTCTCGATGGTGATGGATGGCACCATGTTGCCCACGATTCCGAGGGAAATCGCCTTAAAGATATTCAGGAGATATTGATGCGCCGCGCTCGCGATCGGGTGAAAGCGAAGTGAGCGCATCGATCGATGTTCATGCGGCTGGGGCTGTGGTATGGAGAGTTCGTCACGGAATTCTCCAAGTTCTCTTAATCCACCGCCCCAAGTGGAACGATTGGTCATTTCCAAAAGGGAAAGTGAAAACCGGTGAATCTTTAGTTGAGTGTGCAGTGCGAGAGGTCACTGAAGAAGCCGGGATTGTTCCCATTCTTGGTCAGCCCCTCGGCCGGCAATACGACGATTTGCCTGACGGACGCCATAAAGAAGTCCGATATTGGACAGCCACTGTCGCTCCACCGCAATCACCGATTCGTGATGTCCGCCCGCGTGGATGGGTAGCGAATAAGGGAGAGATTGACGATCGTCGATGGCTAGCTGCCTCAGAGGCAGAAAAGAAACTGACTCGGGATGATGACCGCAAGATCCTGAACAAACTCATCAGGGCTCATAGCGCTGGGACACTTGAGACGATACCGATTGTGCTTATTCGCCATGCGCGTGCAAAATCGCGCTCCTCGTGGGCGGCACAAAATCCTCATGCTACTGAACACAACCGGCCACTGACGAAAGCCGGTTCTGCACGTGCGCGTCATCTTGTAATGACGCTTGGAGCATACGGAATTCAAGAAATTATCTCGTCACCGTGGATTCGCTGTGTCGACACTGTCGCTCCGTACGCACGAGCAATCGGTAGCGTGGTTCGAGTGGTTGACGAGCTGACTGAATCAGCATTTGTTGCTGATCCACAACGATTTACTGCGTGGATGCGGAACCGTTTTGAGCAGTCTGACTTACCTGCGGTGATTTCGTTACACCGGCCAACACTGCCTGCGGTGATGGAGGTGCTTCAGGACTACACTCGGGCGAAGGTTTTTTCGCAGATTCCGAAAAAAGATCCATGGCTCAAAACAGGTGAAATGATCATTGCTCACGTAACACGCCATGCGTCGGCGTCGGCGTCGGCATCGGCGTCGGCGTCGGCATCGGCGTCGGCAACCAGTGAAAATTTCGTGCATGAGCTCAACCCACCACATCCGCTCGGCTCCACGAATCAGGCGCAGGTACAGCAGAAAATTGGACGAAATGTCGTCGCTCTTGAACGTCTGCGGCCATCAGCTTGAGTTTATTGTTCACCAACTGTTTACTTAACCGCACCGTCCGTGTTTCCTTGGATTTTTTAGGCTAAGTCTCAGAGCGGGGGATCCGCCCTCGCACATTTGAGGTTCGCCTCGGGAATGAAGGAATCATGAATCTTTCAGGCAAAGCTCGCGCATCGGTTAGTGTGATTGCTCTGGCAACTCTTCTGACTGCGTGTGGAGCTCCGTCGGTCGGCTCACTTTCAAAATCACAGGACAGTGCTTCCGTTGGCGCTATGGAAGGCATGACGAAGGGCACAGTGAACGGCTCTGGTGCATCATCGCAGGTCAATGCTCAGCAAGCGTGGCGTGACCACTTCACAAAAAACACCGGGACTCGTGTGAATTACGATTCCACCGGATCAGGAACAGGACGCCAGCAGTTCATTGCTGGCCAGGTTGCTTTTGCGGGAACTGATTCCCTGCTGAAAGAAGATGAAGTGAAGAAAGCGACTGAGCGTTGTTCCTCCGATCCGCTTGAGCTTCCTCTCTATATTTCTCCCATCGCGATCGCTTTCAATCTGCCGGGTATCACGCACTTGAACCTCGATGCCGCCACGATTGCAAAGATCTTCTCGGGCAAGGTCACCAAGTGGAACGATCCGATGATCGCCTTCCAGAACGACGGAATCACACTTCCTGATCTTCCCGTGATCCCGGTTAACCGCGCAGATGACTCAGGAACCACAAAGAACTTCCAGCAGTACCTTGCCCAGGCGGCAAAAAATGAGTGGACGGCAAAGCCATCGGATGTTTGGCCAATCAAAGGCACACAGTCGGCAGAGCAAACGTCTGGCGTGATTGAGCTGACCAAGTCCACCCCAGGCGCAGTGACATATGCGGATGCCTCGCAAGTGGGTCAGCTGGGGACCGTCAGGGTCAAAGTGGCAGGCGAATATCTCAAGTACACCCCCGAAGCTGCCGCAAAAATTGTTGACGACTCCCCGATGACCTCCGACGCAACAGATCGTCGTGTCACCTTCGATCTCAAACGTGACGGGTCAGTTGCGGGCGCGTATCCGATCGTATTGGTCTCTTACCTCGTGGCATGTACTAGCTATCCCAATGCTTCCGACACAGCAAACGTCAAGTCCTATTTCGAGTACATGGCCTCGAAAGAAGGGCAAGAAATCGCGGCCAAGGCTGACGGTGGCAACGCGCCGATCTCAGACAAACTGCGCGAAAAAGTGAACGCAGCTATCGATCTGATCGGCAAGTGACAAGTTCGGAGCACATCTGATCGGTGTGCCCCGTAAGGAGAAAATGTGAGTGAAAATCTGGACAGGCCAGCCGCGTCGGCGAAGAAAATGATACTGGTGGGCAAGCCGTCCACAACTGACACAGCCTACAAGTGGGTGGCGACGGCGGCTGCAGCAACAATGCTTCTGCTTCTCGCAGGGGTGGCGATCTTCTTGGGAATGTCGAGCCAGAACGCGTTCCTCGCAGATTCAGCGACGATCGGAAATGACGTCTCATTCGCGCGCGGTATGGGATTTTGGGGATTCACAGCGGCAGCGCTCTTTGGCACTGTCCTGGCCTCAGTGATCGCACTAGTCATTGCCGTCCCCTTTGCTGTCGGGATCGCACTTTTTATCTCGCATTACGCTCCCAAGCGCGTGGGATCGATTGCTGGCTACGTCATTGATCTCCTTGCAGCGATTCCTTCCGTTGTTTTCGGTCTGTGGGGCATGTGGAGCCTAGAACCGCTGATGCGCGGAATCTTCCACACTATTTCCACTGTCCTGACTCCACTTTTTGAGTTCCTTGCCGGAACTCAAAAGATCGTCAATGGGCATACAGTGTGGAGCGGTGGTCTGCCAGGTCTGCGCTACATGGCCGAAAATTTCGCGTGGTGGCCCATTCAACCTGATTCGGCAGCATTTACTCCTCCCGCGCGCAACATTCTGATGGGCGGGATCATTCTGGCGATCATGATCTTGCCGATCGTGACGTCACTTACACGCGAAGTATTTCTCAAAACACCGCGGCTCCAAGAAGAAGCTGCCATCGGTTTGGGTGCCACACGTTGGGAAATGATCCGTATGGTGGTTCTCCCACACGGTCGGAGCGGAATCGTCTCGGCCACAATGCTCGGCTTGGGGCGTGCGCTGGGGGAGACGATGGCATTGCTCATGGTGCTTTCGCCTGGTTTACAGATAAATTTCAATCTCCTCAAACCAGGGCAACATTCGACGATTGCCTCCCAGATCGCTCTGCGTTTTCCTGAGGCATCTGGACTCGCCGCCGATTTTCTTGTCGCCACTGGCCTAGTGCTCTTTGTCGTTACTTTTGGCGTGAACTTTGTGGCACGCGCAATCGTTGCCCGCTACTCTGAATTCTCAGGAGCTAACGCATGATAACACAACCGATTCTTGGTGAACGTTCCTCATTTGTCACAGATCAGAAGCAATTGCCGACATCCTTCCCATACGTTGCGGCAGTAGTCGCGATTGCGATCGGTGTGATCGTCGAAGTAATCCTCGCTCCGCACGCCGATTGGATCGCGGCGGGTATATGGGCACTCCTCATTTTTATCGCCCTCACAATCGTGGCGGCTTTTGCTGTGGAAGGACGCCGGTATGGTACTGACCGGGTGGCAGCTTCGGCCGTGGTTGCAACTTTCGTTCTCGCGGTGATTCCTCTTGTGTCCTTGCTCTACACCGTGGTAGCTAACGGTTGGTCGCGAATGAGCGAAGTTGGCTTTTTCACTGCCACAACGTTCGGTTCTTCGATCCCGGGCATGGTGACAGGAGCCGGTCATGCTATCGTTGGGACTCTCCTGATCACTGGGGTGACAGCGCTTATCGCCGTTCCCCTTGGTGTTCTGACCGCGGTGTACCTGGTCGAATATGGTCGAGGGCCGTTCGCAAAAACGGTGACCTTCCTCGTCGATGTTATGACGGGCATCCCCTCAATTGTTGCCGGTTTGTTCGCGGCAGCGATGATCCCGCTGGCGAATTATTACATCTTCGGTGAGCCGCAGTTCAAAAGCGGTTTGGCGGGATCGGTTGCGCTCGTGGTCCTCATGACACCGATCGTCATCCGCAATACGGAAGAGCACCTGCGTCTCGTTCCTCACTCGTTGCGTGAGGCATCCTACGCTCTGGGTGTGACCAAGGCGCGCACTATTAACAAAGTTGTCCTTCGCACCTCAGCCTCTGGCATCATTTCGGGCGTGGTGATTGCGGTTGCTCGCGTTATCGGAGAATCAGCCCCGCTGATGATCACTGCCGGAACTACCGATCACTATTCGACCAACCTGTTCACTGGTCAAATGCTGACATTGCCTGTGTATGTCTACTACGAGTACAAGAAGGGGAATCAAGCAACGGCCTGGGCAGGTGCTCTGGTGTTGATTTTGCTGGTATTGCTCCTGAATATGGCGGCTCGCTGGATCGCGAAGAAATTCCGTCCCGCTGGCGAATAACAAGGCGACGTGGAATACGCCCAGCCGACCTCGGCTCTCACTGACGTCGTGTGATAAAGAATTTCGGCACTGCCTCCCCGGCCTCGGGTGTCAGTGCAACAAAGGAAAGGACAACCCGTGGAAGGTATTCAAGCTCGCGGACTCAATATTTATTATGGCACCCACCTTGCAGTAGAGGATGTCAATATTGACATCACGGCGCGATCAATCACGGCACTAATCGGGCCTTCGGGATGCGGAAAGTCAACATTTTTGCGCTCATTGAACCGTATGCACGAGGTGATTCCGGGTGCACGCGTGGAAGGCGAAGTGCTGATCGACGGTGAGGATATTTATGCTCCACGTGTGGATCCTGTGGCCGTCCGTAGCCACGTGGGAATGGTATTTCAGCGTCCGAACCCGTTCCCAACAATGTCGATTGCAGAAAACGTGTTGGCGGGCGTGCGCTTGAACAACAAGAAGCTGTCAAAGTCTGACGCCGAGGCTATCGTTGAGGAATCGCTGCAGGGAGCGAACCTATGGGAAGAGGTCAAGGATCGCCTGGATCGCCCTGGTTCGTCGCTTTCGGGTGGTCAGCAGCAACGTCTGTGCATTGCTCGTGCAATCGCTGTGAAACCCGAAGTCCTCCTTATGGATGAACCGTGTTCGGCTCTCGACCCGATCTCGACGCTGGCAATCGAAGACCTCATGCAAGAGCTCCGCGAGGATTACACGATCGTGATCGTTACGCACAATATGCAGCAGGCCGCACGCGTTTCCGAGAAGACCGGATTCTTCAACATTGCAGGTACCGGCACACCTGGTCATCTCATCGAGTATGCAGATACGGAGAAGATCTTCTCCAATCCGGACAACCAGCAGACCGAGGACTATGTTTCGGGTCGCTTTGGGTGATGTAAAGCAAAACAGAAGAATGTGTGGCGCAAACGATCGTTTGCGCCACACATTCTTCTGAAAAGGGCATCGAGCCAGAGTGCGCCTGTCGGCGCGAAGGCCACTCGAAGTGGCAATTATTGGAGCCCGGGGCATTCACAGCCCGATGCCGTGCCTCCATCCTACTCATCGATTTCCTCACGCGCTACCCCGCCAGGATCACTTCACCATCAGCGATGAAGCGTGAACCGTGGAAGAATAACGATGTGAGTGAAACAGAGAAGAAATCGTTGATCGAGATGCATCCGGGCTACACGCGTGGCGTATTAGGTGTGCTCGGAGCGGCAGCGCTAGCTGTCGCAGGCGTCACGAGTAGCTCTATTATGGCGATCGGTGTACTTGTTATTGCCTTGCCGTTGGTGGCAGGGTGGCCGTACCTCGTCGGCTTGCCAAACAAACCCGCAGCATATCCGCTTCTTGCCCTTACGCTCGTGGCTGCAATCGGTGCAGGACTCTTCGGTGACATTCGCTCATTTGCCGTGGTCTGCGCTGCCGGACTCATGGGTGTCTTCGTGACGGAAATGGCACGGAAGGATCTTGGTGGAAAACGCGTCGAGCAAATTTCTGGCCTCCTCCTTGGCGTTGTGACGTTGATATCGGCTGCGATGTGGATTCGTGTCGCTGCAGGACAAATGGGGGAGGATCTTATCACCACAGTGGCCGTGACGATTGCCGTGGTGTCGTTGATGCACGCTTTCGACTCTATTTACTCTCCGCTCCTCGGTTTTCTTAACGGCGTCACCGTGGCAACAGCAATGGCATGGTTGACAAATGTTCCGATGCTTGCAGGTGCTGTGCTCGGTTTCGCTGTCGGCGCGGCCTATTTCCTCACGTGGCGTGCAACGGATGCTCTGGAGATCTCCAGCCGGAACCTCGCCGGAGCGGCGCGCGCGTTTATCCCACATTCAACGCTTGGCGTGGTTACCTTCGCGATTGCGCTCATTGTGTTCTAGCCTTGAGACATGTTTAATCTTCACCCCACTCTTGCACCGGAAACCTACCCCTTCGCCTGGATGGTGGATCGCTGGGTTGGCGGCGGTATCCTGGAATACGACAACATTGACGCTGCGGCATACGTCCACGAGGTGACGATCGAAAATACTGACGGTGGCCCGTACCTGCGTTATGAATCTCGAATCTGGCTTGCGGCTGAGCCTGCTGAAATCGTTGATAAGGAAGAAAGCGGAACTACCACATATGCCAAGTTGACGAAGGAACGCTTGTGGTCGGTGACCACCGGGTATCTTCGTGTGAATCCGAACGTTGAGAAGCGTGCCGACGGGTCGAGTGCAGTTGAAGCAATGGTGGCTTCCCCCGCGGGTAACACACAATTGTGGGTCGGTCTCATTAACGGCCCCCGCCTTCAGATGGTCACCGACGCTGTTGCTCGAAGTGCGTCGGGAGCGGAGTTTACCTCTGCCAAACTGATGGCTGGCAATGTTGCTTCCGATCTCTTCTACGCCTACGACATGGAAGCATTCGGGTCCGAACTTCGTCCCTACCTCGCTGGACGTTTGTCGCATACGAATGCCACCGACGTCGTCCTTCTGGGCGACGACGAGCGCCCCCAAGATGAGGATGATCAGTGAGCGCTGTAATCGACGAACTAACAGGAGTTCCTGCTCACTACGGTTCCCCATTCGCTGAACAGCGTCAATTGCGTGCGGGACGCGCGTATACCGATCTGGGGCACCTCGATATCCTGACGGTGTCAGGTGCAGATCGTCTGACTTGGTTGACGAATCTGTCCACTCGTGATTTTTCGATGCTCGCTGTCGGTGAAGCGTCCGAAATGTTGATCCTCGATCCCAACGGGCATGTCCAAGAAGCCGCGAGTGTGCAACTTACTGAGGATGAGGTCTGGCTCATCACTGATGGTGATCGGGGTGAATCGCTTGCGGCATTTCTCAATTCGATGCGTTTTATGTTGCGTGTAGACGTGGTTGAACGCAACGACGTCACGATTTTCGGTACAGGGGCGCCGGCGTCGTCGCTACCAGCTGCTGTGGCAGAAAAGGCGTTGCTTGTGTGGGAAGATCCATGGCCGCGCACTGCTGTCGGCGGTGCAGACTACGGGATTTCAGATACTATCCACCCAGCTGCTGATTCGTATCGGACGCTCGTTGTCGTCCCTAGGGCGGATGATGACGAAGTTCGTTCAGCCTTCGGGCAAGCAGGTCTCACCCCAGCAGGATTACTCGCCTGGGAGGCGAATCGCGTAGTGGATCGGCGTCCTCGAATGGGTGCCGAGGGGAGTATTGAGCGCGTGTTGCCTCACGAACTTGACTGGTTGCGCACAGCGATCCATCTCAATAAAGGATGCTACCGTGGGCAAGAGACAGTAGCGAAGATCGTCAATCTTGGGCGCCCTCCGCGCCGCTTGACGTACCTCTATCTTGAAGGGCCGCAAACAGACCTGCCCGAACCGGGAACAGAAGTCGTCAGTGGCCGCGGTCGCAAAGTTGGTGTGCTGACCTCTGTTGTTCGTGATGTCGACGAAGGACCAGTTGCACTGGCGTTGCTCAAGCGATCGACGCCAGTGGACGAGCTTTTGTCAGTAGGCGCATACACGGCATCGCAGGAGGTTATCGTCTCTCCTGAGGGGAAGAGCTCGGTGTCGCCAGCATCGCGTCCAGGGGCTGAGTTACGGGGGCGCAAGTGACGTACTGGCTTTCGTTGATTTTAGCTCATTTCATTCCCGTTCTTTTGTTTATCGGTGCCGCCTTTTCGCTTCTTGACGCGGCATTGCGCCCAGCAGATCGGTGGTGGGCTGCTTCTCAACCGAAAAACTTTTGGTTGGTTTGGATGGGTGTATCACTGGTTCTCATCGTCGCTGACTTTATGTATCGACTTCCGATGGGTGGTTTGATTACGCTGGTGATGGCGGTGGGGATCGTGTACTACATCGGACCTGAGCGTCAGCGTATGGGGCGTTGGCGTTAGGATCAGCGCCCGAACTCTGACTCACCGGCGTCGGCCAACTGAGGAGGAAAAATGAGGACAGTAATCCAGCGCGTCAAGCGCGCCAAAGTCACCGTCTATCGCGACGACGAGCCCAATATTGGCGATATCACTGGCGATATCGACGCCGGATTGATGGTGTTAATCGGGGTGTCGCCGCAGGACGGACAGGAACAGATCGATAAAACTGCGCGCAAGATCGCCCAGCTCAAAGTGTTGCGTGGAGACGAGACTGACGATCCTGCGAAACGTGTGAGTGCGCAAGAATCTGGTGCGCCGGTATTGTTGGTTTCTCAGTTCACTCTCTATGCCGATGTGCGCAAAGGAACGAAGCCGGGCTGGTCTCATGCGGCGCCTGGGGCGGTAGCGGAACCGATTTTTGATCGTGTGGTGGAAGCAGTGCGCGGCTACGGAATCGACGTCTACACTGGAAAATTTGGAGCAATGATGGATGTGGAACTCGTCAACGACGGCCCGTTCACTATTCTCGTCGAGGTGTAGCTGAACGCACAGACCCAAATGCGAGGTGACTGTGTTCACCGAGCTTATACGCAAAGTTGAGTGATATGTGCTCAGCTTTTATCGCCTGCACTCACGCCAGTGGCGAAACGGTTGGAAGGTTTGGTGTGCAATACAGTTTAATTAGGTAGTTGAAAAGGCTCCACATGCTGGAGCTAGGAAAAGAGGAGTGACATGTTTGAACGCTTTACCGACCGCGCAAGGCGAGTCATCGTCTTGGCGCAGGAGGAAGCTCGTGGCCTCAAGCACAACTACCTGGGCACGGAGCATATCCTGCTGGGCCTCATTAAAGAAGGCGAAGGCGTTGCTGCGAAGGCACTGGAATCGTTGAATGTGACGTTCGATGATGTGCGCACTGAGGTTGTCGAGATTATTGGCGAGGGTCAGGAACAACCGAGCGGACACATCCCCTTCACGCCACGCGCCAAAAAGGTTCTCGAGTACGCTATGCGTGAGGGACTTCAGCTCGGCCATTCATACATTGGAACCGAGCACATCTTGCTTGGACTTTGCAGAGAACAGGACGGCGTTGCTGCACAGGTTCTAGTGAAACTTGGCGCTGATCTGCCAAAGGTACGCCAGCAAGTAACTCAGTTGCTTTCCGGTTTCCAAGGCAAAGAAGCAGTCGGCGTCGGCGCTGGCGGTGGCCGTGAGGGGACAAAAGCTGGTTCAACGATTCTCGATCAGTTTGGGCGCAACCTCACCGTCATGGCACGTGAGCACAAGCTTGACCCTGTGATTGGCCGCCACAATGAAACTCAGCGCGTGATGCAAGTTCTCTCACGCCGTACCAAGAATAATCCAGTGCTGATCGGTGAGCCAGGCGTTGGTAAGACTGCCGTTGTCGAAGGATTGGCTCAGGCTATTGCCTCCGGTGACGTTCCCGAAACTCTCAAGGACAAGCAACTGTATTCATTGGATATGGGATCGCTTGTGGCGGGGTCACGTTACCGTGGTGACTTTGAGGAGAGGTTGAAGAAGATCCTCAAAGAAATCAACAACCGTGGCGATATCGTCCTGTTTATTGACGAAATCCATACACTCGTCGGCGCTGGTGCTGCTGAAGGCGCACTCGATGCCGCATCACTCCTCAAGCCAGCGATGGCTCGTGGCGAACTGCAGATTATCGGCGCAACCACACTTGATGAGTACCGCAAGTACATCGAAAAGGATGCTGCACTTGAGCGTCGTTTCCAGCCAATCCAGGTTGAGCAGCCGAGTGTGAAAGAAACGATTGCTATTCTCGAAGGCTTGCGCGATCGTTACGAGGCTTTCCACCATGTCACCATCACTGACGAGGCTCTTGAAGCTGCTGCCACTATGGCTGACCGCTACATCAATGATCGTTTCTTGCCGGATAAGGCAATCGATTTGATCGATGAGGCTGGTGCCCGCCTGGCGATCCAGAAGATGACAGCGCCGCCAGAGCTGCGTGAACTCGACGAAAAGATTGCGGCGACGAAGGCAGAGAAGGAAGCTGCCATCAACGGGCAGGATTTCGAGAAGGCCGCAGCGCTTCGCGATACTGAGCAAAAGCTCACTGAAACGCGCCAAGAGCGTGAAAAGGCGTGGAAGGAAGGGGATCTCGATTCTGTGTCCGTTGTGGATGAGGACGTCATCGCCGAAGTTCTGTCCATGACCACTGGAATCCCAGTCTTCAAGCTCACCGAAGCAGAATCGGCCAAGCTCTTGCGCATGGAAGAAGAACTTCACAAGCGCGTGATTGGTCAGGACGATGCCATCAAGGCAGTCTCGCAAGCGATCCGTCGTACGCGTTCGGGCTTGAAAGATCCGAACCGTCCAGGTGGCTCGTTCATCTTCGCTGGCCCAACCGGTGTTGGAAAAACCGAGCTTGCCAAGGCACTCGCTGAGTTCCTTTTCGGTGATGAGGAATCCCTGATCACTCTCGACATGTCGGAGTATCAGGAGAAGCACACGGTGTCACGCCTCTTCGGTGCCCCTCCGGGATACGTCGGCTACGACGAGGGCGGCCAGCTTACTGAGAAGGTGCGCCGTAAGCCTTTCTCCGTTGTCCTCTTCGACGAAATTGAAAAGGCTCACGCCGATCTGTTCAACTCGTTGCTTCAGATTCTTGAAGAAGGCCGACTGACCGATTCTCAGGGACGCGTAGTTGACTTCAAGAACACGATCATCATCATGACTACCAACCTTGGTGCGAAAGAGATTGCTCGTGGTGTGGCTACTGGCTTCCAGTTCGACGAGGATACTCGCGGAACTTACGAGCGCATGAAAGTTCGTGTGCATGAGGAGCTCAAGAACCACTTCCGTCCGGAGTTCTTGAACCGTGTAGATGACACAATCGTCTTCCCGCAGCTGGAGAAGAAGGAAATCCTGCAAATCGTGGATCTCATGATCGGCAAGCTGGACAACCGTCTAGCGGATCAAGGGATGTCGATTGCGCTGACCGACAAGGCCAAGCACCTGCTCGCTGATCGCGGATACGATCCAGTTCTGGGTGCGCGTCCGTTGCGTCGCGCGATCCAGCGCGACATCGAGGATGTTCTTTCCGAGAAGCTTCTGTATGGGGAGTTCAAGAAGGGCGATACGATCCTGGTGGATGTGGATGAGGACAATATCCCTATGTCCTTTACTTTCACCGGATATGACTCGGACTATCAGCTTCCGTCAGGAGCTCAGCCATCGTCAGGTGCAGCTGAGATTGATGGACTGGCTCAGCCTGTTTCGACAGTTCCGGGCTCTTCCGAGGTTGAGGACGCCGCCCCGTCAATGGACGGCGAACCGCATTCAGACTCCGGACCAGCTTTGGCCTGATCGATGCCCCATGAAGGAGTGGCGGGAAGAGATTTCTCTTCCCGCCACTCCTTCATGCTCGGTGAAAACTATTCGTCATCGGTTTCGCCCACTGGATCAGCCAAATGCTCCGGATCTTGCTGTTTTTGAAGTGAACTGTCCACGGCTGACACAGTCTGTTGCTGCAAGGATTTGAGAAACATCTGCTTCGAGTGTCATGATCATCGGGCGGACTCTGCGTGGCGTTTGAGACTCAAGCTCAGCAAGTGCGATGAGGAATGCGCTGCTTCGCGTTTACTCACGTCAAGACGATGCTCCAATATCTGCTGATGGCAGTGTAGTTGGTGAATCGTGGCTCCGGCGAAAGTTGCGACTAATGTTGACACAACGATGCTGATGCCAGCACCAGAGTATTCCCCGATATTGTTGGGTTCTTCCATTATCTTTTGCAAGCGAAATCTGAGAATGAGGGTGTGGAGAGGGCAGCAAGTTCTGTTCTGGTTGAATCGGCACAAGAAAAGAGAAAAATAGCATGGCAACAACAATGTGATTGGATTTCATTTTTGAAGTTCCCTATTTTCAAGTCAGGTAACTGTCATTGGGCTGGTGGTAGGCCTAGCATCGCCCCCAGCCCAATGTTTAAATTTTGCTTGTATTAGTGATCGTGGTTTTCTTTCCACTGAATAACCGCGACCCATCCAGAAAAGAAGATGAGCTGCCCTAAGAACCACCAGAAAAACTCAAGAGGGATATCCTGTGAGCCGTTGAGTATCCATTCCGTGCCGGTGAACCATAGTGTTCAAGGCAGAGGCAATATAAGTAACAAAAGTACTGAAAATACCGCTGCTCGGAAAAGTTAAGGGTTCTTTGCGAGTATTCTTTGCCATGTTTTTCCAATGTCCTGAGCGGAAAACCTTTTATTGAATCTACCAGATCTCTTTCCAGCCACATTTTGCTGCATTCCAAGCAATTGATCCGGCCAATCCACCTGGGAGTGCAGCGTGAGCAATTTTCTGAATAATCAATGAGGCTGCCTTTTTGCCAACGACCCTTTGAAGATTTCAGTGAATGAGAGAGGACGCAACTTTCCATTGACGCGACTTAAGTGCATTGACAACCTATGTGTGAAAAGCTCTCTTGAGAATATCAACTCCGTAAGCCCTAGCCACGCCGTCGACGACACAATTCGTGAAAGATCTTATGCCAGTCGCCTGGTAGATGTTGATTTTGCCGAAGCACCCTAACGAATTATTGATATCTGCAGTTCCTTCGTTAGCGAGTTGTCAATACGCTTCGTTCCATCCATTTTCTTCAAAATCGGCGGCAATCTGATCGAGATACAGTGCTCGCTCAGCATCGGAAACATCGTCCGAGGCGTCAATGTTGTTAATCAGAGTAGTGGTTACTCGGAGTTGCGATATTCGGTAGCGGGGCAGCCTGTGCGGTTCCTACGGTCGACAGCCCGATGGATACTGACAAGCTGGCGATAATCAAGCGTGTGGTGAGTGTGCTCATTTGTCCTCGATAAAGTGACGATGTCGAGGTGACACTTCAACTTTATGGGTGGTCTACGGGGAAAGATATCGACAAATGTTGATGATTTTTGAGTTATCGCTTCATTGTTAGGAAACTGTGACCGAATATTCGGCTCGATATGAGTTGAATGAGGGGATCCAGGGCGGACAATGGGCACATGAATTTTTCTCCTCGTTCAGCGATGTTACTCGCGCTGTCGTTGATTTTCGGCATCGTTTTCATCGTTTATGCCGTGCGACTGTTGCGAAGGGATCATCCTTTCCGTGCAATCGCGTCGATGATACTCTCCGTTGTCTTATTACTCAGCTCGGCTGCGATCCAAAAGAACCGTGTCACACAAGGGCCACTGACGTGGGGTGGTGTGTATGCCACGATCTGGCCCAAGCCCCTCGTCGGACCGACTACTCCGCCGCTCACAAAGAAAGAGGAAAGCGCGGAAGGTGTTATCTCGGATACGGGGGAGGGATGGATTGAGCCAAAGCTCGCCAAGGGGTGGGGAAAAGCACCCAACCCGGCATATCAGGCTCGTCTGAAGCAATTCCATCCTGAAGGAGCCAATACGAAAGGTGACTACTTCACCACCACATGGAAAGGCCCTCAATCACAACTCACAATGGAGATTATTGTGTGGGCTCCAAAAGGTTGGCGCACAATGGAAAACCTTGGTGTGATTGAAATGCTTCATGGCTATCCTGGTGGGATCAAAGGGGTGCCAGCTGCGATGAAATTCGATCACCAAATGAGCGAACTGATGTCTCGCAACAAGATCCATCCCAGTGTGATTGTCTTGCCGTATCTGCGTCCCGACGGCGCTGAGACGCGAGCGCTCGATGTTCCGGGCGAGCCGAAGGTTGGTACGTGGGCAGCGCGTGATGTGCCGGCAATGATTGCTCATACTTTCCCTGTTTCGCGGAAGAAAGAAATGTGGACGCTTGCTGGAGTATCTGAAGGTGGCTACACAGCTCCGGCCCTTGCGGTATTGGCGCGCGATACTTTCGGCTCCGCGGTCAGCCTTTCAGGGACAAATACTCCAGAATATGGCCCACTTGCGAAGGTAGAGCCGTCGCAAGTGGCTCGCGTGTCTCTCACGAGTCTTTTGCCTAAAGCCCCGAAGATGAACGTCTACGCCTACTCAGGTGGAAATGAACCGAAGTCAAATAAGCTCCTTGCCCAACTCTCACACCTTGGCAAGCGGCCAGGAGTTACGACTCTTGTGCGTGATACAGGACGCGGACATGGCTGGGTGACGTGGAAACATGCATTCGCAGGCATGGTTGAGTGGATCGGAAATGTTCAACGGCACCAGGCCGAATCTACTATTGATGCATCGGTGAAAGAATCACCTGCAGCCGCATCTGCTGACGTCGAAAAGAACATGCATGGCATTGTGAGTGTTACGAGCATAGTGAGTGTTTTGGCTCTAGCGTATTTTGTGTGGCGAGTATGGTTTTGGCGACGTCGGAGCATTGTACAGCGTTCCGCCAATGCATACCCTCGTTCAGGGGGAAGCCCATCGCCGACGTCGGCGCGCAGATTCGGTGCGATTGTTGCTCGCCTGATGGTCTGGGATGTCGTGGCTGTAGTGTTCATGACCCTCACGGTGTTTGTGTGGGCTGTCCTCGCACTGAATTTGTGGGGGCAGTGGCTGCGTAGCGAAGAAGATATTCTTGGGCTGCTTGTGCAGCTTGGTCTTCCCTACGACGGGTAAAAAGTGAAGTGTGGGTTTTAAAGAACCCACACTTCACTTTTGAGTCAGGAGATCGCCCAATCAGGCGCGAGTAGCCTCGATATCAAGGTTGACGGTGATCTTATCAGCGACGAGGATGCCGCCGGTCTCCATTGGCGCGGAGAACGACACGCCGTAATCTTGGCGGTTGATCACTAAGGAACCTTCGAAGCCGATGCGCTCGAAGCCCATGGGATCCTTGACTGGGCCGGCCCAGTCGAGTTCGACTTCAACTTCCTTTGTGGTGGCCTTGATGGTGAGGTTGCCGGTTACCGTGACGGTGCCTTCTTCTACCTTGACCTTGGTGGATTCGAAGGACATCTCCGGGTAGTCATCAACGCCGAGGAAGTCATTTGAACGGACATGCTTGTCGCGCATTTCGTTCTCGGTGGTGAAAGAAGCGGTTTTTGCAACGACCTTCACTGACGAGTTGTCGGGGTGGGCGCCGTCGATGGTGATGGTGCCTTCCTTGTCAGAAAATTCGCCGCGAACCTTCGAAATCATTGCGTGGCGTGCTGTGAAGCCGAGGCGCGAGTGTGCTGCGTCGATGGTCCAGGTGCCGTTGAGCTCAGTGAAATCTGCCATTTTGATCCTTTAAAAACTTTGTGGATGACGAACCGAAGGTGATGTCCCTTGCGGTCGGAGATCCGGGTGGATCCACTGAGAAAGACAATATTGAATATTGAACTAAAAAGCAAGTAGACAATTCGCTAAATTCTATTGTCAGTGCGTGTCATGTGGATAAATATTGATATTTCAATAAAAAATCATGCTGTGAGGTAAATCGCTTCGAGTGTTCGTGGTGAAAGGGTGAAAGGGTGAAGAGATGACGATGTTCGGGCCAGAAGGAAAATCGACGCTCAGACTTCTTGGCCTCATCTCGGCCAGCAGCGCAGTATGTGCGTTACGTACAACGTCCCCAGGGCGAGCAGTGGTGGGTTCCTTCTCCGCTGGCGCCGCACTGGCGGGCATGGTCGGAATCCAACACAACCGGGTGACTGATCACGTGCAGGCGTGGCGTGATGTTTTGCGGGCGATGTTTACTCCTTCGCCTGAGCCGTATCCGCTTCCCCTGCCACCGAAGCCTGACGTCTGGCAGGGGAAAGATGATTCCCGATACCGCGTACGGTTGGAGGAAATCTCTGCGCCTGGTGCTGGCCAGGCCAGTGGATACTTTTACCGCGTGAACTGGACCGGCCCGGCGTCGGGAATATCTTTGCCGATCCTTATGTGGGCACCCCGTACGTGGCGCGAGGAAAAAGAATTGGCCGTGATTGAGCTCCTTCCCTCTTTTCCGGGAGCGCCTGGTCTGATGCCGAACCAACTTCATCTTGACGCCGTGCTGACGCGTGCGATTAATGCCGGCGAGCTGCCTCCGACGATGGTCGTGATCGCCCATGTCGCAGTCGACTCTCATGAACCTGATACCTTCGATCTTCCGGGACGTCCGAAAGTTGCCACCTGGGTTGGCCGCGATATCCCTGCCATGCTTGTGGCGAACTTTCCCGTCAGCACTGATGCGAAGAGTTGGGCGATTGGCGGTATGAGCGCTGGAGGATTCAGCGGCCCAGTGCTGGGAGCACTCCTTGGCGATACTTTCGCAAGCATCATGAGTTTCTCCGGAGCTGATCGGGCAGAACTTGGAGGGATTGCACGGGCGGGCGGTGAGCTTGCCCAGCGATTCTCACTAACATCATTGGTAGCAAAGCGGCCGGAGCTTAACGTGTGGGCATATGCGGCAGGCAACGAATATTTTGGGGGACAGGCAGTAGGTGGTCTGGCGAAACTCGCTCTGTCCAACAAACGCACAGGTTCCACTGTTGTTCTTCATGACCCGTATGCGTCGCATTCGTGGGCAAGCTGGGGCGACATATTTCCCCAATGTATTTCATGGTTTGGTGAGGTTTTGGCAGGAGCTCGGCCAGTTTCTCTCAACGTTCCTCCGGATCTTCTTGATGCCCACGGCCGTCCGAGTTTCGCTCTTGCGGGAGTGTACGTGGGGATCGGGCTTGCGGCAGTGGCTGGAGTTGCGACGATAAAAACGTCAGGCGGTGGCGATGGCGTTGTGGTACCCGTGACATCACTGCGTGGTACCGACGTCGGTAAAAAACTCGCCCGGGCTATGGGTGTGGGTCTTACCACAGTGAGTGCCTGTGTCGCGGCTGTGGCCATTGTTGACAGAAAGTTTGCAAATCTGCGCCATATCAACAATATCGTGACGTTTATGCGCCAACTCGGGTGGAAATGGTGACGACGGTGGGAACACAATCCGACGTGAGCAGGAGGCGAAATTACCTGCGCAGGGTTCAGTATTAATCCATGAACTTGAGTCCTCGATCATTTTTCCTCCTCGTCCTTTTTGTGACGTTGGGGGTTCTCGCGTTTGTTATTGCGACGCGTTTCCTCCGTCGCGGACGCATCGGGCGGGCGGTTGTCGCTGCCGTCCTTGCTGCTGTGGTGGGACTGGGAGCAATGGGAATCCAGATGAATCGAGTGTCTCAGTTTGCGAAAACATGGCCTGCCGTAGCCCATCTGGCTTTCGGAAAATCTGAAAGTGAGGGTGTCAAAGCCGTTGCCCAGATACCTCCCCGTGAGAAGGCTGTCTGGGAGGGGAAAGGTGATGCGCGCTATCAAGTCACACTCACCGAGTTCCATCCCGAAGGGAAGGGTGTACCTGGACATTACTATCAGACGACTTTTACTGGGCCGCAGTCGAAGATCCGCAACGATGTCATTATCTGGGCTCCCGAGGGTTGGCAGGGCAGCAAGGACCTGGGCGTGGTGGAATTTCTTCACGGCTACCCTGGAAAAATTGCTGCGATTCCGCAGGCTCTTGGCTTGGCTCGTCAGATGGACGCAGCGATCCGCTCTGGCAAGCTCCGTCCGAGCGTGTTTGTGATTCCGTTGCTGTGGGTTGATACTCTCCAGCCTGACGGAGTGGATCTGCCGGGGCGCCCGAAAGTTGGCACATGGGCGGCTCGCGATATTCCGGGAATGATCGCAGCAAACTTCCCTGTCAGTCATGACGCGAAGATGTGGACGCTTTCCGGTATCTCTGCTGGTGGATATACGGCGCCAGTGCTGGCCGTCATGGCGCGTGATACCTTCGAAAACGCGATTTCTCTCTCTGGTTCTGACGCGCCTGAAATGGGCGGACTCTTGCGAACAAGCGCGAAAGTGCAGTCAAAATTTACGATCTCTCACATGCTCAAATGGGCGCCGACGCTCAACCTTTACGCTGTCGCCGGTGATGCGAGCCTCGACGCTGGAGCGCGAAAGTTGATTCACAATCTCGACTCAGTGCGTGGACATGCGGGAGTGGTGACGACTGAGTATGTTCCTGGAGGAAAGCACAGCTGGGCACAGTGGAAACACTATCTTGGTTCATCTCTGACATGGCTGGGAAAGGTGCAGGCTGGAAAGATACGCACCGATGTCCGCCACGTCCCGCGGCTCATGACATCGGCATCTGCCCCCGCAGGGATGGGGAAGGTGTATACCGGGCTTGGAATTATTATCGCTCTTGCGTGCGCCGCATTCGTTGCTCGTGCGTGGCTGTGGAGAAGAACACGGGAGAACTCAGCCATATCTTCACGTCTCATACGCCTGCTCGTATGGGATATCGGCGCAGTAGCACTTGTGATCCTGGCAATGATGGCGATCGCGGTTGCTCTCGTGAATGTGCGTGCAGGAGTGGTTCGCAGTCATGATGACCTGATCTCACTGCTCATCATGCTGGGACTGCCACAAAGTTAACGTCCTGCGCAATGATTCTGCTGACGGTTGATGACCTCGGTGGCTCCACTAGCAATCACGATCCCCGCAAGAATGGCCAATGGAAGTGCGAGTGGAGAAATTCGTACAAGCGCCACTCCAATCAACGGAGGGATGAAGGTTTGGCCGATATATGCAGCAGCAATCTGCAGACCCATCACTCGAGGAGTCTGAATCGCACCGAAGCGTGTTGACGTTTCTTTCGCCATCGTGGGATAAATCGGCGCATATCCCAGACCAATCAGCACCAAACCGAGTGCAGCACCAAGTTCAGATCTGCCGAGCATCGCTACTGCTCCGCAAGTTGCTACGAGAAAGCCCACTCTCATCAGGGTACGATTCGAGATCCATTTCGTACTGATGCCAGCCCCCACGCGTCCAATGGTCAGTGCGATGAACATGGCTCCAATCCAGGCTGCGGCAACACTCGGATCTGTTGCAAAGCGGCGAACGAGGTAGCTGGCGCCCCATAAACCTGCCCCGACTTCGACAGCCGAGTACACAAAAAATGCGAGGAGCGCTGGGACGAGCGGGCCGCGTCGTCGGTGCTCTGATAGTGACGTTTCGCTTTCCTCTTCGTGGTCTGCCTGCGTCGGAGCCGACGGCGCTGATTCCCAGACTCGCCGCGACAGGACGAAAAGCCCGAGCAAGGCGAGCTGGATCAGTGACAGAACCACGTATGCTCCGCGCCAGGCTCCGATGTTCAAGAAGAAACCCATGATGAGTGGTCCGGCCGATGCCCCGATGCCCCAGCACGCGTGAAGAAAATTCATATGTGACGAAGAAAAATGAAGGGCGGCGAAGGAATTCATCGCTGAGTCGATCGCACCTCCACCCAGGCCCAGGGGGATAGTGAGCGCGAGTATCCAAAGAAAATTCGGGGCTACAGCGTATCCCAAGAGCGAAAAGGCAGTGAGAGCGATCGACACTGCCGAAACTTGAAACGTTCCAAATCGTCTGAGTAATCGCGAACTGGTCATTGCCGAGATGATGGTGCCGAAAGTGGCCATCATCGAAACGACGCCTGCTGATTCGCTGTTTGCCCCCAGCGCTGGCCCGATGACCGGCCATCCTGAGCCAAAAACTTGATCGGGGAGTCCGAGTGAGATGAAAGTGGCATAGATAATTGCAAGGAGGAAGCTCATCACTCGATCCTATCGGAGATTGTTGCGGTGAGATTCCTCTGGCTGCCACCCAGTGCGAAAGCTCGTGGGTTGTTGCTTCGTGACTGTCTGGGACTCAAGCCCCGACGTCGGGTGCGTGGGGTGCGTCACAAGTGTTAGACTTGGGCGTGGATTCAACGACGAATCTTTGAAGTCGATGTGGCCCCGAGCGTAGCAGGGCCGCTCCCAACGGAGGGAATCATATGACGAAGTACGTATACGCGTTCGCCGAAGGCGACAAGGACATGAAGGATCTCCTCGGCGGTAAGGGCGCCAACCTTGCTGAGATGACTAAGCTGGGGATGCCAGTGCCTCCTGGATTCACGATTACGACGCAGGCGTGCCGCACCTATCTCACCGACGGCGAGGTGCCAGATTCGCTCAGCGTTGAAGTGACGAAGGCGATTCGTGATGTCGAGCAGGCGATGCACAAGGACCTTGGTGATAGTGAAAATCCGCTCCTTGTCTCAGTGCGTTCTGGGGCGAAGTTCTCCATGCCGGGAATGATGGAAACAGTGCTGAACATCGGCCTCAATGATGACTCTGTGGTGGGTCTGGCTCAGCAGTCAGGCAATGAGCGTTTCGCGTGGGATTCCTACCGCCGCTTGATTCAGATGTTCGGTAAGACCGTCATGGACGTCGATGGCGATCTCTTCTCAAATGCGCTTCACGGTTTGCAAGAGCGTAAGGGATACAGTGGCGATCTCGATATGACTACCGAGGATCTGAAAGAACTTGTGGCTCAGTACAAGGAGATCTTCCGCAATGCCACTGGCGAAGACTTCCCGCAAAAGCCGCGCAAGCAGCTTGATCTCGCCATTGAGGCAGTGTTCCGATCCTGGAACACGGAACGTGCGCAGATCTACCGCCGTCGTGAGCACATCCCTCACGATCTCGGTACTGCTGTGAACGTTCAAACCATGGTATTTGGGAATATGGGTGATGGCTCGGGAACTGGCGTGGCTTTCACCCGTGACCCATCGACGGGTCAATCGGGAACATACGGTGACTACCTCGAAAATGCTCAGGGTGAAGACGTGGTTGCCGGTATTCGTAACACGCTCTCACTTGCGGATCTGGCAAAGATCGATCGTGCAGCATATGACAAGCTCATCTCGATCATGAAGACCCTCGAAACTCACTATCGCGACCTGTGCGATATCGAGTTCACTGTTGAGCGCGGCAAGCTGTGGATGCTCCAAACTCGCGTCGGCAAGCGCACGGCAGGAGCCGCTTTCCGTATTGCTGATCAGCTGGTGAGCGAGAAACTCATCACCCGTGATGAAGCTTTAACCCGAGTCACTGGCGCTCAGTTAACGTCGTTGCTCTTCCCGCAGTTTGACCGCTCGGCGGCGCCGACGCCGGTCTCGACAGGTATGCCTGCGTCGCCAGGTGCCGCAGTGGGCGAGATCGTGATGGATAACGCTACCGCCGTCGAAAGGACGGAAGCTGGCGCATCCGTCATCCTCGTTCGTCGCGAAACAAACCCCGACGATCTGCAGGGTATGGTTGTGTCTTCGGGCGTCCTGACAGCCCGCGGTGGTAAGACCTCACACGCAGCTGTTGTGGCACGTGGCATGGGGCGAACTGCAGTGGTCGGCGCTGAAGATCTCCTGGTGAACGAGACAGAAGGGACATTGACTATCAAGTCCTCGGGTCTCGAACTCAAGGTTGGTGATGTCATTTCGATCGACGGTACTACCGGTGAGATTTTCCAAGGGGCAGTGCCGGTATCAGATTCTCCGGTAACCACATACATCGCCCACGGACTGGATGCTGGTTTGGCGGCGTCGGAAGATCAGGATACGAAAGAACTGGTCACTGCTGTCCACCATATTCTGACACATGCTGATAAGACGGCCACGATGAAGGTTCGTGCGAATGCCGATACTCCTGAAGATGCTCAACGCGCTCGCGATTTCGGTGCTACCGGAATTGGCCTGACCCGCACTGAACATATGTTCTTGGGAGATCGACGCGTCCTTATCGAACGCCTGGTTTTGGCAAAGAACCAAGAAGAGCGCGAGGCTGTCTTCAATGAGCTTCTCCCGCTCCAGCGGGAGGACTTCAAGGGGATCTTCCTGGCAATGAATGGCCTACCCGTGACTGTCCGCCTGATTGATCCGCCGCTGCACGAGTTCCTCCAAGACCTGACGGAAGCGAAGGTCAAACTTGCTGTCAAGACAGCTCGGGGTGAAGAGGTGACTGACAGTGAACGCCAGATGATGGCGGCAATTGAGACAAATCACGAGCAGAACCCGATGTTGGGGCTGCGTGGCGTGCGCCTCGGACTGAAGATGCACGGCCTGTTCGAGATGCAAGTTCGCGCAGTTGCTGAGGCAACCGCTGCGCTCATTAAGGAAGGGAAGGACCCTCGTTCTGAGGTGATGGTTCCTCTCATCGGCTCAGTGCGTGAAATGCAGATCGTGCGGGATCGCTCGGAGGCAGTGGTACGTCAGGTTGCGCAAGAGCAAGGCGTCGAACTCAACATCCCGATCGGCAACATGATTGAACTTCCGCGTGCGGCGGTCACGGCCGATCGTATCGCTGCAGAGTCGGATTTCTTCTCCTTCGGAACGAATGACCTGACTCAAACCACATGGGGATTCTCTCGTGACGATGTCGAAGGTGCCTTCTTCAAAGAGTACTTCGACGAGGGAATCTTCGGCATTTCACCCTTTGAGACCATTGATCAGAAGGGCGTTGGCGCGATGGTTCAGATGGGTGTTGAACGTGGACGGTCAACGAAGCCGGGGATGAAGATGGGTGTTTGTGGGGAGCACGGTGGTGATCCGATGTCGATCCACTTCTTCCAGGCGGCAGGTATCTCCTACGTGTCATGCTCTCCATTCCGTGTACCGATTGCTCGCCTTGAGGCCGCACGCGCAGAGGTTCATAACGAGTCGGAGATCGCTGATAATCAGGGCGAAGGTTACGCGACTGCGTGATCCTGGACTGAGCTGATATTTTGTCAGTGATGAACCGAAACTGGGCGGCGGGGTTTCCCGCCGCCCAGTCATATAACGACACCTCATATAACGACACCTCATATAACGACACCTTGAGAAAATTGAGAACCGGGCGCACCCTAAGGTGATCGTGCCAATGCGGTCAGCAACTGTGATGGAAACCGTGATTCTGTGCGGTCAAAAATGCTTGTTTTCGAGGCGCGCACCATGTCTCTGCGTGCAAGATCAGCGCACAGGAAGACGCGTGAAATGAACCCCTCCAAAACGACGTGTCCACTGTTGCCAGCGTCGGCGCACTTTTGCATAGTGAAGAACGACTCCAGTTGGACTTTTCCGCAGGTGTGGGCGGTGTACGCTCACGGTGGGAAAATTTGCACATATGGTGGCTCGAAAGTGGCACTAAATAGCGCTATTGTTGGCAATGGGTACGGGTAATGCTAGTAAGTGCTAGCGCAATGAAAGGGTGGCACGGTGGCTGTATTTGCACTTGAGAATGGACGGCTAGTGGCAGCTCCGTCGCATCCGCAACTGAGTGCAGAACAAACCGCTCAACTTCTTGCTGCAGTATCGACTGAGGCAGTGGCCCTTCTTGATCACCCCCTGTTTGAAGTGGGCTGGGTCAGTTCCGATGTCCGTGGTGGTTCCCAAGAATCGTTGATTGCTCTGGATCCTTCGGGTCAAGTTGTGACTATCGAAGTTCATAAATTTTTAGATGCCGCCGGTCTTCTTTCCTCTCTGGCACGTGCAGGTCGCCACGCTGATTTGAGCCGCGCACGCCTGGCGGCTCTCTTTGGAGGCGAACATAACTTCACCAGCGAGTTCCAGAATTTTATCGACACCACTACTCCGGTGACGCGCGGTGGCCCACGCTTGTTCCTCTTTGCTAGCGAAATTGCGCAGGATGTTCTCGCTCCATTAGTTGCTCTCGGCGGTCAAGGTGTTGAAGCGAACCGGATTGTTCTTCACGATGGCGCAAACGGTGTACTGGTTGAACTAGCAAAGATCGTTCGCGAAATTCCCGGAATTCTTACCACGGCGCGAACAGTTGTGGAAGTCGAAGCTGCCGCTCCACAAGAATCGGAGGAAAATCCATGGCATATTACTGGCTGGAATTCTGCTGATGTTCCGCGGCCTCCGAGGTACACCCCTCCTGTGAAGGAGAAACCTGTGTCCGAAGAAGAAAATCCCGTCTTGGTGGCAATGGAGAAAGAGACTACGAAGTCTGTTCCTCATATGGATCCTCAAGAAATGGCCGAGTACACCTCGGACGATGCTTCAAGTGTGCGGACCGATACCGCCATCATGTTGGCTGAACTTTCTGAGGGCGGTTTTGAAGCTCTTCAGCCTCTCGAAGTCAATAAGCCGGATGCGGACACAGTCTTGTCCGCTCATGCTGGTAAAGGTAATACAGATTCGGTAATGGGTGACGATCATTTGGGGCATATTGAGGAGACCCCAGCAGGCCCTCAACTTGAAGCTTTAATGTATGAGGAAGCTCGTCGGGCTGCACGTCGTCCAGAACAACGCCTCTGGGATGATGCTGCGCCGGAGGCAAACGAACACCAGATCTTTGACGAAGGTGCATCTGCGCGTGAAGCTGAGGCAGCTGTCGCTCGTGCTGCATACGAACACCCTCACGGATGGAGTCACCCTCATCGTTCGCAAGAAAAGGCATCCGTTCCCAGCGAGCAAAATGGGCATGAGACCCTGATCCGAATCGCGGCTCAAGTCAATGCTCCAACAACGGTTCGTTGGTACTCGCGGCGTCGCGGAATCGATGTTCAGATGACACTGACTGAGTCGGGCTTCCTGCGTGGCGAGGACGGCACCGAATACGCGACAGCTCAAGAAGCTGCCGACGCTGTTGGAGCTGGGAAATACCGCAATGCGTGGCTTGTGTGGCAACTCGATTCAGGTCAGCGGTTAGCAGACTTTTTGTGATGTGAAGGAGGGGATAAACGGTCGTTTGTCCCCTCCTTCACATCAGATTGTCCTTCACATGGCTACTGCGTGATGTAGGCATCCACCCACGTTCTGATTTCTGAAATGGCTCGTGTACGTGCAGCGTCGTCGGAAAGAAGGACGTCATGGATGGCACCCTGAAGTTTCACCAACGTGACGTGTGATCCAAGGCCGGCCACACGTTTCCAAATCTGTTCAACGTCGAGCACCACATCGCACTGTGTCGCCTGATCGGGGGTTGGGGAAGAAATTGCAGACTTTGCAGACGTCAGAACTAAGGTTGGACACTCGATGCCCAGTCCCAGCGCGACTTGTTTGTGACCCTCCGCGATTGCGCGCAGCCACCCCACATAAATTGGGAATGACGGCGTGTGCCGATAGCGTGGATCGGGATTCCATCGCGTGAGAGTAGAGGAATACACCCCGGCGTCGGGAACGGGGATGTAGGTTGAGGGTGCCATCTTGTAGATGGCTTCGATGAGCGGTCGACCAGCCACTCGGGTGCTGCTCCACCCCTGGTATTCGAGCCAGGGGGAGTTGAGGATCAGACCGTCAAGCGCGTCAGGGTGCCGTGAAGCCCACAGCGATGCGGTCAGCCCGCCAGTTGAATGCCCGTAAAGGATAAACGGGATATCGGTGCCGACCTCCTCATGAATGACGTCGAGTGCAGCGTGTATTTCTTCGTCGTAGGAAGAGAGATTTTCGATATATCCCCAGGTCTGTCCCTCGCGCCATGACCGGCCATAGCGGCGCAAGTCAAGTGCGTAGAAGGCGCCGTTGGCATCCATCACTGCCTCGGAATGGGGAAGTTGGTAGAAGTAATCGTTCCAACCATGGATTGCGAGCACAACGAAACGGGGATGTGCCACCGGCGACGATGGCCGCGTGAGAGTTGCTACTACAGGCCCGTAATCGTCGTCGTGGAGGGGGAGGGTGGTGTGCACGTATCCGTTGATCATGTCGTTTTCCCACGTTCGCATATCCCTACTGTACTGGCGAGGGAACAAAGATGACACCACATTTTCCACATTTTGAGTCATTGAACGAAACAAAAGAAGATCAAACAGCTTTTATGTGACAAATGTGTTTTGTGGGAATTTTGAGAGAGCTGTTTCCTTTTATAAAGAATTGTTATATTCTCGATTTTGGTTCAGATATGCGATCCGGTTCGCCGGGGCAAGTGCACACGCCGTCAACCGTCGGCGGATGGAGGAAATTTCACGTGAAACGAACAGTGAAATATGGGTTACTATCGTTGACTGCCTTCGCAGTAGCCGCTGGTGGTGTTCAGTTGGCGAGCGCTGATCCCACAACTGACGATGAAGTCAGAGAAGCACATTCTGCACAGGCACAAACACAGAGCGAGCTATCGAATGTGGAGAATGAACTTGCACAGCTTTCTGCGCAGTCGTCGCAGCTCGAAGAAGCCGCTGCAAATGCACAAGCTCAAGCTGTGCGTGCCGAAGGTGAAATGAATGCGGCTGTCAATAGTGCGATGGACACTCAAGAAAAGGCCAACGCAGCGAAAGCGGACGTCGAACGCGCTCGTAACGAGCTCGGCAACGTCTCGAAGGTGATGTATCAAAATTCTGCTGCGGGAATTCAGTCTTCCTTCTATTTCATGGGAGCCGATTCTTTAGCTCAAGCCCAGGTGAAGCAACGTGCTTTCGGCACACTTGCCTCCCATGTTGACTCCACGGTTCAGGAATTCCAGGCTCTTCTCGATATTGCGACGACGCTTCAGAAGAAAGCCGACGCTGCAGCGCAGGCTGCGACCGCCGTTGCGCAGCGGGTTGGATCGACAGCGGATGCTGCACAGGCTGCGTCGGATGCCGTCACCGCTCAGCTTGCAACAGCTTCAGCCCGACGTGGTCAGCTGGCTGGTGTCCTTGCCGCACAGAAAGGTACCACGGCCGACCTCGAAGCGAAGCGACTCGACGATCTCGAAGCAGAGCGCGTGGCACGATCTAAGGCGGCAGCCGCCGAAATTATTGAGCAAGCTCGCCTTGAGAACGAAGAGAGCGCTAAGGGTGTAGCTGATCAAGCTCGCGAGGAAGCCGCGGTTGAGGCGGCTGCCACTAAGGCAGCAGCAAAGTCTGCTCGGGCGAGCGCTCAGGCGGCCGCGCAGGCAGCAGTCGACGCCGACGCAGCTACGAAGGCTGTGAAGGAGAAGGAGGCTGCGCAGGCGGCAGCTTTTGCTCGGGCGACTGCAGAGAAAGCGCAACGCGCTGAGGCTGAAAAAGCTGAGCGTGAGCGTTTAGCTGACGAGGCTCGCGAGCGTGCCGAAGCACAGCGAGCAGCTGCCGAGCGTGCTGCGGCAGAAAAAGCCGCAGCACAAGCACGCGATAAGGCTGAGCGGGAAGCGGCACAGAAGCGTGCTGCCGAGCGCGCTGCAGCGGAAAAAGCCGCCCGTGAGCACATGCAACGTCAGGCGCAAGCAAAAGCAGCAGCACGCCACAATGCACAAAAATCGGCGAACTCCGATTCGCGTTCAACCAGCGGATCGTCTGTTGTTTCCTACGCGCGTCAGTTTGAAGGCGTGCCATATGTTTGGGCTGGTACTTCACCAAACACCGGTTGGGACTGCGTAGGATTCATTTGGTATGTCTACCAGAAATTCGGTATCACTACCCCGCGTCGTACAGGTTCGTATGTGAACCAATTCTGGGGAGATTATCGCCAGGTTCCTGCCTCTCAGGCTCGTCCCGGTGACGTGTTGTGGTGGCCGGGACATGTTGGACTCTATACCGGAAACGGTATGCATATCGCCGCATGGAACCCATCAATGGGAACTCAAGAGCGTGCAGTGTGGGGCAACCCCGTGTACCTGCGCATTGGGTAATTTCGTATTTTCCTCATGGAGACTCTGTTTTCCTCATGGAGGCCCTGCTCGCACAGCAGGGTCTCCTCATTTTTCTCTGACTCCTGAGGCCTGAAGTATTTTAAAGGGCGGGCAACTTGTATGGTTGCCCGCCCTTTAAAATACTGTGTGCGCTCAGTGCTGATCGTAGTATCCAGTTTCTTCGGCTCGCTTGAATGAACGCTCAATCTCTGCTTCGGCCTCAGCGCGTCCAACCCAGTGGGCGCCTTCAACCGACTTACCTGGCTCAAGATCCTTGTAAACCTCAAAGAAGTGCTGAACTTCCAGACGGTGGAACTCGGAAACGTCGTCAATCTCCGTACGCCACGATGCACGCTGATCGCCGGTCGGTACGCATAAAACCTTGTCGTCGCCGCCCGCTTCATCGCTCATGCGGAACATGCCCAGCGCACGACACCGAATCACGCAACCAGGGAATGTGGGCTCTTCCAACAGAACCAGAGCGTCAAGTGGATCGCCGTCTTCGCCAAGCGTCCCATCGATGAATCCGTAGTCATCAGGGTAACGAGTGGACGTAAAGAGCATACGATCTAGGCGGATTCGGCCGGTTTTGTGATCCACCTCGTACTTGTTTCGGTTCCCCTTGGGGATCTCAATCGTGACGTCGAACTCCATGGCGTTCCTTTGCTCGATAAGTATTTCTTTACCGAAATTGTAACGCGCATTTAGGTCCTGCGTCCCGTATGTGACAACATTGTGCCCTCCCTCGCTCCTTCTGCGGCGAGGTGTGACACTATGGAGAGGTGAAATCACGCGTTCTTATTTCAGTTTGTGCACTTGTGCTGGGCGGGTATGCGATGGCGGATGCCTGGGATGTGGTTCCGGGGATCCTCACTGTCGCTCCTGCACAAATCCCGGCAGCGCCCTACCCGACACCTTCAGCTCCGCCTCCGATGTCGATCGACTCGCACTTTGTTCAGGCGCCGCCTTCGTCTGCGAAGGTCGAAAAAGCGATTGAGAAATTCGTTCAACATGAGCGATTCTCGGGGAATGCCTCGATTGCTGTTGCAGACCCACTTACTGGACAGACGATCGCTGAGTATCACCCCACACAGCCCACTACTCCGGCATCGAACATGAAACTTGTGACGGCGTTGACGGCGCTGAACGTTCTCGGCCCGCAGCGCACATTGTCCACCACAACCGCGTTAGCTGGAAACACGGTCTACCTCGTTGGCGGGGGAGACACCCTTCTGAGCGAGGGGGCAGGTGATGCGTATGCTACTGAAGGACGGGCATCAATCGAGCAACTTGCACGCAACACAGCGGTTGAACTGAAAAAGAGCGGAACACGCAAAGTCAATATTGCCGTCGACTCCTCGCTCTTCGAAGGTGCGCCCTATCACCATGATCTTGACGAAGGTGATCATGTCTATGTGATGGAATTGCAACCGATCGCAATTGATGAGGGGCGAGTGAACGGCAAATACGCTCCTCATCCTGATCTTCGTGCGGCACAAGTATTTGCTCGTGCCCTCGCCAAGGCAGGGATTGAGGGAGGCGAGCCTCAGCGAGCCACCGCTCCTTCGAATGCGCGTGTCCTTGCGAGCGTTGAATCTGCTCCAGTGCGTGACCTAGTGGAACTGATGCTCAAGCAGTCGGATAATACGATCGCTGAAGCATTAGGCAGGCTTGTCGCCAAAGAAAAAGGACAACCAGCGACCTTCGAAGGGGCGGCGACGGCGGCGAAAGAATACTTGCGCGAGCTTGGGTGTGATGTGACAGGTGCAGTATTTTCTTCGAGTTCAGGGTTATCAACCACGGATCGGCTCACAGCCCGGCTTCAATCGCAAATTCTCTTAAAAGTCTGGGATCGCCCCTCTGCCTCATCAATTGGCTCAGGGCTACCAATTTCTGCGCTCGATGGAACATTGAGGAAGCGCATGATTGGAACGGATTTGGCCGGTATTGTCCGGGCTAAAACGGGGACTTTAATCACTGCCAATTCTCTTTCCGGCTATATGCAAACGGCAAAAGGGCAACCGCTTGTGTTCTCGGTACTCATTGACAACATCAAGGAAGGAGCTTCGCCGGGAATGCGCTCGGTGATTGATTCTTTCCTCGCTGATTTGTACGCGTTGTGATTGTGAGGCGCGGTAATCTGGAGTTATGATGGTTTCTTGGCTTCATCACGCTCTCGCTTCGGTGGTTGCTGGCTCCGGCCCATCTGCAAGCGACGCATCGGCACGTGCACTTGTGGCTGACTTGCGTCAGCAGGCCAAGAGGGCTACCGAAATTGCGCGAGAAATATCAGGTCTTGAGCATTGTGACATCGAGGGTGTGCGTCTCGACGTCGTTTCTCGCTTGGGCTGGGTGAGCCGCGCACGAGAGGGTGCACAGGCAATGTTAAAAAGTGTCAATCATCCAGTGGGAGACCTGGCGTTAACTCCAATGCTCGCATTGGCGGCTCGCCGCGTGCTGGGACAGTTCGACCCCTTTGCTCCTGAACCACGATTGACCCTTGTTGCCCCAAATATTTATCACCTGCGTGAGGTGTTTGATTTGGATCGACGTGATCTGGCGCTGTGGGTCAGTGTTCACGAAATGACACACGCCATCCAATTCGCCGCTGCACCGTGGCTGAAGGACGTGATTATTTCGCGTCTTCGCCAAACGCTGGCAGATAAATCTGGGGCGCGAGATGAACTGGGTGCTGTGTTGTCCTTGCTTGGAGGGCACGCACAATTTGTGATGAATTCTGTGCCCTCTTCATTAATCCCATCTCGGCGTCCACTGGCTAAAGTTCTTCAGACTCACCGGAAAATGAGGGGCACACTGGAAACGGTGTTGAGTGGTTGGGTGGGACTCGCCCACAAAATTGTTCAGTATGACCAGGGGAAAAACTTCGTCGAAGCTGTGGTCGCCGAGGGGGGAATGCAGAGGTTAAACAAAATCTGGCAAAATCCCCTTCATCTCCCTCTCACTGCTGAACTTGAATCGCCGCAACTGTGGATGGCTCGAGTATGAGTTTTCCTGCTCCAGAACTCAGCGCAGTTCGTCACGCCCTCTTGCGTTCACTTCCCGACGCCGGTGAACATGTCGTTATCGGAGTGTCGGGTGGAGCCGACTCAATGGCATTGATGGCAGGGGCAGCGTGGGCGGCGACACGCACAGGTCAACGTATTCTCGCGCTCGTCGTCGACCACGGGGTACGCGAGGAAAGTGCACAAGAAGCTCGCGAAGTCACGCAATTTTTGTGCCACGAAGGTTTCGAGGCTCGATGCGTACGCGTTGATCTTCCCTCACTTGGAGGGCCTGAGGGCGCTGCCCGTGAAGCTCGCTACGCTGCGCTCGCAGATGCGGCTCGTGAGGTGTGCCCGCAACAGCCTGCCGTTTTTGTTGGACACCATGCGTGTGACCAGGCGGAGACGGTTCTACTCGGACTCACTCGTGGCTCTGGTGCCAACTCGCTTGCGGGGATGCGAGCAGTGGCTCACGTTCCTGGTGCTCACGATGTCGCTCTTTACCGCCCCTTTCTTCACTTGCGCAAGGAAGAGCTTGAGGCTGCGGTTGGTGCTCTTGGCTGGCCCACCGTTACTGACCCAAGCAATGCTCTCGATGGCCCCTGGCGCACCGCAGCGGGCGAACCGCTTACTCGCGCCCGGATCCGTCACGAAATTCTCCCCGCACTTGGGCAACTTTCCGGCGACGTCGTGGGAGCATTGGCACGGACAGCGAGGCTTTTGGCCGACGACGTCGAGGTGCTTGATGCGCTCGGACGCCGGGCGCTTGACGAGGTGAGCTGCGGTGAGGGCGTCGTCGACGCCAAGATGCTTGCACGTCAGCCACGTGCAGTGCGCACTCGTGCATTGCGCTTGGCTGCGTTTGAGGCGGGAGCTCGTCCGGGGGAGTTGAGGTACGTGCACATTGACGCACTCGATGACCTTGTGACACATCCGGCAGGTGGAAAAGTTGTGGAACTTCCGGGAGCGCAGGCGAAAAAAATCCGTGGAAAGATCACGTTTTCCCCAGTAGTTACGCTGACAAAGTAGCGCGTCGATGTGTTGTCGTTCTGTGAAGTAAAATGGAGGGGTTATTTCCATAATCACGGAGGAAAAATTGAGCGAGAATCAGCCCCAGGGCACCGGGCGCCAGGACAACGAACAGGTGGAGAAATCATTGCCTGATCGCGAGGAAATTCGCAGGTCAAATCGCAAATACAACCAGTCATCAAAGCGTCCGAAGCACTCGATTTTCAGTCATCATGACAAGTCTGGTGATGATGATGCTCCCGAACTGACGAAAGAGCAGGAAGAAGAGCAGCGTCGAAAGCAACGGCGAACGATTTGGGGCGGTATTGTCCTGATTGCGTTGATTGCTGGATCGCTTGTGTATTTCCTCAATCCTGGCGGGTATACCTCGGTCAAAACTTCGCAAGGTATCGAAGTTTTGGAAAAGGGCGATATTAAGAACATCCAGGTGACCGATGGATCTCAGGTTGTTCAGGTGCTGCTTAATAAGGAAGTTGTCCCTGTTTCTCTTGAAGGAGATAAGGGGAGTGCGACCAAGAAAATCCAGTTCCAATATATCGATCCCCAAGCGGAAAAGGTCTCGGGTCTGATCGAAAAGGCCAAGAGCTCTCATGGTTATGATGCCACGGTGCCCGTGCAGTCGTTCCTTGGCGGGCTCATTTCCCTCATGTTCCCTATGTTGGTGATCGTGGTACTGTTCTTCTGGCTCTTCCCCAAGATGCAGCAGGGGATGGGGCAATTTGGGAAGATCAAGGGCGAAGGTGTTGAATCGGATCTCCCGGAGATCACCTTTGCTGATGTTGCGGGAGAAGACGAAGCTGTTGAGGAACTCGCTGAAATCAAGGAATTCCTCGCAACGCCGGGTAAATTCCGCAAGATGGGTGCCAAGATTCCTCGGGGTGTCTTGCTTTACGGTCCTCCGGGAACGGGAAAGACGCTACTTGCAAAGGCTGTTGCCGGAGAGGCTGGCGTTCCTTTCTTCCATATTTCTGCCTCTGAGTTTGTCGAAATGTTTGTCGGTGTGGGAGCTTCGCGTGTGCGTGATTTGTTCTCCAAGGCGAAGAAGCAGGCTCCCGCAATTATTTTCGTTGACGAAATTGATGCCGTTGGACGAAACCGCGGTGCTGGTATCGGCGGCGGAAATGATGAACGTGAACAGACACTGAACCAACTCTTGGTTGAGATGGACGGTTTTGACGATCGCACGTCCGTGATTGTTATTGCAGCGACTAACCGTCCCGATGTCCTCGACCCTGCACTCTTGCGGCCAGGACGATTTGACCGTCAGATTGCGGTGGATGCTCCTGATCTTGGTGGTCGTCTCGAAATTCTCAAGGTTCATGCTAAGGGTAAGCCAATCGCCGATGACGTCACCTTGGATGCGGTTGCTCGTCGCACTCCTGGTTTCTCTGGCGCTGATCTGGCAAATGTGCTCAACGAAGCGGCGTTGTTGGCAGCTCGTCGAGGGCATGAGAGGATCACAGAGGATGATATCGATGAGGCAATCGATCGCGTCGTTGCTGGTCCTCAACGTCGTACTCGTGTCATGAGCCCACAGGATAAGCGCATGACTGCTTACCACGAGGGCGGACACGCAGTCGCTGCTGCCGCATTGAACCATACCGATCCGGTAACGAAGGTGACGATCCTTCCCCGTGGTCGGGCACTGGGCTACACCATGGTGATGCCAGCCGAAGATAAGTACTCCGTGTCGCGTAACGAGCTGCTTGACCAAATGGTGTACGCGATGGGCGGCCGTTTGGCTGAGGAAATCGTCTTCCATGATCCGTCAACCGGCGCTTCGAATGACATTCAGAAGGCCACGTCGATCGCTCGCAAGATGGTGGCAGAATATGGCATGAGCTCACGCGTTGGTGCTGTTCGTTTCACTGCTGACGAATCGGATCCAATGACGCGTATGGGTGGAGGATCGTCACGCGATTACTCTGATTCGACTGCTGCTGTTATTGACGATGAAGTACGTCAGCTTCTCGAAACAGCGTCACAAGAGGCGTGGGAAGTGATCATGAACAATCGTCATGTGCTTGATCGCCTTGCCGAACGTCTTCTGGAAAAGGAAACGGTTCTTGAAGCAGAGCTGAAGGAGATCTTCGCTGATATTGTCAAGGCTCCTCCTCGTGAACAGTGGTTATCAGCGCAGACGCGCCCGGTTTCAGACCTTCCGCCAGTTGAAGTCCCTGCTCCGGCGTCGGCAGATGACACGCAGAATCAGCCTGTGAAGGGAATTGGTCCTGTGGACGGCACGGTCGGTCCTGTTGCCGAGCCGGAGGCCGGCGATGAGCGATAGGTATGATGCCGACGGCGTTGAAAAAGCGGTACGTGACCTCCTGGTTGCGATCGGTGAGGATCCGGATCGCAATGGACTGGCTGATACACCGGCTCGTCTGGGGCGTGCTTACGCTGAAATTTTTGCGGGACTAGGCACTGATCCGTCTGAGGTTCTTGATACTGTCTTCGATATTGGTCATCAAGAGCTCATCTTGGTCAAGGACATTCCGTTTTATTCGATGTGTGAGCATCATTTGCTTCCTTTCTTCGGTGTGGCTCATGTGGGTTACATCCCTGGAGAAAGTGGACGAGTGACGGGGTTGAGCAAGCTCGCGCGCCTTGTCGAAGGTTACGCTCGCCGACCTCAAGTCCAAGAGCGTCTCACGACGCAGGTGGCTGACGCTCTCGTGAAGCGACTCACTGCGCGCGGCGTGATTGTTGTGATCGAAGCTGAACACATGTGCATGACAATGCGCGGCGTGAAAAAACCCGGTTCCAAGACCACCACCAGCGCAGTGCGCGGATGGCTCCGAGATAGTGCTGCCCGTGCCGAGGCCATGAGCCTGATTCAATCGAGGTAAAACATGGAAATTATGGGAATTGTGAACGTCACACCGGATTCGTTTTCCGATGGGGGGCAATGGGCCTCACCTGACGCGGCGATCGCTCATGGACGTGAACTTATTGCTCAAGGAGCCACAATTCTTGACATCGGGGGCGAGTCGACTCGACCTGGAGCCATGATGCTCACGCCCGATGAAGAATGGGCGCGTATCGCGGATGTCGTGCGCGAACTCGCACAAGATGTGACCCTCTCTGTGGATACATATCATGCGGCAACAGCAGCGAAAGCGATTGAGGCTGGCGCACACATCGTCAACGACGTCACTGGGGGACAGGCAGATCCGACCATGTTTTCGACGGTTGCATCCCTTGGCGTTCCCTATATTCTCCAGCATGGACGAGGTAATGGACAGTCGATGAATTCTTTGGCCGTTTATGACGGCGATCTTGTCACGATTGTCAAAAGTGAACTCTCCCAACAGCTCGCGCTGGCTAAGGCCGCTGGAATCGATGACCACAATATTATTCTCGATCCTGGACTTGGTTTTGCCAAAGTTGGTGAGCAGGATTGGGAGGTTTTGTCTCGTTGGAAAGAAATTGACGAGCTCGGCTACCCGGTGCTTCTCGGTGCGTCGCGTAAGCGGTTCCTTGCTGCCACGATGACTGGTGAACATATCGCTCGTGATCGTGATATTTCTACCGCTGTGATCTCGGGGATTGCATGGGAGAATGGGGCGTGGGGTGTACGCGTACATAACGTTGCTGCCACGGTAAGCGCCGTAGCAGTTCATCAACAATTGCGAAAGTGGGAACGATGAACCTGGATTCGATTCACCTCAGTGGCTTAACCCTGGTGGGGACGCACGGCGTCCTCGATTTTGAACACGCTGATCCACAGACTTTCATTGTGGACGTCACGATGTCGACCGATACGTCTCTCGCAGCACGAACAGATTCTGTGTACGACACAATCTCCTATGCAGATGTTGCCGACGCCGTCGCCGAAGTTGTCGAAGGCCCGCACGTCGATCTGATCGAGACCCTTGCGGCACGTATTGCTGACGCCGTACTTGCACTAGGGCCAATTGATGTACGCGTGGTGGTTCACAAGCCAGGCGCACCTCTGGAACGGACCTTCAGCGACGTCGGCGTTGAAATCTATCGCCAAAGCCCGCTGATGCGCAACGTGACGTTCCCACGTCGTGTTGTGATCGCGTTGGGATCGAACGTCGGTGATTCACTCGATACTCTGCGTGCAGCACGCGCTGCAATCGAAGAAGTTTACGAAGTTGAGGAAGTTTCGGATATTTACCGCACCGCTCCTGTCCTTGCGCCGGGGCAGCGTCCGCAGGCTGATTACTATAATGCTGTCATGATCATTTCCACGACCGATGGTGCCGTGCCACTGTTGGAAAATCTGCAGTGGATCGAAGACCAGCTCGGACGAGTCCGTGGCGAGCGTTGGGGGTCACGTACTCTCGATCTCGATATTGTGGATATGGAAGGCGTTGCTTCGGATTCGCCGACCATCGCGATCCCACATCCTCGCGCGAAAGATCGCCGCTTTGTCCTGGAACCGTGGGCACAAATCGAGCCTGATGCTCGATTGTCAGGTGAGCCGATCCAGGGTCTTCTCGGTAAGCTCCCGCAGGCTGGGATCGAGCGTCTTGAGGGTGCCTGGAGCCGGTGATGCGTGGCAAAGATGGGAAACTCCAGCCGACGTCGATCCGAACTCTGCTGACGGTGATGGCAATCGCGTTTCTGACTGTGTTTATCTGCGTTGACATGTGGATTTCTCATGGGGGAGCTCCTGTTGATATCTCGGCATTGGCAGGAATTGTCCCTGTTGGCCTTGGCGTGATTTCTTTGGCGTTGGCCTGGCCAGTGCGGCAGTACCAACACCAAAAAATTGCTGTGGATCCGCTCTCTGCTGCGCGTGCTTATGTGTATGCTCTTGCGTGTTCGCGGGGTGGAGCTATTGCAGGCGGTATCGCAGCGGGGATCGGTGCAGCCTACGCGCGAACTGGCCCAACGGCGTCATTGGAAAGTGCAATGTGGGGCGCGCTGGTATGTGCACTCAGTGCCATTATTCTTTCGGTATGTGGACTCATCGCTGAAAGTTGGTGTCGCATCAACGATACTGATGACGATTCCACTCCTCCGCGAGGTGCGATGCCGGCGTGAAGGAGAGAAGTGAACGCGGTTTTTGTCATAGGTCTCTTGTAGGCTTAAGGGCATGAGAAATGAACTGACTTCCGTCCAATTCACTCCAGTGGATCCGCGATATGCCAAAGTGGTGAATATTTACATTCTTATTCTTGCTTTGTGTCTCCTCGCTCCATCACTGACTTATGCTGTCATAGCGTCATTTTTCTGGGGAACGATCGCCATGTGGATTGGTTGGGGAGTTGTTGTCGCCGCATGTGTTGTCACAGCGTGGTGTGCATGGATTATGCGTCGGCAAGTGGGCGCATTTGGATATGCAGAAGGGGACACTGAGCTTCTGGTTCGCCGTGGTGTGATGTTCAAACGTGTTGTGGTGGTGCCGTTCGGGCGTATGCAACAGGTTGATGTTTCGGCTGGTCCGATTTTGGGACACTACGGACTTTCGAGTCTCGAACTCATCACCGCGTCCGCAACCACCAATGCTACGATTCACGGTGTCAGCAAAGAGGAAGCCGATCGTTTGCGTCTCAAGTTGACTCAACTGGGCAATGCGATGGCGGAGGGCTTGTGATGGGTCAGAGCCAAAACGAGTGCGAAGAAATTCCTGAAGAGGCCTGGAGATTTTTCCACAAGGTCACCCCGTTGACGAAGGGCACTGCGCTGTGGGCGTTCGTAGCGGTGATCTTTTACAACATCGTCAAAGAATGGCCGACGGAGGGACTGAAAAGTATTCATCCGTCGGCGGATATCTGGTTCTACGTGGTGCTCTTTGTCGGTGGAGTTCTTGCACTATCGACTCTCGCGGTTGTCGCGGGATGGATCATTTGGAAGAAACAGAGTTTCGCACTGGTGGAAAACGGTGTCCACTACCGCAGTGGCGTCCTGGTCAAAACACGTCAGCATATGTTGTGGGAACGTATTCAGAGTGTCGAGATTGACCAATCGCTTTTTGGTCGAATTTTTGGTTTTGGCACGGTTGTTGTTGATTCTGCGGCAGTGGGGGACCGCCAATTGAGGTTGGGGCTGTTGACAATGGCGGATTGTGGCGCTCTGCGTCATGAACTCCTTAACGGACTTGCGCGTAAACGTTCCGGGGTGCAGATCACATCTCATGCCCATGTGATTGGAGAAGAGGGCGTGCATCCGTCTGACACCACTACTGGCGGTGATTATGAGACTGGCGGTGATGAGTCGGCAGATTCACAGGAGCTTGTGTCCGCTTCGCAGGAAGATCTCATTGCCACGCCCGCTATCCCGGTTTTCGATCCTGACGATCTGGTTAATGACAGACTCATCTACGAGCTCAATCCGTGGTACCTGCTCATTGTGCGCCTCGTGAGTGGGACAGGAATCTTAGCCCTTGCATATCTTGTCTTTACTGTGTGGATAACTGTGGTGACTGAGGGAGTGAGTTTTGGGCTCATCCTGACTGCTTTGGGTGTGTTCTATGCGGTGATTAAACCAGCCTTTACTCAATGGGATACAAAGGTCTACATCTCTGAGCATGGGCTTCGTGTTCGCAGTGGATTGACATCAATCCGGACGATTACCCTTCCTCCCGAGCGGATCCACGCTATTTCTGTGTCGCAGTCATGGTTGGCGCGTGCTCTTGGCTGGTGGACGATCGATGTGACCGTCGCTGGGCGAACCACCGATGATACCAAAGAAAATCTGCTTTCCGGCGTACCAGTCATGCCGGTCGGAAAAATTACGGATCTCGAACGTTTGATGTGGATTTTGCGTCCTCAACTCGGATCTGACGATGATGCTGCACTTTTCGCTGAACTGACAGGTACACCTGACACGATGCTCAAGAGAACCACTCAACGTGCTCGCCTCTTTGATCCTGTTCAGTGGAAATTCCGTGGGTTTATTGCAACGCCGTCAGTGATCGCGATCCGTAAGAAGCGCATCGGACGCGCATTTACCCTTATCCCAGCTGACCGGTGGCAGTCTATTGCCATCACTCAAGGGCCGCTTCAGCGCCGCCGTGGTCTGGCTTCGCTGGATCTGAATCTTGTGGCAATCACCTCGATGACCGTAGTGAAGAATTATCCATTGCCGATGCTTCAATCATCGATGAGCGAGATCGAGGAACTCGGTGCTCAAGCGCGCACCGTGAAAGTTTCGGAGACGATCGATGAATGGAAAACTCGAATCGGATTATGAACTCGCTAGGTGAGGAATTCACGTATCGTCGTCAAGGAAGGATTCTTGTGACGCCGTGTTGTCATTGTTCCGCTGTCACATATCCAAGCTGTTCACGTCCGACGCGGGCTTTTGTCACGACACTGCGGAGCTACAACACTTCAGTTGTGCCAGGCGTCGGCAGTGGGAGATACGTCAATCCAGGATTTTCCGTTTGATACGGTCATCCTTGATGCGTGGCATATTTGCAGGCGCTCTTCGCAATTGAACTATCGGAAGTGACACTGGGCGCCCAGAAACTCCACTGAGCACCTTACCGGTGGGCTGTCTCACGCTCGAAGAATCTCACAGTGACGCGGCGCTAAACTATTAAGCGTGAATACCACGAGTTTGGACGTTGGAATCGTCTCAGCCGGCAAAGTCGGTGCAGCTATCGGTAGCGCCTTACGCGCAGCTGGACACTCAATCATCGGCGCATATGCCACTTCGGAAGAATCGCTGGATCGACTCGAAAATATGCTTCCAAGCGTGCCGGCGCTTGATGTACAGACAATCATTGAGCGCTCACAGTTGGTAGTACTCGCGGTTCCTGATCGTGAACTTATTCCTCTGATCAAGGGGCTGACGAAACTTGACGCATGGCAACCAGGACAGATCGTCATGCACACTGCTGGACGTTATGGGGCAGATATTCTCGCTGGTGCTGCTGACGCAGGCGCATTAACACTCGCCGTTCATCCCGCGATGACTTTTACTGGAACATCCCTCGACGTTGCTCGCCTTCAAGGATGTCCTTTTTCGGTCTCAGCCGCTCCGATGCTTCAGCCGATCGGTCTTGCGTTGGTCGCTGAAATGGGTGGTGAAGGTGTCGTCATCGCTGACGTCGATCGGCCGTTGTATCACGCGGCGCTTGCCCACGGTGCTAATCACCTCGTCACCGTCGTCGCGCAGGCTGAACGTGTACTGGCAGAAATTGGGATAGACGACCCAGGGGCATATTTACGTCCGTTGACTCAAGCTGCCTTGGAGGGTGCACTTTCGTCAGGTGAAACTCTCCAAACCGGTCCCGTAGTGCGCGGCGATGCTATCACGGTTCGCGGGCATCTCGATAAACTCGACGAGCTTGCTAATGATATGTCTCAGCTGGCCGACGTCGCTCAAACGTACAGGGCTCTTGCCCGCGCCACTGTGGGCCGTGCGCTTTCTCGCGGAGTGATTAGCGAAAGCCAAGCCGAAGAAATGATCAACATTGTGGAGGAATCATGAAGGTCGTCAAAACGAAGGCCGAACTGAAAAGCGAACTGGCGAAACTCGAAGGTACGCGCTCGCTCGTGATGACGATGGGGGCTTTGCACGAGGGACACGTGTCGCTTGTTGCGCAAGCGAAAGCCGAAACCGACCATACGGTCGTATCAATTTTCGTCAACCCCTTGCAGTTCGGGCCAGGTGAGGATTACGAAGCATACCCGCGCACCTTGGAAGCCGACGTCGCGCTTCTTGAGCCACTGGGGGTGGAGCTGGTCTTTGCGCCAGAAGTCGAAGAGATGTATCCGCGTGAACCACTTGTGCGAATCAATCCGGGGCCTGTGGCGACGGTTTTGGAGGGCAAGACGCGCCCGACCCACTTCGCTGGTGTGCTCCAGGTGGTTCACAAAGTCATGAACTTGGTGCGTCCACAACTGGCATACTTTGGGCAAAAGGATGCACAGCAGCTTGCACTGATTCGTACGATGGTGGCGGATTTGGACATGAATCTTGAGATCCGTGCAGTGCCGATTAAACGGGAAGAATCAGGGCTTGCTATGAGTTCTCGCAATACGTACCTCTCTGAAAGCGAGCGTTGTGACGCACTTGCTTTGTCGCGCGCACTGACAGTTGGACGGAATGCTGCCGAGGAGGGTGCTTCAGCTGGCGAAGTGCTTCGTGTTGCACGTGAGTCAATTCACGGGGCCAATGTGCGCTTGGATTACTTCGTTTTAGTCGACCCTCAAACATTTACTGAACTTGATAACAACGCACATGGGGAAGGGCTTCTTGCTATTGCCGCCTATGTGGGACCCACCCGACTAATCGATAACATGGAGGTGTCGATTGCTTAACATGCGCAAGATGATTTCGGGAAAGATCCATCGTGCAACAGTGACCGGAGCAGATTTGCACTATGTCGGGTCAGTGACCGTGGATGCAGATCTGCTCGACGCAGCGAATATTTTGCCAGGTGAATGTGTGGATATTGCCAACGTCACCAACGGTGCACGTCTTTCCACCTACACAATTCCGGGTGAGCGCGGCAAGGGTGAAGTGATTCTTAACGGCGCTGCTGCACATCATGCCAGCGCAGGTGACATTGTGATTCTCATGGCCTATCAGTGGGTGGATGAGGAACGTGCTCGAACTAATACTCCAGCAGTGGTGTTCGTTGACCAGCACAATCACATCGTCGAAGTTGGACAGAACCCCGGAAAGGTTCCGCCGAATGACCAAGGTTTGAAATCTTCCGGCATCTAATTGATATCGCTATGAACTGTGCCGCGGGGTGGGCTGAATGTTGGAAAATGAAGTGCTCCCTGAAAGAAGGAACTCAATTATCGAGTCCAACTTTCAGGGAGCACTTCAAACATTCAGCCCACCCCTGTATTGGTGCTGTCACACAGATGTTTGTTTAACCTCGACTTATTGAGGTTGCAGGGGTCTACTTACTACCCGAAAATGATTTCCAGAATGCCTGCGATTGTTGCGAGCGTCAGCAAGAAACCAATGAAGAAAAACCATTTGACCTCACGGCTAATGTTCGGTCGCTGTTTTCTTCGCCGGTTCTTCGTTGGTTTGTGGGAGGTTATGCTGGGGAGCCCTCCGATAGCAAAAGTGAGGAAGAACAGAGCGCCAACGCCTGTAAGAATCGTTCCTATTAATGGGTTGTTTAATAAATTCACCAAGATTCCAATCGACGATGATTTAACTTGCGCTATAAAGGTCGTAGCAGGCGCGAATTCCGACAATGTCCATGATCGTTGTTCCAGCATTAAGTCAAAATTTCTTCGCTTGATCACCAGATTTTGTCGATGAGGAATTTTCCTCCGTTATTGTTTCTTACGCATTGGCGGGGGTGGTGCCGGATATGATTAATGATAAAAAGATTGAAAAGGTGAGAATGGAAGAACTCATCTTTCACATTATGAGTGCCTTTCATATGATTTGTTTTGTAGTGACTGAAGGGAAGCGTCACTGACTGAATAAACATTTGCAAAGACAATCATTCGCCGAAATTGGGGGCTTTTCTTACGTGTATCAGTGAGTGCTTCTCAAACGCACGATGAGGGCGGTGTTCAGGAGGGAAAGATGCCACCTGTATCACTATCCGGGCGATCAAGAAATTCATCCGTGGAGATGCCTATCCTCTCCGATAACACGCATTTCCAAGAGAAAGGACGAGGCATGTCAGCGTTCAAACGCGCGGGCGTTTTGCCCTGGGTTATCGGCGCCATTGTGGCGGGCATTATTTGTGGACAGTTTTTCCCGACATCGCTGACGCGGGTCTTCGTCACATTTAACGATCTTTTCTCTCAATTCCTTGGATTCGCTGTACCGCTGATCATTGTTGGTCTCATCGTTCCCGCAATCGCCGACCTTGGTAAAGGTGCAGGCAAATGGTTAGGCGTAACTGCAGCGATTGCATATGCATCTTCGCTCTTCGCTGGCTTCCTGACGTTCTTTGCGGCACGAGCGGTGTATCCGCATATTCTCCGCGCTGGGAACACTGTCGATGTTCATAATCCTTCAGCCGCTGCACTAACAGGATATATTAAGGACCTCTCAGTTCCGCCGGTTTTTGGAGTCATGACAGCGCTGGTATTGTCCTTCGTCATCGGAATCGGCCTCTCTTTGGCTCCGCGTGGAGTGATCCGCAAGGGCTTTGTTGAATTCCGCGAAATTATCACCGGGTTGATTTCTCAGGTGATTGTTCCACTTCTTCCGCTCCATATTTTCGGCATTTTCCTCAATCTCACTCAGGTTGGCGAGATCGCGAAGATCATCGCTACTCTGATCAAGATTGTGGTCTTCGTGTTGATCCTTGAAATCATCATCCTTGGCACGCAGTATTCCATCGCGGGTGCCCTGGCGAGGAAGAATCCGCTGCGAGCCCTCGCAAAGATGATGCCGGCCTACTTCACTGCTTTGGGAACCTCCTCATCTGCGGCAACGATTCCTGTCACGCTGCGACAAACCCTCAAAAACGGTGTCTCGACACCCGTGGCATCATTTGTGGTGCCGCTCTGTGCAACGATCCATCTGGCGGGATCAATGTCCAAGATTACTGCTTTCGCAATGGCGATCATCACGCTTCACGCTTTGCCGGTGAGTGCTGCGCAGGTGGTGGGCTTCATCTTCATGCTCGGCATCATTATGGTGGCTGCACCTGGTGTTCCGGGTGGCGCAATCATGGCGTCAGTCGGAATTTTGGGAACAATGCTTGGTTTCGATGATGCGTCAGTGGGCTTAATGATTGCGTCATATATCGCGCTCGATTCCTTTGGCACAGCAACGAACGTGACGGGTGATGGTGCAATTGCGATGGTGATCGATCACTTTGCCAAGGGAAACGTGGGTGAAATGAGTGAGAACGCACGCGATCTTGCCAGCCGCAATACTTTTGATGGCGAAGCTTACCTTCGGTCCGTTTCCTGAATCTCTGCACGCCCCTAAGCAGTTCGCTTTGTTTAATTCAGGGTTGATACTTCACCCGCTGGTATTTTGGCACCCCTCATATCGCATTTTGACGTCATATAAGGCTAAGGAGCGATATGAGGGGTGCCAAAATACGATTGGTGTGAGTATGAACGATTCTGTTTGGGCGTGAGATTAACCAGAAGGGGTATTTGAGGAGTGAGATTAGCCAGAGACTGACGCAAAATAACGGCGAAGTGCGATGCTGGGGTAGGCTAGGTGCGTGACTGAAAACGTGATGCATGATGACACCCCGGAGCAGGTAGCGGTTCGCATGTCGAAGCGCGAGCGTCTGCTCGCTGAGGGGCGCCAGCCCTACGCGGCTGAGCTTGAAATTACACACCGTATCCCGGAGATCCGCGCGCAGTTTGACGGAATCGAGCCGGGGGAGGAACGCGAAGACCAGATGGTGGCAACGGCTGGCCGAGTAATGCTGTTCCGCCCATCAGGCAAGATTGCGTTCGCTCAGCTCCAGGCTGGAGATGGAACGCGTGTCCAGGTGATTTTCTCTTTGGCAAACGTTGGCAAGGAATCCCTTGACGCGCTCAAGGTCGATCTGGATCTTGGCGATCACCTGTGGGTCAAGGGCCACATTGGTGCTTCCAAGCGTGGCGAACTTTCTGTGTTCGCGCACGAATGGACGATGGCGTCGAAGGCTATTCGCCCGCTACCCAAGACTTTCACAGCTGAAGATGGCACAGAGGCCACTTTGAATGAGGAAACTCGTATCCGCTCACGCCATCTTGATCTTATTACCCGCCAGTCCGCACGCGACATGGTGCGTGTTCGTTCGAATGTTATGAAGTCGTTGCGTTCAACTTTCGATTCTCACGAATACATTGAGATTGAAACGCCTACTCTTCAGGCTCTTCATGGCGGTGCGGCAGCACGTCCGTTCACGACCCACATTAACGCTTATGATGAAGATCTTTACCTGCGTATTGCCACGGAGCTTCATCTGAAGAAGGCTGTGGTTGGCGGTGTCGATCGCGTCTTCGAAATCGGGAAGAATTTCCGAAATGAAGGCGCTGACTCGTCGCACTCGCCAGAGTTTTCAGCTCTCGAGGCCTACGAAGCGTACGCAACCTACGAGACGATGGCCGATCTGACTCGCGAGTTGATTCAAAATGCGGCAATGGCGGCTTTCGGATCACATGTGGTCACTTTGGCTGACGGCACCGAATACGACCTCGGTGGTGAGTGGAAGCGCATCGATCTGTACGGTTCAGTGTCGGAAAAGCTCGGTGAAGAGATCACAGTGGATACACCGCGTGAACGTTTGCTCAAGATCGCTGCCGAGCACGAGATTTCTGTCAAAGAATACGCTGTGAACGGCAAAATCGTTGAAGATATCTTCGAGGAGCTCATTGGCGATCACATCTGGGAACCGACTTTCGTCTTCGATTTCCCGGAGGATACTTCACCGCTGACTCGTAACCATCGTTCCCGTCCAGGTCTGACGGAGAAGTGGGATCTGTACATTCGTGGCATGGAAATCGCCACCGCATATACAGAGCTTGCCGATCCGGTGATCCAGCGCGAGCGCCTGACTCAGCAGTCTCTCGAAGCTGCCAACGGTGATCCTGAGGCTATGCAGCTCGACGAAGACTTCCTTGAAGCGATGGAGGCAGGTTTCCCGCCATCGGGTGGTATGGGTATGGGCATTGATCGCCTGCTCATGGTGCTCACAGGGCTGGGAATTCGTGAAACGATCCTGTTCCCGTTCGTCAAGCCCACTAAGTAACTGCGCCTGTGGCGAGGAAATTGTTTCCTCGCCACTCGTGTATCTGCCGACGCCGGTAGAAGATTTCCAGTGTTGGCAAAGTCAATTTTGTCACCGATATCCCAAGTTCCACCAAAGGAGAAACCGATGCTTCTTGCATTCTCGATTGCCCCTCAGACCACGGATCAGCCGGATGGTTCAGTTTCCAAGGCTGTCTCACGCGCAGTGAAAATTGTGCGTGAATCAGGCCTCCCAGAGGAAACGACCTCGATGTTCACCACAATTGAGGGGGAATGGGACGAGGTAATGGCCGTTGTCAAAAAGTGTGTTGATGCCATGTCAGAAATGACCCCGCGTATCTCGCTTGTGATGAAGGCAGATATTCGTCCTGGTCACACGAACATGATTCAGGCGAAAGTGGAACGCGTCAATAATATGATCGATTCTGGTCAGGCCTAATCTTCCTGTCAGAGATACCGATGTTGGTGTGCCCCTGAAGGTTTGACCTTCAGGGGCACAACAACATCGCCAAACTAGTCCCAACGCTGAGAAGCGAGGAGCTGAGTGAGAACTTCTTGAGCCTCGGTATACGACACTTTGCGCGCACCCTTAGCAGTGAGTTCACGGTACATAATCGGCTCGTGGAAGAAGTGTGCCACACCACGTCGGATAAGATTCACGAATGGTTTACGAGCTTCGTCGAGATCTCGCATGAGGCGAAACCAGAACGTCTGCAGACGTGGGCGGGAAATGCACAGGGCATCAGCCAGGATCCCCTCTTTGCACAGATCGTCGATAATATCTGCAGCGAACAGGCCTTCGGCCAGCACCACGCGGCGTCCTTCGAGTTCGAGCCGGCGCTCACTCAGGCGTTTCGATGTGGGGATGTCGTAGATCGGTACGGTTGTTTCGCCGACGGTACACAACTCGACAAGCGCAGATACCGCTCCCTCACGATCCCAAGTATTGATTGAGTCCCAGTCCACCATGCCGTGCCTGCGTGGAAGCCCGGGCATGTCGCCGTTGAAGTAAAAATCGTCCAGGTGAATGGAGGGTAGGCCGGATCGATCCGTGAAGCGAGTCTTTCCAGAACCTGAAGGGCCTGAAACCAAAATGACTTTCGCACGCGGTTCGTGGCGGGTGCCTTCAGGGAGGTCAAAAAGACCGTCGTTTGAAAGGGGAGTGGACATAGCCCTAAGAATACCGCTTAGCGGGCAAATGGGGTGAGCGTGGGGCCGGGCACGTCGACCCGTGCATGGAAGATTGCACCTGCGGATTTTTCAGGATCGTCAAGGTTTTCCCGCGACGTTGTCACGAACAAGTCACGTCCATCTTCGCCGCCAAGCGCGACAGATGTGACAAGTCGCACCGGAAGTTTCCACTCGCCGAGAATCTCTGCACTCGGGGAGTATAGGCGTACTTTACCCACCCGATTCAGCGCAACCCAAATGTTCCCATCGGCATCGGTGGTGAGGCCATCCGGTGACGTGCCAGTCGCATCGTGAAAGGCGCGCCGATTCGTGAGCCGTCCCTCAACGACGTCGAAGATATCGGTTTGGCGCAAGGAAGTATCGTTGAAGTAGGCGCGGGTCTTACCGACGAAAGCTAACCCGTTCGACGTTGTCGTGCCGGCAATGGCAACGTGCGCCCGGCCCTCGGAGCCGATTTTGTAGACATTGCCGACGCCAGGGCGACGTGAATATGACATTGTGCCGAAGTAGAGATTCCCCCACGGGTCGGTGTTGCCCTCGTTCATGCGGATATCTGGATCTGTCCACACTTCCTCGGCTCCTGGCATGGGGCGAATCTCTCCGAAGGGGTCATCGGCGATGCCTAGACCTCGTTCAAGGCCGACAACGAAACCACCACTGACGCGCGGACGAACAAAAGCGGCAATTTTGGAGCCAGTTTTCAGCCGATGTACCTCTCCGCTAGGAAGAAGGGTGAGGATGTCGCCGGCGAGCATATCGACCCAACGCAAACCTCCCCAGCTACGATCCCACGCTGGGCCTTCACCGTGGTACGCGACAGGTGGAGTGATTTGATCGAACTTCATGGTTGCAGTTTACCTATCTGTGAAACGAAGGTGATCGAGGAGGTGAAGCTGATTCCCCTGCAGGAAGGTGTGAAAAGCGATGTGGTGTGTATCCGTGACGTTGTTTTGTCAGTTCACCGATCGGCAGAATCGCGACGCTGCGCGCCAGGCGATCACGAGCACGATGGGGCCTTCGAGTGCAACGAGAGTAGGCATGATGAGGGGGAGGAAGCCTACCGTTGCACTGTAAAAGAGGTAGGTACACAGGACAATAATCGCTGAACCGGCAGCAGCGCGCTTGGTGTTTAATGCGAAACTCTGCCATTCACTGTGCCACTCAGTGCCGCGTAGTGAGCGAACGATTGCCTGTGTTGCAACCGCGAGTATAGGGATCATGCCCGCGGCGTCCATGACCACCACCGGAGTGTGATGCACGGAAGTTGTGAGGAACAAAAGGCCGATTGTCAGTGGAATAACAGAGAAAGATGCCAGAGCAATCCCAGCGTATGTGAGATAGCTCAGTCTGCGTGCATTGGTGTCCATCACCTGAGCTTATCGTGAATTTGTTCCCCAGACTGTGCGGCGCGTTTTCTTGCTCGATGCTCAGTCACTGGGGCAGACGCACATTCGATCCATGACGTTCCACAAGAGAGTCACTGATGAGGCCTTTGAGTGCCACTGTGTAGCGCGTCGGTTCGATTCCGCTGGCGTGTTCAAGTTCGGCGGCGTCGACGCCGTTGGGAGATTGGCGCAAAATCGCCATGATTGCTCCGCGCGCTTGACGATTTGTTCCTTTCCATGCTTGAGTTTTGCGTTTGTGTGCGTGTTCATCCGCAGGCCTGCCAGCGACGAACCATGCGCAGGTTGCGGACAAGGGGCACTGTTGACATGCTGGTTTGCGGGCTGTGCACAGGAGTTCGCCGAATTCCATAATCGCCATATTCCATTGCCAGGCGTGGTCAGGATCGTCGGGAACAGCGGCGTCAGCTCGTGAAATTTCGGCCTTTGTCTGGGTAGGTGGTGGCAGAGCGGCACCATCCCAGCGTGCAAGCACTCGGCGGATATTCGTGTCGAGCACTACGGAACGTTCATGAAAGGCAAAGGCAATAACTGCGTCGGCGGTGTAGGGGCCGACGCCCGGGAGAGAAAGAAGCGCAGCGCGGGAGCGGGGGATCTGTCCGCCAAATTTCTCTGTCACGACTTTTGCGCATTGAGCGAGCCGAAGTGCGCGTGAGGGGTAGCCTAGTCGATCCCATGCCACGAGGATCTCAGCAGAAGATGCTTCTGCCAACGCTTCAGGAGTGGGCCAGCGATGCATCCATGCATTCCATATCGGTTCGACACGTGACAGTGGGGTCTGGTGGCTCATCACTTCACAGACAAGAATCGCCCATGGGTCACGCGTTCGTCGCCACGGCAGATCACGTCTGTGAGCCTCGAACCATGTCATGAGAATGGGGTAGCGCTTATTCACGCGCCCATTGTGCCAGTGTGCTGTGTCTTGTGCGAGGGGAGAGAAGTGTCTGACGGTGAAAGCAGCAACACAAATGGGTGGCCGTCTCCTGCTATATATCGGCGTGGGAGGTGGGTTTTGTCCCGTTCAGCCGTTACGGTATTTTTGTGGCAGACAATAACAGGCGCCCTCGGGGCGGAGCGAATGACCGCGGACAAAACGGTCGTGTCAATGGCGGTACTGGGCGCAATGAGCGTCGGCGATCTACCCCGTCGTCGCGTTCCTCTCGTCTACGTGCAGGTGAATCACAACCGCTGAGAGGAACAGGCCGGTCTGCTGAACGCCGTGAGCGTGAGCTCCGCTCAACCAGCGGGATCGATCGCGGACGCCGCACAGCGCGTCTGGATCGCGGACGCCCCAGAAATGTTTCGACGAATCGCGCCGGCGTCTCTCGTCGTGTCGCAGGAAAGCGCTCGTCACGTGTAGCAGTACAACGAGGAAGCGTTGGCCGAGAAATAAACCCTCGCTTGGTGCTCGCGATTGCCAGTGTCATTGTGTTGATCGTTGTGGTGGTATTCGGCGTGAAAGTCATGACGAATAAAATTTCTTCACAGACCCAAGTTACAGATCCAGCTGCAGCATTCACGCCGGTAGCGTGTTCAACTGACACGTTAACGACATCTTTTTCGCAGTCGGGGACGATCGCCGGTGGACAAGTGAAATTTTCGCTTGGGTTGAAAAATCCAGATAAAAAACGTCCGTGTGTTATGGAAGCAGGACGAGATAACGTGCATGTCGTGGTCACATCCGGTGGCCACACTGTCTTTGATTCACGTGCGTGCAAAGTTGGTGTCGACAAGAAGCGACTTCTACTCGACGCCGGGATGAGCACCAAAGTTTCGATCACCTGGAATGGTGTGGCCAGTGGAAGTGATTGTGCGGGGACGGCTGTGGCTCAACCAGGCACGTATGTTGCCCAGGCATTCATCGGGGACAAACCGATTTCTGAGAAAGGGCAGACTTTCGCTCTCATCTCTGGTTATTCGCGCAGTGGGGACACAGGCGGACAAACATCGTCTGGACACAAGTCGACTGGTGCTTCATCTGGCGATCAGATAACTCAGCCCACAGAGGGATCCGCTCCACCTGCAGGGCAAAAGTCAACGGACGGTTAGTCGGCCGCACTCTCTATGAGAGATTCCCTCCGAGAGGGAGAACCGATTGCATTCCTTGGCGAACGTCAGAGATTGTACGGATCTCCATTCCTTCTGGTGGAATGACGAGATCCGCGGTATGTGGAACGAGTGCAATGCGAAAACCAAGCCGGGCAGCTTCATTCAGACGCTGTTGCAAGCCGATGACAGGCCGCAATTCTCCTGTCAGTGATACCTCTCCAATCGCAACCACGCCGGGCGCAAGCGGAAGATCAGATGCAGCTGAGGCTAAAGCGAGTGCAATAGCTATATCCACACTGGGCTCGCTTGCTTGAGCACCACCAACAGTTGAGACGAAAATATCCTGTTTTTCGAATGCGATACCTAGCCGAGACTGCAGAACAGCAAGCATCATGGACACCCGAGAATATTCGACACCTGACGTGGTACGCCGAGGCGGACCAGCAGCGGGGACGCAGAGTGCTTGAACTTCTACTGGCATTGGACGGCGCCCTTCAAGAGTCATCGTGACGCAGGTTCCCGGAACCGTGAGGTTACGCGCCGAAAGGAAAAGACCAGAAGGATCTGGAAGTTCGCGGATGCCAGAATCAATCAGCTCGAAACAGCCCACTTCATCAGTTGGCCCGTAGCGATTCTTCACTGCGCGAATCATGCGTAACCGAGAATGACGATCGCCTTCGAACTGGCACACGACGTCGACAAGATGTTCAAGGACACGTGGACCTGCAATTGAGCCCTCTTTTGTTACGTGGCCAACGAGCATCATCGGGATCCCCATGGACTTTGCAACTCCGACAAGGGCGGATGTCACAGCACGAACTTGCGCGACCCCACCGGCAGCGCCCTCCACATCTGGATCTGCAATTGTCTGTACAGAATCCACAATGAGAAGTGAAGGGGTGGAATCGTTGATATGGCCAAGCACACGAGAAAGATCCGCTTGGGCTGTGAGAAGGAGATGGGATGTGAGCGCACCGATACGCTCGGCACGTGAACGAACTTGAGAGGCAGATTCCTCGCCGGTGATATAAAGAACAGGTGCGTCATGGCGTTTAGCGGCTTCATCAGCTGCGCGAGCTGCAACATCAAGAAGCAGGGTAGATTTTCCGACCCCTGGTTCGCCGGCCATCAAAATTACCACTCCGGGCACAATTCCTCCGCCGAGGACACGATCAAGTTCTCCGATGCCAGTGGGCACTTTGACCGACGCCTGTGCCGAGACTTCTGTGATGGGCTGCGCGGGGGTATGAGGGGTCAGTGAGCGTGCTTTTCCTAGGACTGGTGCGTGGGTGAATTCTTCAATTGTGCCCCACGCACCACAGTTAGCACACCGACCAACCCACTTGTTGGTCTCCCATCCACACTCGCTACAGACGAATGAAACTTTTGTTTTTGCCATGCCCCCACCTTAAAACTCACCTATGACAAAAATTGACGATCACTGCGTGGTTGACAGAAAAAATTCCCCACCGTCCACGGCGCGAGCTCACGTAAAAACCCCGCCGACGTCGGCGTACCATACGATGTAGCGCTCAGCGACCAGCGAACTCTTCCAAAAGTCCTGGCTCCCCGGAGACAATGAGTGTGTCACCGACACCAATTTTCGTTTCGGGTGTGGTGTACTCGAATGGCTGGCCAGGTGATTTCACACCGATGATCGTTACTCCGTAGCGCTCGCGAACACGGCTTTGTGCCACGGTAAACCCAACCAACTCCTTGGGTGGATACATCTTGACAATTGTGAACTGGTCTTCCATTTCGATGTAGTCGAGCATCTTCCCTGACAACATATGTGCCACTCGTTGTCCAGCGTCGTACTCAGGGTAGACGACATGGTGCGCTCCAATACGGCGCAAAATTGTGCCGTGTTCACGCGAGGTTGCCTTTGCCCAGATTTCTTTCACGCCGATATCCACGAGATTCGCTGTGATCAGCACGGATGCTTCGAGTGACGTTCCTACGCCGACGACGGCGACGTCGAAGTCGTCGGCACCGATTTGGCGAAGTGCTTCAGCATTGCGAGCATCAGCCTCAACCACGCCGAAGCGATGTGACCATTTTTGTGCCAGCTCGTCGTTTGCTTCGACAGCGAGCACTTCCTTGCCGAGCTTATCGAGTGTGATCGCGATAGCGGTACCAAATCGTCCCAAACCGATGACGAGCGCAGCTTCGTTTTTCTTGGCCATAGTTTCCCTTTCGTTGCTTCGATCATAACGGGTTAGCCGATGATTGGGCGTTCCACTGGGAGCCGCAGAACACGACGTCGGTTGCGTAGTGCGAGCGCAGCCGCAAAAGTCATTGTTCCCACACGTCCCAAGTACATCATGACGATCAAAATAGTTTTTGCTGAGGTCGGAAGATCTGCTGTGACGCCAGTAGAGAGCCCACACGTGGCAAATGCTGAGATCACTTCAAAAAGAACTTTATCGAGTGGAATATCAGTCAGATGAAGCAGAAGCAAGGTCACCGTGCCAACCATAAAGGCACCGAGGAAGGTTGCAGAAATACCCAGTCGGACGACGTCGGGAGGGATGCGTTTGCCGAAGGCTTCCGTGTCACGGTCGCCTCGGGCTTCGGCGAGAATCGCCAGAAGCAAGACGGCGAAAGTCGAGACTTTGATACCGCCAGATGTTGATGCTGAGCCACCGCCAATAAACATCATGATGTCGAACATGAACCATGTCGACTCGTTCATCTGTGAGGTGTCGATGACGGAGAGGCCAGTTGAGCGAGGCATCGTAGCCTCGAACATCGATGTCAACACTTTGGAATGTGTGGGAAGATCGCCGATAGTTTTTGTATTTGCCCATTCGAGCAGAGCAAACAGGAGGACACCAATAATCCAGATGAGAAAATATGTCACCACCGTGATCTTGGTGTGTAGTGACCAAGATCGAATGCTGGTGCGACGCGAAGCGATATTGAGCATCACGGGGAAACCAATCGCGCCAACGAATGTTCCCAAAATACATGGCAAGCACACGAACCAGTCGCCGGCGAATGCCTCCATCCCTTGTGGCCAAATGACGAATCCACCATTGTTGAAGACTGAGACAGATAAGAAGAGGGCGTGGCCGATGGCTTCGAGCGCCGATAGACCACGGCTGATGAGAGAGGGGATAAAGACGAGGAACAAAATTCCCTCACCAAGGAGAGAAGTAACGAGTACTGCGTGAAGGAGTGAGCCAACTTCACCGAGGCGAGATTTAGTCTCTGTTGCGGTGAGCATACGCTGGGTGAGACCGATGTGACGCGAAACAGCCAAGCCTAGGATCGATGCCAATGTCATCACACCTAAACCGCCAACTTGCATCGCGATCGCAATAACCACACGGCCAAATCCCGACCAATACGTTGCCGTATCGACGACGGTCAGTCCTGTCACGCATACTGCAGAGGTTGCTGTCCACAGTGCTTCCATCACACCAGCGCTTCCTGATATTTCGGACGCAAAAGGTAAGAGAAGAAGGGACGCGAAAAACACAATGATGAGGGCGAAGACAATCATTGCTAGTCGTGCAGGCGAACGTTGCGCAAAGGCATCAATGCGATCACGGATCGTTGGCTCGGTAGTTCCAGGAGCGCTGACCCTCATCCATTTTCCCTTCTGTGGGTGTGTGTGCGTGCCTATCGTATCGCGCGGGACAATTTCGTGAGATGTGTGCGACTAGTGAGGTTATCGGGTATTCTTGAGGATGATGTAGCGCGTCAGATAGTGTATCGGCGCGTCAATGCTTCTCACACAACGTCAGGCCATACGGTCGTACGCAAAAGGAAATGGTTTCATGGCACAACTTCCATCGTCGGCGCCGCAGTTTTTTACGGTTGCTGAGGTTGCTGAGTTGACACGAGTCTCTCGGATGACCGTGTACCGCATGGTGCATTCGGGAGAGCTTCCTGCTGTCCGCGTAGGGAACTCGTATCGCGTGCCGCGGTCCGCGCTTGAACGCTTGATTGGCGTAGCATCGCCTGTTGAACGCCGTGAAGTTTCCGGCGCTTGATATTGTAGGGTAGTATTCATTAAGTTCAGCATCAGCTAGTACGTTCGGAGGTAACCGGTGGGTTCCGTTATTAAGAAGCGTCGCAAGCGTATGTCGAAGAAGAAGCACCGCAAGCTTCTCCGTAAGACTCGCCATCAGCGTCGTAACAAGAAGTGACATCTCAAGCAGGAGCCGAAAGGCTCCTGCTTTTTCTGTCTTCAGTGGTGGCGCTGGTAAGGTACTTCGTGCAATATTAGTGGTTTGATGGGATTTACTTTCCCTTGATTATGTTGTATAATATTCAACAATTAAGGGTGAAGTGGTTGCACACAGTCTTCGCCCCGAGAAGATTTTCAAGGAGGGCCAATGGCACAAAACAAGCATGAAGTTGAATGGCTTGATGAACAAGAACAAATTGCTTGGCGTCACTTCCTGCGCGGTACGGCTTATGCAATCGAGCGAATCAACCGAGATATGTTTGAGGAAAACGGCATCACATTTAACGAGTATGAGGTGCTTGTGCGCCTCTCAGAATCTCCTAATCACAAAGCTCGTATGTCGCAACTGGCGAAGAATCTTGTACACTCGCGTTCGCGTCTAACACACACTGTCTCGCGTCTTGAGCAGGCTGGCTACGTCCTGCGCGAACCCTGTGTGGATGACCGCCGCGGAATCATGTGTACTTTAACGGATAACGGCTTTGCTAAGTTGGAAGAGTCGGCTCCAAAACATGTCAATTCAGTACGCAAGCATCTGCTCAGTAAGCTCACGCGTGAGGAATTCCTCGCGCATGGAGATCGCTCTGCAAAGCTTCTTGATGAGGCTGATTTCTCTCAGCTCTAGTAGTCTGTTTGCATGGACATGACTACCGTGCATCTTGTCCGCCACGGCGAAGTGGATAATCCCACGGGGATTCTCTACGGACGTCGTGGTGGTTTTCATCTCACTGACCTCGGCCATCAGATGGCGCAGGGGCTTGGCCGCTGGTTTGAGGCGCGCGATGTTCGCACGGTGATGACCTCACCTCTTGAACGGGCGATTGAAACTGGAACCCCCACAGCTGAAGTCTTCGGTCTGGATATTGAATGCGACCCTCGACTCATTGAAGCTGATAACAAGTTTGAAGGGCTTGCGATCAATAAAAATCGCCTTGTTCTTCTTTCTCCCAAGTACTGGCCCTGGTATGTCAACCCGGCAAAACCGTCATGGGGAGAACCGTATACCGAGGTAATCGAGAGAATGTCACGTGCCGTTGCTCATGCGCTGGAGGTGGCGCGAGGGGGCGAAGCGGTACTTGTCAGTCACCAGTTGCCGATCTGGACCATGCGTTCCTTTGTGGAAGGGTACCCAATGCTCCACGATCCGCGTAAGCGTCAGTGTTCGCTTGCCTCAGTGACGTCACTGAACTTTATTGATCATCAGCTGGTATCGGTGACCTATGCTGAGCCTGTCGCTGATTTAATGCGCCAAGCTTCTGATATGACTCCCGGTTCGAGTGAGGCAGCAATTCACGGGCGATAGTTTCCCGCCCGACGTTGTAGGGGTTCTTACTTGTGGCCGTACAGTCCACCGGGGTTCTCATCGTCGAAAGGGTGGTGCTTTTCTTTATTGCCTTTATCGTCTTTTTCTTGACGCTGACGCTCTTCCCAGGCCTTGCGGCGGTTTTGCGCATCGAGGCGTGCGAGAAACTCGGGATCGTCGTCGGGCGCAAGCGGTGCGGAGACGTCGCGGTTCTTTTTGATCTGTGGGCCGAAAGTAGATCCTCCTGAACGTTGGAAGGAATCCCTTGTCACAACGTGCTGGTACTTTAGACCGAGCCACACAAGTGGACCGAGGATGGGCACCAGAACGAGAAGTATCCACACGGGCCGGGAAATGCGGCGTGCAGGCATATCGGAAGAGCGAATCACGTCGATGAGAGTGTAGATGTGAAGCGCAATGATCACCAGAATAAGAATGATTCGAGCCACTCACTTAGCCTAACTGAAAACCGGGTTCGATACCCTCTGGGAGGGATCGAACCCGGTTTTGCTCACTTGCCGTCGGTCATTTTGTCTTTGCCGTCGGTCATTTTGTCGTCGGTCATCTTCCCGTCGGACATCTTGTCCTTGCCGTCGGTCATTTTGTCTTTGCCGTCGGTCATCTTCCCGTCGGACATCTTGTCCTTGTCATCCATCATCTTGTCGGTCGAGGGTGCATGGGTCATTTTGTCATCAGTCATCTTTTCCGAACCGGAATTGCACGCGGAAAGACCGGCGACGGAAGCAAGAGCGATCATGGTCAGAGCGGAGATCTTACGGATATTCATGTGTGTTCCTTTGTCTACTGTGCTGCGCCTGGTGCGCGAGCATTCAGTAAGTATTCGGCACCCGACGTCGAATGGATTGGGTGTGATGGTGTGAACCACGCCACTGAAGAATGGTTGGGTAAATCCAATCCAACATGTCAACAGATCCGAATGTCTTTTGAAACATCTTGAAAGGATCTCACTATGGTCACCATCCTCATTGGCTTATTAGGAGGCTTCATTACCGGTATTTCGCCGTGTATCCTCCCTGTCTTGCCCGTCATCTTCCTCTCCGGAGGCGCGCAGTCTGCACGCGGCGAATCTGGCGCTTCAACATCGAACCTCATTGGAGTCGGTGGTGGCAACCTTATCGGTAACAGCACATCGGGCAACCTCATCGGCACCCCTGGAAGCAGCTCGGCAGGCGCACGTGCCAACAGTGCGCCGAACAGCAGCCCGACGTCGGTGGCGAAGGTGTCGCGCTGGCGTCCCTACTTTGTCGTTGGCGGACTCGTTCTGAGCTTCACCTTCTTCACTTTGCTCGGATCGACTCTGCTCAACCTCTTACGTCTTCCACAAGACACAATCCGCTGGGCGGGAATCATTATGCTGGCGACGCTGGGTGTCGCGATGCTTTTCCCGCGCTTTATGGAGTTACTTGAGAAGCCATTTGAACGTTTTGGTCGCCGTGAAACGAAATCGTCGAACGGTTTTGTCTTGGGCCTGGTGTTGGGCGCTGCATATGTGCCGTGTGCCGGCCCGGTCTTGGCGGCAATCGCTGTTGCTGGCTCAACCGGCATGATCGGTGCTGACACTGCACTCCTAGCATTGTCGTTCTCCATCGGCACAGCGATTCCTCTTCTGTTCTTTGCTCTTGCCGGTCGACATCTGGCTGAACGAATCAGTGCTTTCCGGTCTCGACAGCGTGGAATTCGTATCGGCGCTGGCATCGCGCTTATCGCGCTCTCGATCGGAATGGTCTTTAATCTCCCTGCCTATCTGCAACGCGCTCTGCCCGATTGGACTGCCTCGGCGCAAGAGAAAACTGAATCACTCCTCCACGGCTCAAACGAGGGCGCGTGTGCTGATGGTGCAACTGAATTGGGCAACTGTGGCCCGCTCGCACAGATTTCGCCTGTGGCATGGCTCAATACTGCTCAAGAGAAACCTGTATCAGTCAAAGGTAAGGTCAGCCTCATCGACTTCTGGGCGTATTCGTGCATTAACTGTCAGCGTTCGATCCCTGGTGTGGAAAAGCTCTATGAAACATACAAAAATGCTGGCCTTGAAGTCATCGGCGTCCACTCACCCGAGTATGCCTTCGAGAAAGAAGTGCGCAATGTCCGCGCAGCCGTAAAGGATTTGGGCATCACCTACCCGGTAGCTGTCGATTCGAACCTCACCACCTGGACTAATTTCGACAACCATTACTGGCCTGCACATTACTTGGCTGATTCGACAGGACAAGTGCGTGCGATTAAGTATGGCGAAGGCGGAGAAGCAAACACTGAGAAACTTGTTCGTCAGCTCTTAAAGGAAGCAAACCCGAAAGTGGAGCTGCCAGCTGCAGTTTTTTCCTCTGATGACCAGGCCACGTCGAGTCCACGTAGCCCTGAAACATATCTGGGTGCACAGCGTGCCCAATATGCAGTGGGCGAGCCGATTACTCTCGGGGAGCACCGTGCGACTCTGCCCGCGGATATTCCGCTGAACCGATTCGCTATCGGTGGCGGGTGGAAGGTCGACGATCAGTCGATTACCCCAAGCGGGCCAGGCGCACAGCTCAAACTCAACTGGTTTGGCAAGCAAGCGAACCTTGTCGCGTCGGGATCAGGAAAGATCCGGTGGCAGATGGGCAACAAAAAAGGGGAAGTCAATGTTCCTGACGTCCCGAATATGATCACCCTGATCGAAGAGACAGATGGTACTGAAGGTGTCCTCACCCTCAGTGTCGATCCTGGTGTGGCACTGTACTCTTTCACCTTTGGGTGAGCCGAGTGAGAACATCACTGGCTTTTCTCCCGACGCCGGTACTACCGGCGTCGGGAGGCAGGCACCAAAGTGACAACGATGGGCATATGGTGATGCGGCGCGATGCAGGTTACGATTACCCGGTGATAACCGATATTGATTCCGTGGCGCTTGCTCGGGTGGCCCAAGGCGATCGCGATGCATTCGCACGTGTCTATGACACGTGGTCAGGCAGGCTGTTGACGCTCATTGTGTCGATTGTGGTTGATCGTGCGCAAAGCGAAGAAGTCCTCCAGGAAGTGTTCTTGGAAGTATGGCAACGTGCCCACACATTTGACGCAACCAAAGGGAGCGCCCGCGCGTTCCTCGTGACATTGGCTCGACGTCGCGCAATTGATCGAGTACGTTCAGCCCAGGCGGCACGCGAGCGCGACAATACGGTGCCGATCGAACGTGAATTCGACGAAACAGTGGCAGAGGTTGAAGCACGTATCGTCGCTCATGACGTGCGTCAGGCACTGATACAGATCGGTGAGCCACATAAATCAACAGTTGAGCTGGCGTTTCTGACTGGTCTCACTCACGCGCAGATTGCTGGTTTGCAACAGGTTCCTCTCGGAACGGTCAAAACTCGGATCCGTGATGGTCTGGCAAAAATGAAGAGAATTTTGGAGGGCGAGCGATGAACGACGATCGTTTTGATAGCGCTCATGATAACCCCGAATTTGGTACCCCCGAAGCGGAGGTTCTTGGAGCACTCGGAGCATCTTTGGCTCCCATTGAGCCGCCAGCTCATGTGCGTGAGAATCTGATGGCTCTCATCGGTGCGGACAATGCCCAGTCGACACCGGATGATGACCGTCATGAAGCTGATGTCGTTGATATTCTGCGCCGACGTCGGTGGAGCCGAGTTGCGATGAACGCTGCGGCGGCGCTGGCGCTCGTTGTCGTCGGCGTCGGTGCGGGACGGTGGAGCGTGATGGATTCGATGCAGAGCGTGAGCCACTATGCTGCACTCAACGAAGCTCAAGACGTTGAACGTGTCATGACCACGATGGATGATGGTCATAAAGTGACGTTGACGTGGTCACAAAGCATGGATATGGCAGCGGTGACATTCCCCGCGGAACTACGCGCTCCACGTGGTCAAAGTCTGCAGGTGTGGGTGGAGATGGACGGAAAAATCACTAGCGGAGGTATGTATGCCCCCGGTAAAGATGGCTCATTTTCATTCGTGAAATTGATGCCGGAGCCAGGAGCGAAAGTCTTTGTCACCATTGAACCTGCAGGGGGTTCTTCCGCCCCGACGTCGGAACCTATTATCGAGTGGACAATCGGTGTCGGTGGGGAAGCGCAGCCACACACGACGCCGCAGTCGGTACCAGGCCAAGCATAAAAATAGTCTACGGCACCGGGGTTCCCGGTGCCGTAGACTTGAGTGAGAAGGAGTTTTATCGCTGTGCCAGGGCAATCGATACAGCAATAAGAACAGCGTAGACAAGCTCAAACAGGCCAGTGTTTCGCAATACAGGGATCAAGGAGGCTCCCTGAGCGCCCAGCTGTACGGGCTTAATCACAATGATGTATCCGATCAGTAACACAATAAGGCAGGCCAGCAAGTAGACCCCTCCCACCGAGACCAGGGCAGCTGCTGCAAGGAGTGCTCCGAGCAAGAGAAAAATGAAGGCCCAGCGTGCAGCGTTCTCACCGAGACGCACAGCGAGAGTTTTCTTCCCCGATACTGCGTCGGTTGGGATATCACGAAGATTATTGACCATCAAAAGAGCACACGCGATAAAACCAATTCCTGTACCGGCAACCCACGTATACCAGTAGGCCACATGAGATTGCGTGTAGACAGTTCCGACAGTGGCGACCCATCCAAAGAACACCATGACGAAGACTTCGCCCAATCCGGCATAGCCGTAGGGGTGTGTGCCGCCAGTGTAGAACCACGCGGCAACGATTGCTGCAACGCCGATGGCAAGCAGCCACCAATGTCCGCTGATTGCCACGAGTGCAAGACCAGACACAGCCGCCAACGCGAAGAAACCGAAAGCCGTCAATTTCACGGTTGTCGGTGTGACTAATCCAGAACCAGTCAGACGTGTGGGGCCAGTGCGTTGCGCGTCAGTGCCACGGATGCCATCGGAATAGTCATTGGCGAAATTCACCCCGATTTGGAGGAAAAGAGCGACAAAGGCCGCAAGGAGTGTGCGCACCCACGAAAACGAGCCTTCACCGAGAGTAATGCCGGTGGCGAGGATTACCGGAGCGATCGAGGCGGGCAGAGTGCGTACACGTGCTCCCTCGAGCCAGTCATTCGTGGATGCCATGTGTATTCTCCCATTCTGTGAGTCGACGTGTGAGCTCACGTCGGTCAATTTTACCCGACGCTGTGAGTGGCCATGTGCCGCCAAAAGATGTGATGTCGTAGACGCGCGCAGGAGCCCACCCCACACCAAGGCGCTCTTTCAGGCGCGAACGCACCGTGTGCTGCTCAAGGGGGAAAGGGGAATCGACGACAGCGACTACACTGCGGCCCCAACGCTCGCTCGGAATGCCGACAACGACTGAATCGGCTCCGTATTCAGCGGCGATCGCCTCTTCAATCAGCTGTGGCATCACTGTTAAGCCGCCTGTGGTGATGGCATCGTCGATGCGTCCGATAATTTCGCATTGACCAGCAGAGCCAATGCGACCAACATCTTTCGTGTGATGAGTCCGGCGGCCAGTAGCATCGGTTGAAAAAGCCTCGGGATCCACGTTACCGAGATATCCGCTGGTCACCATCGAACCAGAAAGAGAAATGCGCCCCGTAGGGTCATAAGAAATTTTGGTGTCGCCAATCGGGTAGCCGTCGTAGACGCACCCTCCGCATGTCTCGGTCATACCGTATGACGTGGCAATCGTCAGCCCTGCAGCGCGAGCCTGATCTAGGAGAGAAGGAGCGGTGGCTGCTCCACCTGTGAGCAAAAGTACCGCAGAGAGCGTGTCAATGAGTTCAGGTGATGCCAGGATTGACCGAAGCTGGGTAGGAACAACGGAAAGATAGACTGGACCACGTTCAGCTGCGTCAGCGACGATTTTCGTTGTGGCTATGGCATCGTGCAGTGGCACTGCCTGGGGAACGTCGCCTGCAAGGAGTGAGCGGAATGCTGTCTGGAAACCTGCAATGTGGTGATATGGCAGATCAGCTAACCACACGCCCTCGCCTCGAAGTGCCTGGTGGGTGGCTGTCGCGCTCGCGTACAACTGCTCGAAACGAATCGCCACAATTTTCCCTGTGCCGGTGGTTGATCCCGATGTGCGCATGAGCAATGCCGTGCCGTCAGGAATTCCTAAAGTGGCAGCTTCGTCAGCTGCTTGATGCAGATCTGTACCAGGTTCGACAAGAAACAATGGCCGCACAGGTTTGCCTTTTTGCCATGAATGAAATTCTGGCTGAAATGTGGCCATCAGGTGGGCGAGGGCGCTCGGCCCTCGCCCACCGTGGATCACCTGTGGTTGTGCATGAATAATCTCATGGAGTTCGGTGCCCATTACGGCGCTCATCAGGCGTAGTAGGGGAAGTCAGACCAGTTGGGTGCGCGATGTTCCAAGAAAGCATCGCGGCCTTCTTGTGCCTCGTCAGTCATATAGGCTAAACGCGTTGTTTCACCAGCAAATACCTGTTGACCTGCCAGGCCGTCGTCGGCAAGGTTAAAAGCAAACTTGAGCATTCGAATGGCTTGCGGTGACTTGGTGCGGATAATGGCGGCGTACTCGAGAGCCTTTTCTTCCAGGTGCTCATGGGGCACTGCTTCGTTGACCACGCCCCAACGCTGCGCGTCTGCGGCAGAGTATTCGCGTGCGAGGAAGAAAATTTCGCGAGCTCGCTTGTCACCGATCTGGCGCGCGAGAAGCGCTGAACCGTAACCAGCATCAAAGGAACCCACGTTCGCGTCAACCTGCATAAAGCGGGCGTGCTCGATCGAGGCGATTGACAGATCACACAAGACATTCAGTGAGTGGCCACCGCCGGCAGCCCAACCTGAGATCGCCCCAATAATCACCATGCCGGAATTGCGCATCAGGCGCTGGACTTCGAGGATGTGCAGGCGCCCAGCGCGAGCAGGATCGATCGAGTCCCGCGTTGCTTTATTTGCGACGACGTCGTCGCCTCCGTCGTTGTAGCGGTAGCCGTCACGTCCGCGAATACGTTGGTCGCCACCGGAGCAGAAGGCCCAGCCGCCGTCTTTTGGGGACGGGCCGTTGCCGGTAAGGATGACTGCGCCAACTTGACCGGTCAGACGCGCATGATCGATTGCACGGTAAAGCTGATCAACTGTTTCGGGGCGGAAAGCGTTGCGAACCTCAGGGCGGTTGAACGCGATACGCACCACCGGCAGATCGCGTTCGGAGAGAATTTCGCCGTCGTTGCCAAACTCGCGCTCGACGCCGCGATGGTAGGTGATATCCGCATCAGGGAAGCCATCAACGCTTCGCCACACGCGCGGGTCAAAGAGGTCAGATACTTTTGCGGGAAGTTCACTCATGGGTTCATTGTGCCATTTTCTTCTGTACACAGAGCGACAGGTGATGCAATGAGTCCATGACATCACACGGTTCTGGGCTTAATGGAGGCCGCCTTGACGGATGACACCTCGGTCACACACGATGACACGATCGGCATTGTCGATAGCCCCTTGGCGATGAGAAATTTCGATAATAGTGGCATCGAGATCAGCGAGTCGGCGTCGAATGGTCTGTTCGAGGGCAGGATTCAATTGGGCGGTGAACTCGTCAAGGATGAGTACACGCGGCTGCATTAATACTGCACGCGCAAGGCAGATCCGCTGTGCTTGTCCTCCTGAGAGAAATGCCCCGGCTGGACCCACAGCCGTATGAAGCTGGTCAGGCATCGCGCGAATTTCCTCAGCGATCGCAGCAAACTCAAGCGCTTGCCATATCTCATTCTCCGAAGCGTGTGGAGCTCCGAGCAGAAGATTGTCGAGAATTGAGGCATCGAGGAGATCATTGCGTTGGCTCACAGCGACGACCGTGCTTCTCAGTGAATCGCATTGAAGATCTGGGAGGGCAATACCACCAACCGTGATCTGCCCGGATGTGGGATCGTCGAAACGCATCAGCAGATTGGTAAGAGTTGTCTTGCCTGAGCCAGACTTTCCCATCACAACCACATGTTCCCCTGCGCGAACATGCAAGGACACGTTATGGAGAACGTCACTGTAGGCTTCGGGATAACGATAAGAAACGGAATCGAAATCGACGTCGAGCGCGCCGTCGGGTAATACCTGCACACCGTCGTCGACAAGCGGTGCTTGGTGGCAAATGTCCCACAAGCGCCGAGCAGCTGCCAGAGAATGATCGAGATATCCAGCAGCATCTTCGACTCCGCGCGGACCTTCAAAGAGACGCAATGCACCGCCAGCGAGCCCAGCGACAACGGGAAGTGGTAAAGATTGTGACAATCCAACGCTCACTACAGCGATGACACTGATGAGCGTCAGGACAAGATTGCCTGCTCGGCGCATAGCATTTCCACGGCGAGCGCGGGCTGAGGAGGAGGTAATTGCGTCTTCGATAGCTGCTTGTTGCGTGAACCGATCTCGCTGTCGGCCGTATCCGACGACTTCTTCAGCGCCAAAAACAGAATCAGTAATGTGAGAGGTCAGGTCGCGACGTAGGGAGAGAGTCTGGCGCGTCGCTTCAAAAGCTGAACTCAGGCCCAAGAACGGCACGACACAAAGTGCGAGAATAACGCAGAATGCGGGAACTGCGGCTATTGTTGCTCCCCAGAATGTCGCCGTGAAAATCACTGCCCCCATTGGCACAATGAGCGCTGATACGACGGGAGCAAATGTGTGCGCGTAGACCACTTCAATACGGTCGACATCTCTGGTTATCGAGGTCAGGAGATCTCCACTGCGTGATCGAAACACAACGCCAGGAGCAAGTGGCCACAGTCGTGAAAACGCCATTGTACGCAGTAGCTCAAGCGCACGGAAAGCCACGAAATGTCCCAGAAATTGCTCGCCATAATAGGCGCTCGCCTTACACACTGAGATGAGAATGAGCCAGAAAATAAGTGTTGTGATATCTGTATGGGATTGCAGAACGCTGACTAATCCACCGGAGGCGAGTGCGAAGAGTGCGATATCAAGACTGAGGTTGATAATGCGTAACGCAGTTGCCATATACAGCGGCGCGTGAACTGGACGAGTAATGGAGGTCAGCCAGGAGACAAGTTGCCTGATGGATGGTTGCGGAATTTGGTCAGCCCTAGCTGTTGCGTCAGACGGTGCGCGCTGGAAATCACTTGTGCTCATCGGTTAGCCTCCTGGTCAAAATCCTTCGCAGTGATCTGGCGTAGTGTGGCATCGCGGACGTCGTAGACCACATCCGCGAGGTCAACGAGCGCTCGTCGGTGAGTAACGGCCACGATGGTGAGATCCCGTTCTAATTCGCGCAGTGCCATGGTGATCTCTGCTTCTGACTGCAAGTCCACCTGTGATGTCGGTTCGTCAAGGAGGAGAATTGCGCGCTTGCTCAGTAGCGCTCGTGCCAGAGAAATGCGTTGAGCCTGGCCGCCTGAAATCAGAGTTCCTCGTTCACCAACCTCACTGTCTAGACCGCGTGGCATCGCCTCGATTTCGCTTCGCACGTGAGCACGTTCCAGTGCTTCCCACATGTCCTCAAGTGTGGCATCGGGCTGGGCGATTCGTAAGTTATCGGCGATAGTCCCCGTGAAAAGCCACGTTTGCTGGGTGACGACGGCACTGATGTTGCGGACGTGTTGCGCGGGTGACCGCCCGGTGTCGAGTCCTCCGATGTGGATACTGCCTGACTGTGGCATCAGTGCTCCACGCAATAACTTCAACAGTGTGGACTTCCCAGCACCCGAAGGGCCGACAATTGCCACCCGTTGTCCCGCAGGAATATGAAGATTGACCGACTCTAAAACCGGGCCACGGTCATAGTGAAAACTGACGTTTCTCAGAGAAATGTCACTGACGCTCTCGACAGGGGCGAGAGGGGCTTCGTCGGGAGTATGTGCACAGGAACCGGAATCGCTCAAATATTTCTTCAACGCGCGCGTCGAAGCAATGCCGCCCATCCCGACGTAGAAAAATCCCGCAACTTGGACGAGAGGTTCGACCAGCAGCGTCGCAAGCATCACCACGGCGATTGCTTGGCTCATTGTGAGTGCGCCGGCGTCGAACCGAACAACAGCGAGAGTTGTCGTGAAACACACGAGGAACAGGGAAAACAGCCCGTCGAGCACAATGATGACGATCTGATTCCCGGCGAGTATTTTCATGATTGCGCGTCGATTGGCTTCGCCCTGCACACGTAACTGTTCTTCGATACGAGGGCCAGCACCGAGTAAGCGAATGAGGACGAGATTGCGAATCGCATCGAGATACGCTCCTGAAAGGCGGGCGCGTTCGCGGCGAGAGTTTGCTGATGTTTTCCTCAACAGGCGCATGAATCCCATTACCAGAATCGGGATAAGGGGAACAAGCGCCATGATCGCGATGCCAATGAGCCAATCGTAGGAAATGGCGACATACCCGAGCACAACGAAAGGTAAGGTCAGCGCAGCAATCGTCGATCCGAGGTAGGTGAGGCGATACTCCGTGGCGCGCTCGATATTATCTGTCAGGAGTTGTACTACCGCTGCTGGTTGGGTATGTGAGGTCGCGAGCGTTGAATACAGTTGGTGTAAAACACGGTGTCGAAGACGTTTTTCTTCACGCCGTGCTGCGTACCCTCCGTAAAAGATTTCACACGCCACTGTGACGACGGCGATCGTTGCACAGATCCCTGCGCCGAGCCAGCTCCCCTGCGGATCGTCGAAGTGACGGGCAACCTCGACGAGGAATGCGCCAGTAGCAGCGCCACTGACAAGGCGGAAAAATCCGACGAGGAGTGTGTCGCGCCGCCCTTGTGGAGAAAAAACTCGAGCTGTGTCAAACCTGGTGTTGTTCACGTTACCTCTTGTCTGCTGGGATGACCACGATCCGGCCATTGATATTAAACACCTCGATGGGCCAGCCATAGACCTCAGAAAGCAACGACGGTGTGAGGACTTCATGCGGAGTTCCATAGGCGACGATCTTTCCGTTGCTCATCAATGCGATGCGGTCGCAATGTGAGGCGGCGACTTGAATATCGTGCATGACGGCGACGACAGCGTGCCCCTTTTGTGCAAGTTCGTTGCACATATGCAAGGTGCGTTCCTGGTGGGCGATGTCGAGAGCTGCTGTCGGTTCATCAAGGAAAACAACATGTGAATCTTGAGCGAGAACGCGTGCGAACGTCACCCGAGAACGCTGCCCGCCAGATAGATGCGTGATCACACGGTCAGCGAATTGGCCGACCTGCGCTTGATTCATCGAGCGTTTGATAATGCGTTCATCGTGTTCTGGCTCAGTGGCCCAACAAATTCTCCCCATCGCTACGATATCTGAGCACAGATAATCGAAGGGGAAAGATCCGGACTGCTCCATCACGGAACGTGTCTGAGCGAGTTTGCGCCGGGAGTAGTGTCGTATGGGACGTTCATGGATGAGGACGGTTCCCTCGGCCTCAAGGTCTCCAGCTAACACTCCGACGAGAGTTGATTTTCCGCTCCCGTTTGGGCCTAAAAGACCAACGACTTCGCCGTCGTTCACATCAAGATTGACACCGTTGAGTACAGAATGCTCACCGTACGAAAAAGTGACGTTGCGCGCACTCACAGCTTTCATGCCATGCCTCCTCGGCGCATACGCGAACGCAACAGGACAAAGAACGTCGGTCCACCCAAAAGTGACGTAAAGATACCGATAGGAAGATCGGCGAAGGGAATAAGGTTACGGGCAACCAAATCCGACACCGTGATCAGCACAGCACCACCGAGGAACACAGCTGGTACAAGATAGCGATTCAGTGGGCCGAGGACAAGGCGCAAAATATGGGGGACAACTAATCCGACGAAAGCGATCACACCCGCGTACGAAACGGCGGCAGCAGTCAAAAGTGCTGCAACGACGATCGCGATGATCCGCAGTCGCTGAACGTGGATTCCGAGGTGTCCGGCGGCGCTCTCGCCTAAAGCGAGGGTATCGAGTTGTCCTGCGATGAAGAAGCTGACCACCGCTCCAATGACGACGATGATCCCGACGACGCATACCTGCTTCCAAGTGGCGCCAGATAAGGATCCCATCTGCCAAAAAACGATCTGATCGCGCGCTGTTGTGGGAGCGATGTAGGTGGCAATCGAGGTCAGTGCAGTACACACTGCCGTCACCGCGATCCCGGTCAACACGAGGTTGAGGACGTTTGCTCGTCCGTTCGAGCGGGCAAGTGTGTACACCACGAATGAGGCGATCAGACCACATGCAAAAGCACTGAGCGGAACTGCGAAACCGGCTAGGGCTGACGGGAAAAACACAATGGCGGCGGATGCGCCGACAGCGGCACCCGAGGAGACTCCGATTACGGATGGTTCTGCCAGTGGATTAGAAAACACTGCTTGCATGATTGTTCCCGCAACAGCCAACGCTGCTCCCACAAGGACGCCGAGTGCGATTCGGGGGAAACGGATCGTCCATAGTGTGGTCAGCGCGAGTGGATCGGAAGGTGGCTCACTGAGGGAGAGTGTGACACCGAGGGATCGCAGAACGTCCATGGGCGCGATTGCGAATTGACCCGTTGACGCAGAAATAATGACGGCGCAGGTAAGAAAAGTGATGAGCGTAGCGTATGTGAACGTCACTCGACGACGTCGGTGGGAATGAGTCATGGAGTGGGCACTCCGTATAGTGCTCGGGCAACAGCGAGAAGAATATCGCCGGTTTGGGGGCCGAATGACAATGAGATCCCATCCGGAATAGAAATGACACGTTGTTTCTGCCCGGCCTGTGTTTGTGCAACTCCTGCACGTGCCATGAGTCCTTTGAGTCCGCCAGTGGACTCAAGTCCGTCGTGCATCACAAAAATAACTTCGGGATTGACCGAAATCAGAGCCTCGGCACTCGCGGGAGTTACGGACTTCATGCCAGCAGCTTTGGTGACATCGTGTGCGCCAACGCCTTCAATGAGCTCTGTGGCTCCGTCTTCGCTTCCCAGGAGGAAGAAAACTCCTGCATTTCCGCGCACGTATAAGAAAGCGACTTTGAGTGGATCACGCGGTGCCCACTGCGCAATCTGTTGGCGTGCTGAATCGATCTCTTTAAGGGTTCGTTTTGCCAGAGCTTGTCCGGCGTCGTCGACACCGAGTGCATGGGCAACGTGAGAAATGAACTCTGGTGTCGTTTTGATTTCGCGATCCGACGAGACAAGTACAAGCGGAATACCGGCGGCACGAATCTGATCAAGTACTTCTGGCGGGCCGACACTACGATCCGCGAGTACAACGCTCGGACGCAGAGCGAGGATGGCTTCAGCGTTGAGCTGGTGGCCATTCTCGGTGACTACAGGAAGCTGAGCGAGGGAGGACTCTGTGGAGGAGATTGAGCGTCCAACAATCGATTTTCCAAGCCCTAAGGAAATGATCGTTCGCGAGAGTGTGCCGTTAATATCAAGCGCCAAAATTCGTGAGGTGTCAGAAACCGTCACTGAATTCCCTTCGTGATCCTTGACAGTGACGGGAAGTTTTTGCGAGAAATTTCCGTCGATTGGTCGAGGCTGCGGAATGTCGACAACCTCACTCACCCCACTGAGTGAACGTGGGTCAGGTAACTGCGTACTTGAGGTGACTTTTGTTGACGACGTCGGCGAGGCCGATTCGTGAGTTGGGGGAGCGCCCGCTGAGCAGCCAGCGAAAAGCAGGGCAGTCAAAGCAAGGGAAGAGAAACGCAAACGGTGCATAGTGCTCAATTCACTGGATTATTATTGGAAAAACGAAATGATGCAGGTGTGAGGTGTACACCTCACACCTGCATCATCATTAGGCTGCGCGCTGACGGCGGACCATGAGGGCACAACCCACAAGAACCGTCATCAAGGCAAATGCCGTTTGGGGGAGCACCGAAGCGCCGGTGTGCGAGAGACGCCCATTGTCACCTGCATTTTGGATGCTCGAAACGTTACCAAACTCATCATAGATCTTGAGCTTGCCGTTTGCTGTGCACTGAGAATTTGCAACGAGCTTTGCTCCGCCGGACATGTTATCGAGGTGCTCGCCAGCGCTGTAGAAGCCAGCGAATGCTTTCGCACCGGATGCGGTCAACGATACGGATGAGCTGCCAAAGTTCAGCGAACCGTTTGAAACAGAAAGTGTGGACAGCTTCACGTTTGCAAAAGCGACGCGGCCATAATTCGTGACCTTGCCATCCATCGATGAGCTGGAGACATTCATGTAGAGGGTTGCCGACTTACCCGAGATCACCAGAGATGGGTTCGAGATCGTCATGTTGAGCTTGCCGTCGTGTCCACCGAAGTGAACCGAGCCGGTGTAGTGGATGGTTCCAGACTGCTTGGTTGTGTCGAAAGAACCGCCCGAAGCTGAGAACATGAACTGACGATTTGCGAAGGTGGCGTTCTTGGGGGAAATCGATCCCTTGGCAATCGAACCCTGAACATAGTTTGTGAAGCTGCTACGCAAACCCCAGCTCAGAGTTCCACGGGTAATTCGAGTCTTGGTCGGATCAACGTGGCACTTTTCAGCAGATTGGCTTTTTGGCTGAGATTTCTGTGGAGCACTTGTATGTGTTGGATGTGGAGTGGGTAGAGGTGTCTTCTTCCCTTGGGCTTTTGGCTGTTTACCGGATGGAGCCACGAACTTCTTGATCGATGCTGGGACAGTGACTGTGATATCGGAAGCTTCCTTTCCGTGGTTGTATCCAAATGCTTCGGCACCATCCTTAGCGAAAGTGAAGCCCGAGAAAACGATAGTTGCAATGTCGTCCTTGACCGTCACCTTGGGGGTTCCGCCGGTAAGGATGGTTCCATTCTTAACGTTCACAAGCTTACCGTCACGTGACTTAGCGGTGATATCAGCTTTGAATGCCCAAGTGCCGTCAGCGCTCTTGACTAAAGAGGGATTGGAAATTGCGGTATCCAGGACGCCCTTGTGACCTGTTACTCGATTCGAGCCGTTGAAAGAGAGCTTGTGCATCTTTGCAGTGTCGATCGTGTTTTTCGCATCATAAGGGAAAACGAATGCCCCTTTTTCCTTGTCTTTGGTGGTAAAGGTCGATAATGCGCCATCGGACGATATTACTTTTGCCCCCACGAATGGCATAGCAAGATACTTAGCATATGTGCTTGTGACTGGCCAAGATAGGTGGTGTTGAGCGGGCTTCGCTGGAGGAGTGTCAACGGGATCGGCAGGTAATTCTACTCCGATTGCAAAACGTTTGCCCAGGACGGGCTCAGATTCAACATACTTTCCTTTGACCTCTTTACGTGCGAACACAGAAGGCTCGTAGATGCCATTGTCCATGTCGTCGAAGCGGTAGCTCCGATCTGTTGATCTCGCCATGTCAATTGCCCGAGTTGTGCGAACCGATGCGCACTTGTCAACGCATGTGACCATTGCTCGCCATTCATAACCTGAATAGTCGCCATCGAATTTCCAGGATACCGTGGCATCTTTGCCTGTGATGCTTGTGCTCACTGATTGCACTGGCCTGACGTCTTCGTCGGGGTTGCCTGGAATAGTGATTTCAATTCCACGGTCAAAATAACGGGTGCTCAGTGCGGCTGCGTGGGCTGCGATTGCTCCGATTGAGTAGGAGTGGCCTTTTTTGAAGGTATCCGCTGGCACGGTAAAAGTGTAAGTAAATTCGCCATCATGAATATTGTAGGCAGGGATCCACTGTGCAAAAAGGCCTCCCTGACCCTTGAGTGTCAGGCACTTATTGATGCGCCAAACATTAGTGGAATCAACGAGAATATAGACTCCAGATCCAGCCGGTCCTTCAGTCTCTGGTCGGTAGCCAGTGCCGTGAACCGTGAATGTCGCGGGCTTTGTGACGTCGATTACATCAGGCTTTGTCACTGTTAGTTTGACATTGGATGTTCGGGTGTCTTCTGGTTTTTCCGGGGTGCACCCAGTCATCCTTGAAGCGACTGTCCCGTCAAGATGCGCTGCGGTTCGTGGTGCTGATTCCGTTGCAGGAAGCTTGCTTAGACTAGCGGTAGTATGGGGTAAAACATCTGCTGATGCGACTGTTGATGTAGCCGCTAGCGAGCCAATAGACAGAGCCAGTGTGGCCAGTAGTGCCGCGGTTTTTTTCGGCATCTCGTTCCTTTCGTTACGGTCTTTTCAAACAAAAGATCCGTGAGTTAGGTTACCCTAAGAAATCGCATTTATGCAAAGCATTCCTTACGTAATTGTTTTCTGTTGTGAAGCACGCACAAATTCCCCGCGTTGAGGGGGGGGCGACGTCGATCAGACTGGCGCGACGTCAGTGCGTGACGAATGAACTGTGTGGGATGGGAAATCTTTATTGAGATGGTGTCGTACGTGTGGGTTCGGGGTGCCGGATGTCTTTGTCTATCAGGGGTGCCTATCGGCTCATTGAATCAGTTTCCTTCGTTTGCAGAGACGGTGGGAAGTGCAATGAGCCCATGGGATTAAAATGTTGTCAGCGATCTAGTAGCTGGAAGTCTCCCCCTTGACATCGTGAGGTTCTGAGAGTTTACGAAGTATTTTCCAACAGATAACAATGACTGTCACAACCAGTGCAATAAGCGCGGCAAGAAGCACCAGTGCCGTAACTGAAAACAAAATATCTGGGGAATATGGCAATGTTGGATTCATTATCCCAGTTCTCTTCTTTAGACCTTGGCTGGGCTATCGATTTGCTCGTTTAGTTGTGTGCAAGCGAGGTAAGGGGAAATGCGGAAAGTGGAGCATTCTGCTGACACAAGTTTCGATAACATCACAACTCCTTTGTTGTGACTTTTGAGGTTCATCTCACTTTAGGGTCTACCTTTCTTGCTTCAATGTTTTGTCATAGTTGGAGCTGGGCTCATTGGGGTGCCTCCTTATCCAGCGCAAACGTCTTTCCTTCGTGGCCCCGCGGCCGGGCGTCGTACGATGGAGAACATGCACGTGCGTTTTTACCCATATTCGATTCCTCTGACCCATCAATTTCGCAACATCACCCAGCGTTCGGGGTTGATCGCGCTGAGGGACGACGTCGATCCGACCGGACCACTCTCGGTCGACGGCGAGCGAGTAGACGTAGCTGAAGTGAGTCCGTTTTGGGATTACAGTGTTGAAACGTCGTCTCGGTGGGTACTCGCTGGTCTTGAAGCGCTCAAACGCGGCTATCCCGAACCTGTGCGTACACGTATCCCGATCAACGTCACCATCCCCGCAGTCCACCCGGAAGAGGCAGCTCGTATCGCCGGGCGAAGTGGGGCGCATACCGCGAAAGTAAAAATTGCCCAGGCGGGACAAACTCACGCCGACGATGTGGCACGGATCGAAGCAGTTCATGCTGCTCTCCCCGACGCGGCGATCCGCGTGGATGTCAACGGCAAATGGAGTGTGGATGAAGCCGCGCAGCGTCTGCCTGATTTGGATCGGGCCGCAGGAGGTGTGCAGTACGCTGAACAACCCTGCGCCACCACGTCCGAGCTTGCCGAGCTTCGGCGCAGAGTGAATATTCCAATCGCGGCAGATGAATCCATCCGGCTTGCGGCGGATCCTCTCAACGTTGTCCGTGAAGGCGCTGCAGATATCGCCGTTATCAAGAACCAGCCCTTGGGTGGTGTATGGCGTGCGCTGGAAATAGCCCAGCAACTCGGTATTCCCACAGTGGTGAGCAGCGCACTCGAGACGTCGGTGGGACTTGCGGCGGGACTGAGCTTCGCTGCGTCCCTCCCACAGCTTGACTACGCCTGCGGTTTGGGAACGCTCTCGCTCTTCAATGCCGACACGGTAACAGATTCTCTCGTGGCGAGTGACGGTTTCCTCAACGTTCCGCGAACGGTGACCTTGCGCTCCGACGTCGGCGCTGACGCGGCTCTCACCGCGCGCTGGGCAATACGCTTGACACTCATCTGGGCACATCTTCAAGCGACGGACGAAATTTCCCCCGACGATACTTACGAGCTAGTGTCGTTACCTTCGCTACTCGCTCAGTGATGATCTAGATCGATAAGATAGGCAGACGTGGAGAAAGAAGAAAAGATGACATCTGAGCGTGCGGCTCGCACTGTGATTTCCGCTTTGGTGCGCGCGGGTGTATCGATGTTCGTTTTATGTCCCGGTTCGCGTTCGGCGCCCCTTGCCTATGCGTTGTACGACGCCGAGCGTGCCGGTGTGATTTCGTTACATGTGGAAACCGATGAGCGTGTGGGTGCTTTCGTCGCTCTCGGTAATGCTCTTACAGGCAAACCGGCAGCTGTTGTGACGACGTCGGGTACTGCCGTCGCGAATCTCCACCCGGCACTGGAAGAAGCCCACAGGGCTGGAGCTGCGCTGATCGCGTTAACGGCGGATCGGCCACATTCGATGCGCGGGGTTGGTGCCTCGCAAACGACGGATCAACTCGCAGTGCTGCGTGGCTCGGTGCGCGCACAGTTTGATCTTCCATCTGGAATGAAAGATAACTCGGTGCGTGGAATCGTGACACGTGCGGTGAGAATTGCCAGCGGCGTGGCGCTCGAAGCTGCCGGTCCTGGTCCTGTTCAGCTCAACGTCGGATTTGAACCACCGCTCGTTCCCTCAGATTCGTGGCAGACGGTGGCGCAGGATTGTCGGCCTGAGATGCCCCTGCTCGGGGATGCGAAAACCGTGGTAATTGCAGCGCCTACACATGTGCGTGTGGATGCGAGCGACCTTGCCGGCGTTCCTGTGTTCGCTGAGCCGTCTAGCCCGCTGTGGGGCTGTGGGTCAGCGATAGCGTGCCATCCGATACTTTTGCGAAGCGAGTTGGCTAAGGAGATTGAGCGCGTCGTCGTCATCGGTCACCCGACATTGACACGAGAAGTGTCATCCCTCCTGGCCAGGGATGACATCGATATTGTGGTAGCCGACGATGTGCCGATCTATACCGACGTCGCTGGTGTGGCTCGCGTTGTTTCGCTTGCTGAGGCTCTTGGCGCGGCGACGTGGGATATGCGTTGGCTTGCGAAGTGGAAGGCGATGGCTCGTACGGCTCAGAATATTGTGAATGCTCATGCGGGCGAGGAATTATCTTTTGCCAATATTGCGCGCTCACTTGATCCGCGCGTGCCGACGCTGTTGGGTGCATCGTCGATTATTCGCGAAGTGAATCTCTTTGCGCCTGTGGGAGGCGGCCATTCCTTTATGGCAAGCCGTGGCTTGGCAGGAATTGACGGAACGATCTCCACTGCGATTGGAATGGCGATGGTTCGAGGCTGTATGCGTGTGGTGGTGGGGGATCTGACCTTCATTCACGATCTGGGGGCACTAGTTCACACTGCGGGGCAAGAATCAGTGAATCTTGATGTGGTGGTGATCGATGACCATGGCGGGTCAATTTTTGCGACGCTTGAACATGGGCAAGCTGCGCAATCGCTGTACTCGCGTGTTTTTGCGACAGAAAAAGAGCTTGATGTTCATGCTTACGCACAGGCGGTGGGGGTGAAGTATGTGAACGTTGAGAGCATGGCACAGCTGCATGAGGTGCTTGAGGGGAATCCCCGTGGAGTGCGGATTGTCTATGTTGATTTAGGTGTTATGCCTGGTGCTGAGATTAAAGCGAGTCGCCGTGCTCTTCAACGTGACATTGAGGCAGCTATCGGGGTGGTTCGCCAATAAGTGAGCGTTCACGCTGGGCGTAATCTATCCAGAAAACCTCCAGCTAAATCCCATTTTGAGACGAGTTCACAGTGAAATCTTTAGTGTGTTGGTGCAATAAATCCTCGCAGTTGGGCGTTGGTTGCACAGAGTAATGTGAAAAGAATGAGGTGCACATGAATAACGAATTTGAGCAAGGAAGCGCTCCACAAGGGGACGAGCCCCAGGTACAGAGGCCAAATATTATCCGGGAGAACGAGCTGACACACCCTCAGCCTACGCAACCATTGCCTGAGTTGGTTCATCCGACTGAGCCCATCTCCTCTCAAAATGCCCAGAATGGACAGAATGCCCCGGCTGTCAATAATGACCAGTCCGTTCCCCGCGATCAGGCGGTTGACAATGTGTACCCCGTACACGATGACCAGCCGATGCAAAGTGAACGTCCGACCCAGGCTGACCAGCCGATGCTCAACGAACCGCAGGGTGCCTCGACGTCGGTGCCGAGTGCTGGCACTGCCGAACATGCCGCTGCCCCCAGTAGTTTCGTACCTGCTCCCACGCAGAAATCCAAGAAGTCGCGCCCGGGTTGGGGTGCGCTCATTGCCGTCTCAACAATTGCCGCACTCGTTGGTGGAGGAATCGGCTACGGTGCGATCTACGCGCAGATTGGCAATGCGCGTCCGGCTGCGATGTCATCACATTCGGCTTCTGGTGGCACCCCTGTCGTTAAGCAAGCCGCTCAACATGCTCCTAATTGGCAAGCTGTTCATCAGGCTGTGAGCCCGTCAGTTGTGGCGATTACGAATTCTTCCCAAGAAGGGTCTTCGTCTGGCTCGGGTGTCATTATCGACAGCGATGCTCACATCATCACCAATAACCATGTGATTTCAGGAGCGAAGGAACTTGTCGTTTCACTTGCTGATGGCCGCGTTTTCAAGGCAAAGCTCGTGGGAACTGACCCGGCAACGGATCTGGCAGTGATTCAGCTTGTCGATGCGCCAAAGGATTTAGCTTTCGCCCAGATGGGGGACTCATCGAAGGTTGTCGTGGGAGAACCTGTGGCCGCGATTGGTAATCCTCTCGGTCTAGAAGCGACCATGACCACCGGTATCGTTTCGGCTCTCGATCGTCCGGTGACAACTCAAGGTGAAAATGCTGATCCGTTCTCGCAGCGTCAGGTGTCTCCGGTGGTGACCAACGCGATCCAGATTGATGCTGCGGTGAACCCTGGTAATTCCGGTGGCCCGGTTTTTGACTCTGAAGGACGCGTTGTGGGCATTGCCTCTTCGATTGCCTCGATCGGACAATCGCGCGGACAGCAAGCAGGATCGATCGGCTTGGGATTTGCAATTCCTGTGAATCTGGCAAAAAACGTTGCCGATCAGCTCATTAAGAACGGTGTGGCAGAACATGCCTTTTTCGGTGTGACAATTTCCGACGGCGTTGCCCAGTTCAATGGGCAGGCGCGAATCGGAGCTCAGGTTCAGTCAGTCACCCCGGGGACCCCTGCAGCGAAGGCAGGCATCCGCCCGGGTGACGTCATCACCAAGATTGATGGGCATAACGTTTCTGGCGGTACCTCGCTGACAGGATATGTCCGTCAGTATAAGAGTGGCGACGTCGTCACCGTGACATTCGACCGTGACGGCAAACTGCTTGACGTGGACGCCACCTTGGTGACACGTCCAGACACAAAGTAAACCGCAAAGTGGCTGTCCCCCCTGAAGGAACAGCCACTTTTGTCTTAACTGTTACTCGTTGTGAGAACCAGCATGTAACGCCGAGAGAATCGGGGCGAACTTAGCGCGGGTTTCTGCATATTCGCTGTCGGGATCTGATCCTTCGACGATCCCGGCTCCCGCCCAAGCTCGTGCACGTGCTGGGGTGAGCATACGCAAGCAACGAATAGCCACGGCCCATTGCCCTTCACCGGTGGAGTCCATCCAGCCGACCGGTGCGCCGTAACGATCACGCGGGCTGGGTTCGAGTTCAGCGATCATGTCCATCGCTGCGCCACGCGGCGTGCCACCCAGTGCTGCGGTGGGGTGGAGCGCTCCAGCGATATGCAATGCTGTGGCATCAAAAGATGGGGTAGCAATCAAGTCGGTAGCGATATGTGAAACATTCGCGAGTTTGAGTGCAAAGGGTTCGCTGGCGGTCACGGAACCGAGCTTTTCGAGGGTGCTGCGCGCGCTCGCGGCTGCGAGAGCGTGTTCACCACGATTTTTCTCAGTCATAAGATCGTGTGCGTCGGGAGATCCTGTTCCTGCTAGCACGCGCACGGTGATTCCCTGTGCGCTTGTTTGTGCCAGCATCTCCGGGGTTGCGCCGATTAATCCGTCAACATTGAATGTCCAGCACTGCGGGTAGGACTGGTGGAGGTGAGTGGCCAGCGTGCGCTGTGGAAGATCTTCTTCTGCAGTGATGTCGAGGGACCGTGCAATCACAACTTTTTCTGCCTGTCCGTGTGCGATAGCGGACAGCGTGTGGCGAACGTTGTCGACAAATTGACCACCGGACGTGTCGTCGATGGTGATAGGTGGCATCGCCTTGAGTGGGAGAGATGTCCCCTTCAATGCGTGATCGAGGAGAGCTTTTGCTGAATCGTCAAGCGTGTCGAAAACATCAACCCCGACGACGCCGGTGATCGTTACCCACGCGTCATCTCCGCGTCGGCCCACGAGAACCTGGGGAACGAGCAACACTGATCCCGCAGGTGAAGAAGCGTCAAAAGAAAACGATCCGAATGAGACCAACCCAGTGCCTGGTGCAGCCACGTCATCGCGAATCTCGGCCTTGTCACTCAACAGTTTCCACCATTGTGAGGCTTGAGCAAATCGGCGCGAGTTATCTAGATGTTCACCTCCTCGCGGCTCTAGGTCGAGTCGAGCTGCGATTCCGGCTCCCACAAGTCCGTCGTCGCCTTGCAACCAAACATGTGCCCCGACGTCGGGGATGAGAGTCTCCAAATCGGGCAAGTGGGGGAGACGGGTGGTCTGTGCTCGTAGCTGTGGCATCGTCAACATGGACAAGAATCCTACTCGCGCAGGTGGTTAAATGCTTTGTATGAAGCGAGCCACATTGGATAAGAAGCCGGGTGACGTATCGAGCATGTTCGACGACGTCGCTGCGAAGTATGACCTCATGAATACCGTGTTGACTGGTGGCCAGGTTTTTAGCTGGCGACGCACCACAACAGCAGCGATTGCGCCGAAGCCGGGTGAAAAGATTCTCGATCTTGCCGCTGGTACGGGCACGTCCGCAGCGCAGTATGCCAAGGAGGGTGCCGATGTTGTGGCGCTCGACTTCTCTGCCGGGATGATTGAGGAAGGAAAGCGTCGCTATCCGCATCTAGAGTTTGTCCAAGGTGATGCGATGAATCTGCCTTTCGATGACAACACCTTCGATGCGGTGACAATTTCGTATGGTATTCGCAATGTCAACGATCCGCATCGGGCATTGGAAGAAATGTATCGCGTGGTCAAGCCTGGCGGTCGGTTGGTTGTAGCGGAGTTTTCGTCGCCGTCGAATGCTGTATTTCGTCAGCTCTACAGTTTCTTCCTCTCCTCGGTGATGCCGTTGGCGGCGAGGTTCTCCTCTGATCCGCCTGCGTACGACTATCTTGTTGAGTCCATTCGTCAGTGGCCTGCTCAGCGTGGCTTTGCGAAGTGGATCCAGCGTGCAGGCTGGCATGATGTTGAATTTAAGAATCTTTCTGGCGGAATCGTGGCATTGCATCGGGCCTGGAAGTAAGAACGAAAAGTGTGGGCGAAGGACATGACCTTCGCCCACACTTTTCGTTTCGGAGCGTGCGAGTACTGTTCTGTGAGCCGATATATATGGAACAAAACTCTTTCGTAATTCGGTCGGTATTAATTACTTTTCCCTTGAATAACGTGGATAGACTAGTTTGGAATAATTAATGAAAAGGCCAACGGTGGTCGGGGAGGGGTGATCTGTGCGGATTGAGCAAGCCAGAGTTGTCGTTGTTGGTGGCGGCCCAGGCGGTGCATCAACCGCGCACTATCTCGCCAAAAACGGAATCGATGTTCTCGTCGTTGAAAAGGCAACGTTCCCGCGCGATAAGACCTGTGGTGACGGGCTTACCCCGCGAACTGTTGTTGAGCTTGTGCGCATGGGGATCTCGATGCGTGAAGACGATGGTTGGGTGAGAAACTACGGAATTCGGGGTGCTGGCGCCGGAAACTTTGTGGAAGTCCCCTGGCCGACACTTGCATCTCAACCGAATTACGGTTCGGGTCGACGCCGTGAGGTGCTCGATGAAGAACTAATTCGCCATGCTCAAGCATCTGGTGCGCGCCTCCTTGAAGGGGTCACCGTCACTGGTGCAATTCGTGATGGTCAGGGGCGCGTCGTTGGGGTGACTGCTCGCGAGAGTGCCGGTGCGAAGGAAGAATGTGAAATTCGCGCAGATTTTGTTGTCGATGCTGGTGGTGTCTCAGCTCGCTTAGCGACCTCCGTCGGACGTGAAAAAGATCCGAAGCGTCCAATGGGTGTCGCTGTGCGCGCCTACTTCCGCTCCCCTCTCGCTACTACCACATTCATGGAATCGCAGCTGGAGTTATGGGCAGGTAAGCCAGGCCAATCTGAGCAGCTTCCGGGGTACGCGTGGATTTTTCCGGTCGGTGAGGGGCTAGTCAACGTCGGACTGGGGTCTTTGTCATCAACAGCAGCGCCGACAGGTATCGATTACCGCAAAGTCTTCAAAACCTGGCTCGAAAACACTCCTGTCGAATGGGAACTTACCGAAGATAATCGGGTCGGCAAGATCAAGAGTGCCGCCCTTCCGATGGCGTTTAATCGTCAGCCTTTGTATGCCGACGGCCTTGCTCTCGTTGGCGATGCCGGTGGGATGGTGTCCCCTTTCAACGGTGAAGGTATCGCGTATGCGCTTGCTGCGGGTCGTGTTGTGGCGGATTATCTCACGCAGGCGCTTGTGCGCACCAATAACCGTGAGCGCGACGCTGTGATGGCGGGCTACGTCGAGACAATGCGAAACGAGCTCGGTGGCTACTACACGCTTGGACGCATGTTTGCGTGGCTCATTGAGAAGCCGGCGATTATGCGTGCGTGTGTGAAATATGGCCTGCCAAGAAAAACTTTGATGAAGCTGGTGATGAAGCTCTTATCGGACGCCTATGACCGGCGTGGTGGTGACTGGATGGATCGCGTGATCACTGCGGCAACGAAGGTGGTGCCACGAGCGTGAGACATTTTAGTCGAAAAATGTCGCCAACAAGTTATACAGTGTCAGTGATAGCTCTGAGCGCAACACTCAGGGCTCGGAACGTTTAAAGAAAAGGTGGAGGTCCAATGTCTGGAAACATTCCGATCCTCATTATGATCGCGGCGGCGCTCGCAATTGCCGCCGGTGGTCTGGTGATGAGTGCAATTCTCGGCCCGAAGCGCTACAACCGTGTGAAGGTATCGAACTACGAATGTGGTTTGGAAGCTACCCCGAATGCGGGTAGTGCTGGACGCTTCCCGGTGAAGTATTTTCTGACGGCGATGACATTCATTGTGTTCGATATCGAGGTTGTGTTCCTCTACCCGTGGGCTGTCAACCATGAAGCTCTTGGACTTGGCGGCCTCATCGCAATCGGCGTTTTCGTCGCCCTGATCACCGTGCCGTTCTTGTATGAGTGGCGTCGCGGCGGACTTGAATGGGAGTAATGATGAGTGAAGTAAACATGGACACGGATCCAGGCAAGGCACTCGGAGCCGTTGAAAGCGTGCTGGGGTGGGCAAAGGCTCGCTCCATTTGGCCAGTCACAATGGGACTGGCGTGTTGCGCAATCGAAATGATGGCATTCGGAGCAGTCCGTTTTGACGCTTCACGAATTGGAATGGAAGTATTCCGAGCATCGCCTCGCCAGGCAGACCTGATGATTGTCTCCGGTCGAGTCTCCCAAAAGATGGCTCCTGTTGTGCGTAATACCTATGACCAACTCATGGAACCGAAATGGGTGATTTCCATGGGCGTCTGTGCATCGACGGGTGGCATGTTCAACAACTACTCCGTGGTTCAAGGAATTGACCATATCGTTCCAGTTGATGTCTATTTGCCGGGTTGCCCTCCACGCCCGGAGATGCTCATCAATGCGATTTTTGAATTGCGCAACGGGGTGATCGAAGGCGCACCGATTGGCGAACATCGTAAGCGTGTGGCCCGTGCAGCTGAAGAAGCTGCCCTGAAGGCAATGCCCCTTGAGGATAAGAAGGGACTTTTGAGGTGAGCAATAACGAAATTGCGCCGACAAGTGCAGTCGGCCCCGAAGTGATCGCCCGGCGATCCGGCATGTGGGGTGTGAAAGACAGCGGCGATACGACGGGATTTTCCACGCAACGTGAAATCGCCGTCGTCGCACCCCCAGCGACACGTCCGTACGGAGGGTGGTTTGACGATGTCGTCGACATTATCCTCGAGCTCGGTGCGGCTGACGGTTTCACTCCTGAACAACTCATCGAAAAGGTGTCGACACAAAACGGTCAACTCGTGATTTTCGTGCCGCGTGACAATCTGCTGACTGTCGCTCGTTATTGCCGCGACGATCAAGATTTACGTTTTGAGATGACGCTCGGTGTTTCTGCAGTTCACTACCCACAAGATAAGGGGCGCGAGCTCCACGGATACTTCCCGCTCTTGTCGTTCACGCATAACCGCATGATTGCCTTAGAAGTGACCGCTCCCGACGATGATCCGCATATGCCCTCGCTCGTGTCGGTTTATCCGGGTGACGATTGGTCTGAGCGTGAGGCATTCGATCTCATGGGAATTGTGTTCGACGGACATCCAGCGCTCGTCCGTTCAGCGATGCCTGACGATTGGATCGGTCACCCCCAGCGTAAGGACTACCCGCTCGGGGGTATTCCCGTTGAATACAAGGGCGCAGTCGTTCCGCCGCCGGATACTAGGAGGGAGTACAACTGATGGCAGATCAGCCTCGCGCAATGGGCGCAATTGATGAAGTAGAAGTCGCCGGATATGGTTCGTACGAATCTGTGGGCGGTGATTGGGCAGACATTGCTCGTGAAGCCGAGGAAATTGGTGAGGAACACATTGTTGTCAATCTCGGCCCCGTCCATCCAGCGACCCACGGCGTGTTGCGTCTGCAATTCGAACTCGACGGCGAATACGTTCGCGAAGTGAAGGCCTCTACTGGATTCCTTCATACCGGTATCGAGAAGAACATGGAGTACCGCACCTGGACTCAGGGCGTTGCCTACTGCACCCGAATGGATTATGTGGCGCCAACCTTCCAGGAAGTTGCCTACTGTCTGGCAGTGGAGAAGTTGCTCGGTATCACTGACCAGATTCCTCAGCGTGCCAGCGCAATTCGCGTGCTTTTGATGGAATTGACGCGCATTTCTTCCCATATTGTGGCCGTCGGCTCAGCAGGAAACGAACTTGGTGCGACGACGATGCTGACCCTTGCCTTCCGTGCGCGTGAAGATATTCTGCGCATCATGGAGGACATCACCGGTCTGCGCATGAACAATGAATTCATTCGCCCAGGCGGAGTTCTCGAGGATCTGCCAGCAGGTGGAACCGATTACATTCGTGAGCTTCTGCCCAAGGTTCGTCTGACGATTTCAGAGATGATGGATCTCACTCTCGACAACCCGATCTTTAAGATCCGTCATGAAGACGTTGCTGTCTCGCCGTTGTCATCCATGATGGCGCTGTCGATGACAGGCCCCTCACTTCGCGCTGCCGGTTTGCCAGCGGATCTTCGTAAAACGCAACCATACTGCGGTTACGAAAAGTACGAGTTCGATGTTCCTGTTCGCGACAAGGCCGATGCCTACACACGTGCACAGATTCGTTTTGAAGAAGCACTTCAATCTATTCGCATCTGCTATCAGGTCCTCGATGAGCTTGATCGCACCGAAGGTGAACCCGTGATGATTGCTGACAAGAAGATTGCTTGGCCAGCACGTTTATCCATTGGATCGGACGGTCAAGGTTCCTCTGCTGAGCATGTTGAGGAGATCATGACCCAATCGATGGAGTCCTTGATCCACCATTTCAAACTCGTGACCGAAGGTTTCCGTGTTCCCGCAGGCCAGGCTTACCAGCTGGTGGAACACGCAAAGGGAATCCTTGGCGTCCACGTCGTTTCCGACGGTGGAACTCGCCCCTATCGTGCCCACTTCCGTGACCCAAGTTACAACAACCTACAGTCGCTCGCCTTGATGTCTGAGGGATCGTTCCTTGCGGACACCATCATGGCTCTCGCGGCTATCGACCCTGTGATGGGAGGAGTTGATCGCTGATGGCTATCCCGTACACCCCTGAAGTAGAGGAGCGCTTGCGCCGTGAAGGCGCAGAAGTGATTGCGCGTTACCCGCAGTCACGTAGCGCCATCATGCCGCTGCTACACCTAGTTCAGTCTGAGGATGGTTTTTGCTCTCCACGAGGTATCGCATTTGTTGCGGAACTTCTTGGGCTCACAAAGGCAGAAGTTTCCGCTGTCGCCACCTTCTACTCACAATACCGCCGCCACCCCAACGGCGAGTACAACGTTGGTGTTTGTACCAATGCGTTGTGTGCTGTCATGGGCGGTGACGCAATCTGGGAAGAGCTGACCAATTACGTTGGCGTCGGACATGACGAGACTACAGCGGACGGAAAGATCACTCTCGAACAGCTCGAATGCAATGCCGGATGTGACTATGCGCCAGTGATTATGGTCAACTGGGAGTTTTTCGATAACCAGACACCGACGTCGGCGAAAGAAATCGTTGACGACATCCGTGCTGGTCGCGATATTCACCCCACCCGTGGGCCTGAAAAAGTCCACACCTTCAAGGAAATCGAGCATGTGCTCGCAGGTTTCGAAGACGGCCATGTCGATGAAGGCCCGTCGGCTGGGGCGGCGTCGCTCGCTGGTCTCGAAATCGCTCGCGAACGCGGATGGAGCGCACCACAACCGGAAGGAGAAGCACAGTGACTCACTACAGTGCACCAGGTACGCTCTCGCCGGTCCTGACAGATATGTGGGACAAGGAGCGCTCATGGACTTTGGACACGTACCGTGCAAACGGCGGGTACAAAGGTCTGGAAAAGGCGTGGCAGATGGCATCCGAACCCGGTGCCATCACCAATCTCATTAAAGAATCTGGCTTGCGTGGCCGTGGTGGTGCAGGCTTCCCGACCGGCCTGAAGTGGTCGTTCCTCCCACCTGCCGACGGCGGTCCGCGTTACCTCGTGGTCAATGCAGACGAATCTGAGCCGGGTACCTGCAAAGATATCCCTCACCTGATGGCCAACCCCCACCTCCTCATTGAGGGAATGGCGATTTGTTTGCTCGCCATCGGTGGCAATCGTGGATTTATCTACTTGCGTGGCGAAGTCGTTCACGTTTACCGTCGTCTGATGGCAGCAGTGCGTGAGGCACGTGAAGCAGGAATCTTGGGAACCGGGCGCGGGCCAAACGGAGATTACGACCTCGACATCACGGTTCATGCTGGTGCCGGCGCTTACATCTGCGGAGAAGAAACGGCACTTCTCGATTCGCTTGAAGGTTACCGCGGTCAGCCTCGTCTCAAGCCGCCGTTCCCTGCTGCTGAGGGTCTTTACGCTCGTCCAACGGTGATCAACAACGTGGAATCAATTTCGTCGGTTCCAGGAATTTTGGTCAATGGTACTGAGTGGTTCCAGGCGATGGGCGCCAATACGAAGAACTCTCGTGGGCATGGGATTTTCTCTCTGTCGGGTCACGTGAAGCGTCCAGGCCAATATGAGGCTCCTTTCGGTATCACTATGCGCCAACTTCTCGAACTTGCCGGAGGAATTCGCGAAGGGCACGAACTGAAGTTCTACGCCATTGGTGGCTCATCGGCACCTCTCTTTACTCCTGATCATCTCGATATTCCGTTGGGGTATGAGGAAGTTGCCGAGGGCGGTTCGATGCTTGCAACTCGCGCGATCCAGGTTTTTGACGAAACGGTGTCAGTGGTTCGAGTTGTGTCGCGTTGGGCTGATTTTTACCAGCACGAATCATGTGGCAAATGCACCCCGTGCCGAGAGGGCACATTCTGGATGCGCCAGATCATGCATCGTTTCGAGGCAGGGACTGCAAAGGAATCTGATATCGATCTGATCGATGAAATTGCTTCGAATATTGCGGGGCGTTCATTCTGTGCGCTCGGCGATGCTGCGGCAACTCCTATCAAGAGTGCCATCAGCCTGTTCCGTGACGAATTTGTCCTTGGAACGAAGAAAGCTGCCTCGCAGCTGTACCCGCCTGAGAAGTCTGTTGTATTTGGCGAAGTAGGTGTCAAATGAGTGAAAAAAATACTCCGGTCGAGCTTGTGACCGTCCATGTTGACGGCAAGGAAGTATCGGTTCCGAAGGGCACGCTGATCATTCGCGCAGCGGAAAAAGTTGGCGTCCATATTCCGCGTTTCTGCGATCACCCGCTTCTGTCTCCGGCTGCTGCGTGTCGTCAGTGCCTCGTTGAAGTTGCGGCTCCAGATCGTGAAGGAAACGTCCGGAAGATGCCAAAGCCACAACCATCGTGTGCTGTGACTGTTTCTCCGGGGATGGAGATCTTTACGGGCGCAACCTCTGAGGTTGCGAAGAAAGCACAGAAGGGTGTGATGGAGTTTCTACTCATTAACCACCCGATGGATTGTCCGGTGTGTGACAAAGGTGGCGAGTGTCCGCTTCAGAATCAGGCGATGACTGACGGACGCACAACATCGCGATTTGTGGATATTAAGCGCACATATCCGAAGCCGATTTCAGTGTCCGCGCAAATCTTGCTTGATCGTGACCGATGCATTTTGTGCCAACGCTGTACACGTTTCTCGAACCAGATTACCGGCGATGCCTTCATCACCCTTCAAGGCCGTGGTGGGGGTACCCCAGGATACGCTGTGCACTCACTTCCTGGCTCTCAGGTAGGTGGCTTTGATGGAGCCGTGCTCGGTTTCGACGATGTTGATGGGACTCATGCACCGGTAGTCAACAATGACTTCTCCGGACCGGGTGGTGAAAGTGGCCTTGCTGAAGGCTTTGCCGCTGGTCCGATGGTGCCAATGCAAACTGCTGCGGATGGTCGTTCATTCGCGTCCTACTTCTCGGGTAACGTGATTCAAATTTGCCCAGTCGGCGCACTGACATCAGCCGCATACCGTTTCCGCGCGCGTCCTTTCGACTTGGTGTCCGTCCCCGGTGTCACCGAACATGATGCTTCTGGCTCCGCAATCCGCGTGGATTACCGACGTGGTGAGGTTGTTCGCCGTATGGCTGGCGAAGACATGGAGGTCAACGAGGAATGGATCACTGACAAAGATCGTTTTGCTTTCCGATGGCAGCAGGCCTCTGACCGTCTTGCCTACCCTCGCTTAAAGGGTGTTTCTGAACCAGTTTCCTGGTTTGAAGCGATCGACGAGGCCGCTAAGGGGTTGACGTCCGCTCAGGATAAGGGTGTTGGTGTTATTGTCGGTGGCCGTGTCACCTTGGAAGACGCATATGCGTATGCAAAGTTTGCACGCGTCGTCCTCGGCACGAATGACATTGATTTCCGCACTCGTGCGGGTTCAATGGAAGAGAACGAGTTTCTCGCTTCTATCGTTGCAGGCACCGGCCTTGGTGTGACCTATTCGGATATTGAGCACGCCTCTCATGTCCTGACTGTCGGTCTCGAAGCGGAAGATGAAATCGGCTCGGTTTTCTTGCGTCTACGTAAGGGAGTGCTTGCCAAGACGACCTCCGTTTCTGTGATTTCGGCATACAAGTCACTCGGAACGTCAAAGATGAACGCGCGTTTCATTCCTGCTGTTCCGGGCACTGAAGCCGAAGTTCTTAGTGCAATTGCCGACGCCGGTGAGGGAATTTTCGGTGAAACATTTGCTGATCTCTCTCAGCCGGGTTCTGTTATTTTGGTTGGCGAGCGAACCTGTGCGACTCGCGGTGCGCTTTCAGCAGTAGTGGCACTGGCTCAGCGCACCGGTGCACGTCTCGCGTGGATCCCACGTCGTGCAGGTGACCGAGGTGCTCTTGACGCTGGCGCGATGCCGAATCTCCTGCCGGGAGGCCGGCTTGTCTCAGACCCAGCAGCGCGTGTGGACGTCGCATCAGTGTGGGGTGTGGACTCGCTTCCGGAAAACATCGGTCGCTCGACTGGTGAAATCCTCGATGCCGCACGCCGTGGTGAACTTGGTGCTGTGGTTCTGGGAGGCGTTGAACTTGCAGACTTGCCTGCGGGCGCTCAAGAGGCGCTCGATCATGTCTTCACTGTCCAGCTCGAAGTGCGTGATACAGACACTCTTGCTCTCGCTGATGTGGCTTTGCCAGTGGCTCCTCCCGCAGAAAAGGGTGGAACCTTCGTGAACTGGGAAGGGCGTTTGCGACCTTTCGGACAGGCGCTGACCTCGGTGCATCTGCCAGACCGTGCTGTTCTCAATGATTTGGCTAGCCAAATGGGCGCTGAGCTTGGGTTGGACACCCTTGAAGCTGCAGTGAATGAATACGCCCAGCTGCGGACATGGGACGGCGCGCGTGCTCAGGTACCGTCGACGTCGGCTGCTCCTGCGCCGATTATCGCTCCTGGACAGGCAGTGCTTGCCTCGTGGAAACAGATGCTCGATCTCGGAGCTCTTCAGAGCAACGAGCCGCACCTGGCAGCAACAGCTCGAAAGTCTGTGGCTTTGGTGTCGCCCGCTACTGCCCGTGGCGCTGGCGCTGAGAAGTCACTGACCATTACGGGACCTGCTGGTTCAATCACTCTGGATCTTCAGGTGGTTGCCATGCCCGACGGCGTCGTGTGGGTTCCGCAGAATTCTTCTCTCTCGCAGATTGCGCTCATCGGCGCTCAGGCGGGCGACGTCGTCACCATTTCCAAGGAGGCCACAAAGTGAACCACTTCTTGACAGTGGGTGGGGTTGCCGCTGACTTCTCGCAAGATACCTGGTGGATCTGGGTGATCAAGGCTGTTGTAGCCGTGGTCTTTTTGATTCTGACAGTGATCTTCGCGTTGTGGGTCGAGCGCAGGCTCCTCGCTCGTATGCAGAATCGAGTCGGGCCAAACGTTGTCGGTCCATTTGGACTTTTTCAGTCGTTTCCCGACGCCCTTAAGCTTCTGGTGAAGGAAGATTTCAATCTGCGTGGAGCTGACCGTGCAGTGTACTTCGTTGCACCAGCGATTTCAGCTCTGGCCGCTTTCACAGTGATTGCTGTGATCCCCTTCGGCCCAGAAGTTTCACTCTTCGGCCATCACACTCCGGTTCAGCTTGCTGATTCGCCTGTGGCAATGTTGTTTGTGCTGGCGGTTGCGGCGCTTGGTGAATATGGATTAGTTTTCGGTGGTTGGTCAGCAAAGTCCACTCTTCCGCTCTATGGCTCGGTGCGTAGCGCAACGCAAATGATTTCTTATGAGCTTGCTCAGGGACTGTCACTTGTCACGGTATTCCTCACAGCGAATACGATGTCCACTTCCGGAATTGTCAACGCGCAGGGATCGTTGTGGAACGTCATCTTATTGATGCCGGCATTCTTGATTTTCTTAGTGACGATGTTTGGTGAAGCTAACCGACTCCCATTCGATCTTCCCGAAGCTGAAGGTGAGATTGTTGCTGGTCCACATACTGAATACTCGTCGATGAAGTTCGGATGGTACTACTTGTCCGAGTACATCAACATGTTCAACCTGTCGATGCTCGCCACCACATTGTTCTTTGGTGGCTGGCACGCTGATCCGGTGACCAAAGCAGTCTTCAGCTTGTGGGGCGGAGATCCGAACGTTGGATGGTTCCCGGTAGTGACATTCCTACTCAAAACATGGACTTTCATGTGTATCTTCATTTGGGTACGTGGCACATTGCTCCGTTTCCGTTATGACCAATTCATGAAGCTTGGCTGGAAGGGTCTGATCCCATTTGCACTCGGATGGCTGGCGCTGGTGATGATCGCGGTGGGAATCAACATGGCCTACCCGATCAATCTGCGTGCTGTCATGGTGATTTTGGCGATCGGTTATTCCCTGATCATGTTGATCGTGGCTTTCGGCGATGATCGTGTGGCACCGACTCAAGATGAAATCGAAGCTGCGCGTGCTGAGGAAGAGTTCACTGGTTTTGAAAATGGCTATCCGGTTCCGCCGTTGCCAGGACAACAACTGCCGCCGTCCCCGCGCGCAGGACGTCAGCCAGCACGCGTTACTCGCACACTTGAGGAGGCCGAAAATGTCTGAAAATACCAACGAAAATCCGCAGCGTTTCAATCAGCCCGATCCTGAGCAATACAGTCCTCACAAGAAGGGTCCGGTCGGCCGTATGCTGTCGCCCGTGGCCGGATTTGGCGTAACGTTTTCGACGTTGTTCCGTCCAGTTGTGACCGAGCAGTACTTGCCCAATACGGGGAAGAAAAAGAACGAGGCTCATATCCGTCCTCGCTACCACGGTTTGCATAAGCTCAACCGTTATGCTGACGGATTGGAGAAGTGCATCGGCTGTGAGCTGTGCGCATGGGCGTGTCCGGCCGATGCGATCCTGGTTGAGGCTGACGCGAACACTCCAGATGCTCAATATTCACCGGGAGAACGTTATGGACGTGTCTACCAAGTCAACTACCTGCGATGCATCTTCTGTGCATACTGCATCCAGGCATGTCCAACGCGCGCTTTGACGATGTCGAATGAATTTGAGATCGCTGGTCAGACACGCGAGTCGATGATCTACGAGAAGGAAAACCTCCTCGTTCCGCTGGCACAAGGGATGTTGCAACCGCCGCATCCGATGGTCGAGGGCACAACTGACGCTGATTACTACAAGGGCAATATCACCGGGCCAACTCAGAACCAGGTGGATTGGGTGCGCGAGCATCGCCCAGATGATCCGTCCCTTGAGACGGCACAGGTTGTGGAGGTGAACAAACGATGATACAAGCTGCAATTTCACTCTCGACGGCGGAGGCTGTGGGATTCTTTATCATTGCGGCGCTGATGATTGTTGCCGCGGCGTACGGCCTGTTGATTGCTCGCAAAGCGGTCTACACCACGATTTCGGTGATTTTCGTGATGGTATGTCTTGCAGTGTTGTACACCATGCTGGAGGCCCCTTTCATGGGGGTCGCTCAAGTGGTTGTCTACACTGGCGCAATTTTGATGATGTTCTTGTTCGTTCTGATGCTGGTCGGAGTTGACTCAGCAGACTCTGGGCATGAAACGCTCAAGGCTCAAAAGCCGGTCGCGCTTCTTGGTGGTCTGGGGATCGCAGCGATCTTGATCGCAGTGGTCTTCGGATTTATTGGCACCGGTTTCGATAAAGCGCCAGCTGGTGTGAAACAAGATATCTTCCCCATCGGTCTTGAAGCGGCAAATGCGAACGGAAACCCCGTCGGTGTATCACACGTGATCTTCAATAATTTTGTTCTCACGCTCGAAATCACCGGCTGTCTTCTGATTGTCGCAGCGCTGGGTGCGATGACGCTGACCCATCGCGACAAGGTTCATTCGCGTCTGACTCAAAGTGAACTTGCGACGCAAAAGATGCTCGACTTCACCGAAAAAGGTGTCCACCCGGGGCATCTTCCAAATGCCGGTGTCTTCGCAGAGTCAAACTCGTCAACGAATCCATCGCTGACATACGGTGGGAAGCCTGCTGAAGGTTCGATCAACCGTGTCTTGGCTATTCGTGGACAAGGGCGGTCGTTGCCCGAGGTATCGCCGGGTGCGGTCGATATCATCTCTCACGGTCCTGGTCTGCACGGGCCTTCCACATACGGTGCTATCACACGTGCCTCTGTTCCGGGTATGCCTGGTATTGCTGCCCCTGATTATGAGACGGCAGCAAAGCGACACGAACTCACGCCGGGAAAGACACAAGAAGCGCAAGCGCCTGAGGCCTCCGACGTCGTCGAAGAACATCAGGTCACTGAAACGCACACCGACAAGGGAGAGGTAAAGTAATGGACCTTCTATGGTACGTGGCGCTGGCTGTAGTGCTCTTTACACTCGGCGCAGCAACTGTTCTCACCCGTCGCAATGGTGTGATCGCGCTCCTCGGGGTAGAAATCATGCTGAATTCTGCGAATCTCGCGCTTGTCACTTTCTCACGCATGTGGGGCGATCTCCAGGGGCAGGTTTTTTCCTTCTTCGTGATGGTCGTTGCTGCTGCAGAAGTCGTGGTCGGGTTAGCGATCGTGGTGTCCATCTTCCGAACCCGTAGGTCCGCCTCGCTTGATGGCGTGAACCTCCTGAAACACTGAAAGCAGGTGTGAATAGATGAATTTGTACATGATGCCCGTCGCTCCAGTGCCAGCTACTGGAATGGCGGCGAATGTGTGGCTCGCGGTTGCCATTCCGCTTGCTGTAGCGCTCCTGCTTCTTGTCCTCGGGCGTAAAGCGGACCGATGGGGGCATTGGCTCGCAATCGCCGCCTCGACCGCATCCTTCGTGATCGGTCTAATTGCGACGATCGGTCTCCTTAGCGTGGACGCTTCGTCCAGAGTGACCGAATCTGTGCTCTACTCATGGTTGTCCGGCACCGAACTCCACGTCGATTTGGCCACGCGCTTCGATCCGCTCTCTGCCACTTTCGTGATGTTGGTGACCTTCGTCGGCACCCTCATTCACATCTACTCGGTGGAGTATATGGCGCACGACGTCGATCGTCGTCGTTTCTTCGCCTACCTCAATTTGTTTGTGGCATCGATGCTCATGCTCGTCCTGGGGAATTCGTATCTCACGCTGTTCCTCGGATGGGAAGGCGTTGGCCTGGCATCATACCTGCTCATCTCCTTCTGGAACGTCGTTCCCGAATATGCGACAGCCGGTAAGAAGGCATTTGTGATGAATCGTGTAGGCGATCTCGGAATGCTTATCGCAATGATGGCGATGGTGTCTGTGTTCGGCTCAGTCAACTTCTCTGCAGTTGAGGCGGGCGCCTCGAAGGCGGCGACGGGGTGGATGACTTTCATCGGACTGTTCCTGTTGCTCGCAGCGTGTGGTAAGTCGGCGCAGTTCCCGTTGCAGGCTTGGTTGGGTGACGCAATGGCAGGTCCGACGCCGGTGTCAGCACTGATCCACGCAGCGACAATGGTGACGGCGGGTGTTTATCTCATGGTTCGCTCGGGTGCGATCTATCTCGCTGCTCCGACTGCTTCCCTTGCAGTGGCGATTATCGGTCTGATCACCCTTGTCTTCGGCGCTGTGGTTGGTGCTGCAAAGGACGATATGAAGAAAGTTCTTGCGGCATCGACGATGAGCCAGATCGGCTACATGATGCTTGCTGCTGGACTCGGGCCGGTCGGCGCGGCCTTCGCGATCTTCCACCTTGTGACCCATGGTGCCTTCAAGGCCAATATGTTCCTCGGGGCTGGTGCTGTGATGCATGCGATGAACGATGACGTCAACATGCGTGGATTCGGAGGCTTGTATTCGCGTATGAAGATCACAGCCGTGACATTCATGTGTGGTTATCTGGCAATTATCGGTTTCCCGTTCTTGTCCGGATTCTTCTCCAAAGATAAGATCATCGAAGCAGCCTTTGTCGGCGAGGGCGTGCGCCCGTGGATTTTCGGGTTTATGACCGTTGCTATCGCTGGCCTGACTGCTTTCTACATGTCGCGTTTGGTCTTCATGATTTTCTTTGGGCAGGCACGATGGAGTGAACATGGGGAGCAGGCACAGCATCCGCACGATCCAGGTCCATTGATGTGGGTTCCGATGGTCATTCTTGCCCTTGGCTCGCTCGCCCTCGGAGGTGTCCTCAACGCTGTTGGCTTTATTTCGTGGCTTTCTCCGTCAATCGGGGAAACTCCTCATCATGAACCTGTGATTGCGCCGATCGTGATTACTGTCATGACCCTCGTTGTCGTTGCCGTCGGAGTGGGCATTGCGTGGAAGATGTACATTGCATCTGAGGTTCCCGCTATTGCGCCGGAAGCCAATGCGCTGGTTCGCGCTGCGCGCGCTGATCTCTACCAAGATGCGATCAACGAAAATCTTGTCATGAAACCGTCAATGGTCGTGGCAACCGGTACTGCTGTCGCTGACCACGAGTTCGTCGACGGCGTCGTGCGTGGTATTGCAAAGGGATCGTTCGGTGCAGGCCATATCGTCGGTAAGCTCCAAAACGGTTTCGCTCGGAGCTACGCAAGTCTGATGACTGCAGGTGTGCTTCTCGCGCTCATCGTAGTTGTCAGCGTTGGCCTAGGAAAGTAGGAGGAAAGAACATGATTTCCAACGCAGCCTTCCCTTGGCTGACATTTTTGATTGCGTTAGTGGCAGTCGCCGCTGTAATGCTGTGGCTCGTGCGCCCGCTTCGCCAGGTGGCGCGCCACTATGCCCTGGCAGTCTCTGTGCTTGTTTTCGTGCTCTTCGCCGTTGCCTTCGCCACTGGCTACCACACGGATCACATTTCCTTGTACGAGTCCTACCGCTGGATTCCTCAAATTGGTGTCACCTGGACGGTAGGGATTAACGGCCTTCAGGCAGTCATGATTTTCCTCGCGACCTTCCTCGTCCCCGTCGTCATCCTTGCGGAATATGACACGGCTGATGCGGAGGAGTCTTACGGTTTCTTCGCGTGGGTGCTTGCCCTTGAAGCGGTCATGATTGGACTTTTTGCAGTCCAGGATCTCTTCGTTTTCTACGTGCTTTTCGAAGCACTCGTCATCCCGATGTACTTCCTCATCGGGCGATACGGCGGCGAGAATCGCAATCATGCGGCGATGAAGTTCCTCGTGTATTCCCTGGTTGGGGGCTTGATTATGCTCGCCGGAGTCATCGGGGTGTACGCGTACGGGCCAGGTGGCAGCCAGGCCTACCTCTACTCAACTCTGGCGCAGGGGCTCAACGCTTCTGAAACAGCTCAAATGTGGCTGTTCGGCTCGTTCTTCATCGCATTCGCAATCAAGGCGCCGATGTGGCCATTCCACACGTGGCTTCCTGATACGGCTGCTGAAGCGACGCCGGGAACCTCGACGCTCTTGGTCTCGGTGCTCGACAAGCTGGGAACCTATGGCATGATCGTGATCTGCGTGCCTCTCTTTCCGCGTGCCGCTCTTGGCCTTGCGGTGACGATCATTGTGCTCGCGCTGATTTCGATTTTCTGGGGTGCGCTGATGGCGGTAAAGGCTGATAACCTTTTGCGCCTGGTTGCCTACACCTCAGTGTCGCACTTTGGTTTCATGGTGATGGCAATTTTCTCTGGATCAACCCTGGCAATGACTGGTGCGATGGTCTACATGGTCGCTCACGGAATTTCGACAGCTGGGATGTTTGTGGTGGTGGGTTTCCTCGCACGCCGTGGGGATTCCTACCTGATCTCCAGTTATGGCGGGTGGCAACGTGTCACGCCGTTGATTGCTGGAACATTCCTCATCAGCGGTTTGGCAACGATTGCGCTTCCTGGCCTCTCGGGGTTCATTCCGGAATACATGACGTTGATGGGCACGTTCCAAACCGTCAAGTGGGCTGCACTTGCTGCTGTTCCGGCCGTCGTGATTGCCTCTGTCTATATTTTGTGGCCGTATCAGCGAGTATTTACTGGTCCGAAGCCGCAAGTGGACGTTGAGGACATGAGAGCAACCGAAAAGACTGCGATGGGTCTCATTCTCGCTGCGATGCTGTGGCTTGGATTCTACCCAGCGCCGGTTATCGACCTCGTCTCCACCCCAGCAGCTGATGCTGTGTCGGTCATGGCTCAGGTGTCAACCACTGAGAATGTCGTTCTCGAAGGGAGTAACAAGTGAACGCAACGATCCTCTGGGCGTCGATGACGCCGTTGCTGATTGTGCTGGGCGCGGCAGTGCTCTCCACTCTCATCGAGGCTTTCTGCCCACGTGACTATAGACGTCCGATTCAACTGACAATTGCGATTTTGGCCCTTGCCGGCGCTCTACTAGCAAGTGCATGGCGATGGACTGAGTTCATTGCCCAAGGTCGCAAGATCACTCCTTACTCAGTCTTGTCTGGCGCGCCAGGAACCCAAACAATCTCCGAACAGGCCACCGGCGTGCCAAACACCGGAATTGGTCTAGTTGAAGATGGTGTCTCGCTCGTCTCATTTATCGTTTTGCTCGTAGTGGCGCTGATTGCGTTTTTAGTGATCGCTGATCGCACCCACGTCGGGGACGGCTCTTTTGCTGCATCGTCAGCAACCCGCCCGGGCTCACGAGAGGAACGCGAATCGACGGCAGCTGGCCGGGTACAGACTGAAATTTTCCCGCTTGCCCTCTTTGCCACCGGTGGCATGATGGCATTTACTGCATCATTTGATTTGCTGACATTATTTATTGCACTTGAGTTGCTGTCCTTGCCGCTCTATGTGCTATCGGCAACAGCGCGTCGTCGTCGACTTCTCTCTCAAGAAGCGGCGATGAAGTACTTCCTTTTGGGTGCCTTCTCGTCGGCCGTTTTCCTCATGGGTGCAGCGTTCATTTACGGCGGTACGGGACGTGTGTCATTTTTTGAAGTAGCTGCAGTAGCAGGTAATAGTGCAAACCCAATGGTTTTGGGAAGTACGAGCTTTACGGTGATCGGCGTGGTCATGGTGATTTTGGGACTCTTGTTCAAGATCGGCGCTGCTCCGTTCCACCAGTGGGTGCCTGACGTCTACCAGGGCGCGCCGACTCCGATCACTGCATTCATGGCTGCAGGAACCAAGGCTGCGGCTTTCGCGGCGTTGATGCGTGTGATGATGTTTCTTTCGGCTCCGGCGCGTGACGCGTTGACTCCGTTCATGTGGATTGTCATCATTGCCACGATCGTTGTTGGCACAGTCATGGGTCTGGTTCAGAAAGATATTAAGCGTCTGCTCGCTTACTCATCGATTGCGCACGCAGGTTTCATCCTGATCGCACTGCTGGGGGTGGCTGCCCTTCCGACGATATCGTCAGATATCGAAGCATTCCGTCCGACTGCGACGGCGATTGCTGCGATCTTCTACTATCTGTTGACATACGGGTTCGCCACGATCGGCGCCTTTGGTGTCGTCACTTTGGTGCGCTCGAAGGATTCTGCAGGGAATATCGTCGGTGAAGCGACGCATATGGACTCATGGCGAGGCTTGGGCAAGCGCAGCCCATTCTTGGCCGCGTCGATGTTGGTCTTCCTTCTGTCCTTCGCCGGTATTCCGTTCACCGGCGGATTCATCGGAAAGTTTGAAGCGTTCCGTGCAGGTATCCATGCAGGTGGAGTGATTCTCGTGGTCATTGCAGTTCTTGCTTCTGCGGCGACTGCTTTCTTCTACTTCCGACTCGTTGCGTTGATGTTCTTCGAAGAACCAGACGGTGATTCGACAGTAGTGGTCACCTCTGAGGGTACGTCGATGGTTGCAATTGTTGTTGCACTTATTGCTACGATTGCGCTGGGTGTCCTGCCCGCTCCATTCCTCGACTTCATGCAAGGATCCTTTATCCTATGAGCTTGATTGACAGCCTGTTCTCCTCGGATCATCCTCTGGCGGCGCGCCTTGGCGCTCGTATGGAAGAGGTTGAAGATGCGTTGCGCGACGCCGTGCGTGTCGGTGATCTTGTGGCTGACTCGGCCACATCGCATTTGGCATCTGCTGGTGGCAAGCGCCTTCGTCCGGCACTGACCGTGCTCACTGCACAGTTGGGGCCGAATCCGCAAGCGCAGGCTGTCATCGACTCTGCAGTGGTCGTGGAATTGACTCATCTGGCGTCGCTTTATCACGACGACGTTATGGATGATGCTCCTCTCCGTCGGGGGGTTCCATCGGCACAGTATGTCTATGGAAACTCCTCCGCGATTATGGCAGGAGACATGCTCTTTGCTCGCGCATCTGCGATTGTTGCTGGGCTGGGCCCGAAAGCGGTGTTGCTCCATGCTCGTACTTTCGAGCGTCTGTGCATTGGCCAACTCCATGAGACCGTAGGACCTCAGGAGGGTGAGGATCCTCAGGCTCATCACATTCAGGTTCTCGCTGGAAAAACGGGCTCTTTGATCGCGGCATCTGCGCGGTATGGCGTGCTTTCTGCAGGTGGAAGTGAGGAACTTGCTGAAGCAGTGGCTCAATACGGTGAGCGTGTGGGTGTGGCATTCCAGATCGCTGATGACGTCATTGACCTCATGTCTGATTCTGATGTGACAGGTAAGACTCCAGGAACTGATTTGCTTGAAGGCGTGCCGACTATGCCGACCTTGCTTCTCGAACGTATGGCTACTGAGGGGACTATTGACCGTGAGGGCGAGGAAATTCTGGCAATGTTGGCCGAAGGTCATCTTGATGAGGGTGATCGGCTGGAGAATGTCGTTGCACTGTTGCGTCGCCATGATGTCGTTGAGCAAACGCGCCAGCTGGCACATCAGTGGACTTCAGATGCACTCGCCGAACTGAAGAGTGTTCCCGAGGGTGACGTCAAAGATGCCTTGGTGGCTTTTGCCTACGCAATGGTTGATCGAATGGCATAAAAAATGTCCTCATTTTGAACTCAATAAACAGGCGCAAGTAGCATAGCTACTTGCGCCTGTATGTCTGTTCGCCACAACGAAAAGTTGGTGCCGCAACGCAACGATGGGTAACAGCGTCGGGAGGGAATATCGGCGCTCAGCGAACGTGACATGCGTCCAACCCTGTCCCACGCGCGTGTCAAAACGCTAAAATAATTTGCGGTATATTCTCACAAATTGTCAGGAGAGATAGTGCGTAAGTTGATCAATAAGATCCTCCGCGCAGGCGAAGGTCGCACGCTCAAGAAGCTTCAGAGTATTGCAAAGCAGGTCAATGAGCTTGAGAGCTCTTTTGAGGACATGACCGACGCTGAGCTGAAAGAGCAAACCGCTCATTTCAGGGAGCGTCTGGAAGCGGGCGAAACTCTTGATGACCTGCTTCCTGAAGCATTTGCCGTTGTGCGTGAGGCGTCCAAGCGCACTCTTGGTCAGCGCCACTATGACGTGCAGGTGATGGGTGCAGCCAACCTTCACATGGGTAACATCTCGGAGATGAAGACAGGTGAAGGTAAGACGCTCGTTGCTACCTTGGCTGCTTATCTCAATGCCCTTCCCGGGAAGGGTGTGCACGTGGTGACCGTGAACGATTATCTTGCGTCATATCAGGCTGAACTCATGGGACGCGTTTACCGCTTCTTGGGTCTTACGACAGGCACCATCACTTCGGGGCTAACGCCGGATCAACGTCGCACTCAGTACGCGGCGGATATCACGTACGGGACCAATAACGAATTCGGTTTCGATTACCTTCGTGACAACATGGCGCTCGACGTCGACAACTTGGTTCAGCGAGGTCACTTTTTTGCCATCGTCGATGAAGTGGACTCGATCCTTATTGACGAGGCGCGTACCCCGCTCATTATTTCTGGCCCAGCTGAAGGCGACGCGAATAAGTGGTACCAGACCTTCTCTCGCGCTGTTTTACAGATGCGCAAGGACACTGATTACGAAGTCGATGAGAAGAAGCGTACGGTGGGCGTTCTTGAGCCGGGGATCGACAAAGTCGAGGACATGCTTGGCATCGACAATCTTTACGAGTCAGTGAATACTCCGCTGATCGGTTATCTGAATAATGCGATTAAGGCCAAGGAGCTGTTCCACAAGGACAAGGATTACATCGTCACAAACGGCGAGGTAATGATTGTTGATGAGCACACCGGCCGAGTACTACCAGGTCGTCGTTACAACGAAGGTATGCACCAGGCTATTGAGGCGAAGGAAAATGTCGAAATTAAGGCAGAGAATCAGACTCTGGCGACGATTACCCTTCAGAACTACTTCCGACTCTATGACAAGCTCGCGGGAATGACGGGAACTGCGGAAACCGAAGCGGAGGAGTTTGCGAGCACCTACAACATCGGCGTCGTCCCGATTCCAACTAATCGTCCCATGATTCGCCAGGACAAGACGGATCTTGTGTACCCGACGGTGGCAGGCAAGTATAAGGCGATTGTAGAGGACATCAAGGAACGCTACGCTATCGGGCAGCCTGTGCTTGTCGGTACGGCATCAGTGGAACACTCCGAACAGCTCTCGTCGCTTCTGAAGAAGGCTCGTATTCCTCACACCGTGCTCAACGCCAAGCATCACGAGTCTGAAGCGGAAGTTGTGGCGATGGCCGGGCGCAAAGGTGCGGTTACTGTTGCGACGAATATGGCTGGTCGTGGAACCGACATTATGCTCGGTGGAAACGCTGAGCATATTGCGCAGGCGATGATGGCACAAGCGGGGCTTTCGACTGACGAGGATGCCGAAGCGTACGAGGCTGCCTGGCCAGATATGCTTGCGAAGGCTAAGGAAGCAGTCAAGGCGGAGCATGAGGAAGTGAAGAAGCTCGGTGGCTTGTACGTGCTTGGCTCTGAACGCCATGAATCCCGTCGTATCGATAATCAGCTCCGTGGACGTGCAGGGCGTCAAGGTGATCCGGGTGAATCGCGATTCTACCTTTCTCTTGAGGATGATCTGTTGCGCCTGTTTGGTAATAACCGAGCAACGGCGATGTTCCAAAAGGGGCCGGAGGATGAAGCCCTCGAATTTAAGATTCTCTCCAACGCTATTGAGCGTGCGCAGTCACAACTCGAATCACGAAATGCAGAGATTCGTAAGAACGTTCTCAAGTATGACGATGTGATGAGTGAGCAGCGCGCAGTTGTCTACGAAGAGCGCCGTGCGATTTTGAACGGCGAGGATGTCGAAGATCAGATCCAGTCTTTCATTGATTTCACGGTCAGTGATGTGGTGACTGCTGGTACTCTCGGTTCAGCTGAAGACTGGGATCTTGATGCACTGTGGACCGATCTTCGTAGCGTCTACAAGCCGTCATTCTCACCCGAGGAACTCGTTGAGGAGGTCGGTGGTGCACGCTTGCTCACCCGAGAGGCGATTCTCAGCGAAGTGTCCGATGATGTTCACGCGATCTACGAAGAACGCGAAGAAGAGCTCGGTGGCGATAATATGCGCAATATTGAACGCCAAGTTCTTCTCACTGTGCTCGATCGTAAGTGGCGTGAGCACCTCTACGAAATGGATTACTTGAAGGAAGGTATTGGGCTTCGCGCGATGGCTCAGCGTGATCCGCTCGTTGAATACAAGGAAGAGGGATACCAGCTCTTCCAGCAGATGAACGATGCGATCCGCTCTGAAACGGTTGGCTACTTGTTTAACTTTGAGCTCCCAAGCGAGCGTGCTGCACGTGAAGCTCTTGCAACGGGAGCAGAGCCTGTAGCGCAAGAACAGCCGCAACACAATATCGACACCGAAAAAGTTCTCGGGATTAAGCGTCCAACAACTCAAGCTCAGATGACGTATTCCTCGAGCGATGAATCAGGAAATGTTCAGCGCAGGAATGAGTCTGGCCAACATTTGGCGAGTAACGATGGACTGAACCGACAAGAACGTCGGGCACGTCGTAAGCATTGATCTTAGCCGCTGAGTCTCCATGAAATATTCAGCGTAGAAAGATGAGAAGCAGCAGGGGCGGTCACTGTCGATACAGTGACCGCCCCTCTTCCTTCTTCTTATTTAGTAGATTTCGAGGTCAACGAGATGCCAGTGGCCTCGCCGGACTTCGATCCGAGCACTTGCTGCGCGAATGCGCATTCCGTCGAAGAGCGCCACGGAGCATTCTGCAGTTCGTGGTTGAGGCTGTGTGAGGACAATTCTGCGCACACGTGGTGGAAGGCAACGTGTCGGTGTCGCCCCGGCTCTCTTCATGAGTCCGGCATGGCGAGAAAGCGAGTGGAACACTTCTGGTGTCATCCAATTTTGGACTTGTCGAATGGGACGATGCCCAAGCAATACTTCCACGCACTGACCGATCATTTGTGCAACAGCGATTTTGGGAGCCGGAAAGTTTTCGGGTAACGGTTTTGTTAACTCAACCTGGTGATCGCGCCACTCAGCGAGTGAGTCATAAGGGTTGCGTTCGGGAATAGAAGCGAAACGGAGGTGGTCGACGTGGCGCTTTGTGTGGATCGCAGGATGTTCGCGACGAGGTTGGGGCGTGACATTAGCTTGTGCGGACATCGTAGACCTCCGGGATCTGTAGAATTTGGCCTGGGTAAATGAGATTTGGATCGTGGCCGATGATGGGTTTATTTTCGTTCCATATACGCTCAACGAGTTCTCCAGTATGTGTAGGAGATATTGCATGTGCGATCGACCAAAGAGAGTCTCCGTGTCGTACCCTCACCCGCGTCGTTCGCGCAATAGCTCGTCCCTGTGGCATTGCCTGGATGTTTGGTGAGTTCCACATGCGTGTGAGTGGAGTTTTTGCTGTGTCGTCGGCGTTCGCAAGGGGTGGCATGTCTGGTTGTGGTGCGACGTTGCGTGGTGTTTCTGGCGGGGGCTGCATATATGGCAGATGAGGCGGGGTCTCAGTGGCGACGACGGATTGGTCTGTGTGAGCGCCGTCGGCGAGCTGTGACGTACTCGTCGAGGGGATTTCGCCACCCCAGGAAAGATCGATGCTGGCAGCAGTTGCTGGTGATGAGAGGGCGAATGCTGGCAAAGCGAGAGCAATGGCCGCTTTGCGGGCAATACGTCGTGGGGCAATTGTCAAAAGGCGAAGCATGAGAGAAGTATTGCGACTCCGATGGGCGACAAAATACAGCGTCCAGGCAGTAAGGTGCCAGAGGGTATAGACGAAAAGAAGCGCAACCGAGAGCGATATCAACCAATAGTTCAAAGTAGTAGAGGATGGTAGTGGCTCTCCCAAGGGAGATAGTGCTCTCGACAATTTACATAGGGCCATCTCATACATCTGGCAACCCCTTAGTTTATGTTTAGTGTTGTTTGATGAGTTATATGTATTTAAAATGGGTAATACCTTCTTTGGGGCGGCATATACCCCGCATATGAATATTTGTATGAAAAAATATCGATATCAATAAGTAGTCTCAAAATCAGTAAATGGGTCGATAGTATGGAAAATATGGATCTTGAGAGATTATTAGGTGATATTAGGAGTCGAATTGATTCTGAGCGTCTTGAGGGTGAGATGCGTGAACGTGAGGAGATGCGAGAAGCGGAAGTAGGTAGTGTTTCGCTTCTCGATCTCATTATTGGAGCGCGTGATGAGATCGAGCTGAGAGTAGGTGACACTCTCATTAAAGGAATGCCGGTGGATGTTGGTGTGGATTGGGTTGAATTGTGTGGTGAAATGGCTCGATATCTTGTCCCAGTGTGGTCGATTCGGTCGTTCGATCGAGGGTTGCGTGCAGGAGGTATTCGTCCGCGTTTGGAGATGCATCTTCCTGCGAAACTGAGGCGTTCGTGTGGCGTAAGAGTTCGTGTGGTGGGTGACGGTGTGGATATTGGTGGTGAGCTCGCCGACGTCGGCGCGGACTGGGTGAGTGTATTGCGAGACTCTGTGAGCTGGGAAAATGAGGATCGACGGAGGTACGTGGTGGCAATGCGGGCATTGTTGTATGTCGAAATCCCTCAGGTGTGACAAGACAGTGAGGGGAACACAGCACGCTGTGTTCCCCTCACTGTGAGTATTTCGGTCAGACCTCGAAGTCTGTGCCAATCTTCTTAGCTGTCGCTTCGTAACCGCGCTTGATGTACTCTTCAAGTTTCGCTTCTTCGATACGCCATTGGCCACGGCCACCGACTTGAATTGCCGGGATTTCTCCGTTCTTGATCAGGGTGCGTACCTGACCAGCCGAGACATTGAGATAATCTGCAACGTCTGAAATCGTTAGAAACTTTGCCATCTGTTCTCACCTTCAGTTTATTTTTGCTTTGCTACCCGCACTCACAACCTGTGGATAACTTGACTGTAAAAAAGGGGATCTTTGGGAGGCTTTTGATATGACATCAAAACAAATGAGACTTATTCTCGGCGATCCCCGTCTTTTCATTGGAATTGTACTCATCCTCATCGGTGGAATGCTAGGCGCATTTTTGCTGAGCGATGAAAATCTACAACCTGTTCTAGAAATAAACAAGCCTGTTGCGCAAGGGTCGCCTATCTCTGATTCGTTCACAGTCGTGGAGTTGCCACTATCTGAGGCTCAAGGGCGCTTGCCTGCATCGAAGATGTCGAGCGATCTCATTGCAACTCATTCGCTCGCTGTGGGCGAAATTCTCTCAACTACGGATGTGACCTCGGGAAATGGTGAACCATACGTTGACATTGAAGTTCCTCTTATCCATACTCCGGCTCAGTCGGCACGTCCAGGAACGCAAGCGTACATTTGGGCTCTTCCATCGAAGACGGCGTCAGGCACCGAAGTGAAGTCACGACGAATAGGAAAAGCCCAAATCGTTAACCTCTCTAGTGAACGAACCTTGCATGAAAATCAGAGTGTGCAGCTGCGGTTCTTTGCAGGCGAGGAAGCAACAGTGATGGATGCTCTTGGTCGTGGTGAATCTCTTATGCTTACACTTCCAGGAGGACAGTGATGGGGGTCTTACTGTGCTCACCAACATTCGAAGAGAACATTTTGTACGCGCTCGCAGAACGACGTACAGATCATTATGTGGTCAGACGCTGTGGTGACATGACTGAAATGCTGGCAGCCGCTCAGGCTGGCATTGGTTCAGCTGCTCTAATCGAAGGAGATCTTGAATCACTGACACTCACAGCAATTCGTGATCTTGAGTCCTTGGGCTTGACAGTATCCCTGATAGGCGGAAAAGCACCAGCACATGAGCTACGTAATCTCTCTGAGCATCTCATTTCGCCGTCAGAAGCGGTTGGCTGGATCGAATCAATGGGACAGAAAAAGCGTGAAGAGAGATCTCCTCTTGACATGGGGAACGGATGTATCGTCGCCGTATGGGGTCCGCCCGGTTCTCACGGACGATCAACGCTCACGCGTGAACTTGCCAGAATCAGTAAGGGGGTGGCAATTGATCTCGATCTTGTCGCGCCGTCGTTGGCGCAGATTTGTGGAGTAGAAGAGTCTTCCGCACTTGTTGCTTTTTCACGAAATGTGGAAAAGGGCCGCGATCTCGTGGCAGCCGGACAGTTACTGACTGAAACTGATGCGTGCGGCACTCGGATCATCGCTGGAGTGAACTCTGCCCAGCGATGGCGTGAAATCAGTAGCCCAATTGTCGAGAAGATTCTTCACTCACTTCGTCGTCAGGAGAAATGGACATTTGTCGACCTTGCTGGAGGGATGTCAGGGACAGACTCGATGCGTGATCGATGGCAGGTGTCTCGCAACGTAGTCGAAGCTGCAGATATCGTCCTTCATGTTGCCAGCGCCTCCGTCATCGGGATGCGACGGATGCTTGAACATACAGATCTCAATCCTCCCGATGAGAGAGCAATTATAGTCATCAATCGTCTCCGAGCATCGAGTGTCGGGCGCAATCCTTCAGGGCAAATTCGTCGTTTACTTGCAGGCGTTCATGGGCCAATTGTGACCATACGTGACGACGCGTCTCGCTTCGATGCTGCGTTACTTAAAGGACGCTCAGTACTGGGCCTTTACAGTAAATGTGGAGCGTCAAAGGACATTCGGTATTTGTGGGAGCAGATTCGCCAGCAACTATCGCAGGTGGCGATAGAATGAGCACATGCGTATATACGTTCCACTGATACCCGAGGAACTTGCGGCACCGGAAATTTCACCTCGGCTCGTCCATGCAGTAACGCCAGACCTGGTTCGGGTGCTGGGAACTCAAGATGAAGAAGAACGCGAGTACGTTGCGTTCTTAGCAGCAGCTGACGACTCGCTTCGGTCCGATAGCCCGACTCCGCGTCGTGTGGTGGTCTGTGCAGATATGCCTCATGCATCTGTTGAACTCCCGAATGCTGAGGAGCAGCTACTCGAAACTGCGGTGTACCTAATTGATGCTTTGACATGGGATCGCGTCGAGTCAATTCATATTGATGAAGATGAAGCGAGCGAGCTTATCGCGGCAGCGCGCGGAGGCGATGATGCGGCATTTGAAGCCAGCGTTGATACAGATCTGCTGTGGTACGACGTTGTTGAACGCGACGCACTGATTGCAATGATGTCAACTAGCTCATTTGGCGCAGAGTAGACCCACGCTCACCGGGAATGACTGTAATGCGTTGCGGTATCATCGATTTCAAGTCCTCTACATGTGACACAATTCCGACAGTTCGGCCGTCATCGGTGAGCTGAGTGAGTGTTTGCATCACAACATCGCGGACATCTGCTGAGAGAGTGCCAAAGCCTTCGTCAATCATCAGAGTATCGATGTGGACGCCACCATTTTCCTCTTGCACAACTTCAGCGAGTGCTAGCGCAAGTGCGAGTGAGGTGAAGAATGTTTCACCCCCAGAAAGTGAACTTGGTGCGCGTTGAACATCGCCCTCTTCGTTACCCTCATGGTCAATAACTGCAATACCCAGGCCGAATTTTCGTCCTTTTTCTCCTTCATCCACTCTGATCAGCTCATATCGCCCTCGTGAGAATATTGCGAGGTGTTCATTGGCACGTTCGATGACTACTTCGAAACGTCGCAAGAGTACCCACACACCAAGTGGAATCTTGATTCTCGACGATTCATCATCAGCATTTGCTAAGTGGGAGAGGCGAACGATTGGCCCAGCTTTCTGAGCCTCGGTAACCCACTGTGCATGAGCCTTTTGTACATGCATCGAATGTACACGAGCATCAGAGAGATTCCGTTTTGCCTCGATTGCTCGTTCGTTGCCGGTAATGAGCTGGGCATGTGCATGGTCGAATGCCTCCTGGGCAAGTTCAACCTGAGGATCCTCACTCCCATCGAGCTGAGCAAGATCTTCAGATTCAAGCCGGCCAAGGATCTTCGCATCTTTCTTCTCAAAGGATGACACTTGCTCAGTGAAATCTATGAGTACGTGAGTGGGCAGTATTGCCTCAGTTACTTCGTCGGCGGACATCTTTGCTTCTTGTAATGCCTGTTCAGCGAGACGTTGTGAGGACAGTAGGTGTGTCGCAGTGGTGAGAAGCTCTTGGGTACTCGAGTTCGCGAGTGCATACTTATCTCGTTTATTTTTCAGCACTGACAGGAGGCTGCGTGTATCTTTTGCGTTGTGTGCTGTCAATGCCTCCTGAATGCGCTCCTTGTGAGCGTCGATTTGTGCACTGACTCCAGCAATACGTTCGGATGCTGACGCAATGAGTGCCTCTTGTATCGAGATCGCTTGTGCCAAATCATCAGAATCCTTATGTATTTTGCTGATTTGTTTCTCGATGCGATCGGCGGATGTTTTGGCTCGACGAGCATCATCCAATGCATCCTGAGTTTTTTTCAACGAGTCAGCGATCGTATCAACCGTCTCATTTCCCAAGCGCTTAACCGTTTCATCGAGTTTAGTACGAGTAGCAATCAATCGACTTCGTGCTTGATCAGACCTCGTCCGAGCTGCCTGGGTACGAGCACTTGCGGCCTGCACCTGGTCGAGTGTCGCCTTGACCTCAGAGACGGGAGCAGGATCGGGATGTTCGAGGGAACCACATACAGGGCACGGCGAATGATCACGAAGGTGTTGCGCGATCTGTGCGGCGTTTGACCCGATCCATTGCGACGTAATATTTTCTTCGTCCTCCATAGCTACAGTAACGGCTGCGAGTGTAGCTGATGCCTCTTTTTCATCTTCTGCCTCTGTCCGGCGCAGTTCAAGCACCTCGCGAGCAATGCGTTCAAGGGAGATAAGTTCTGCGACACGTGCTTCGAGCTGGGGGATAGTCTCAGCAATCGTGTACATCTGAGCACGCTCGCTTGTGAGTTCTTCGAGCCGTTGCGGAAGTGATTCTTTCTCGCGGCGAATACTGTCGAGATTGCTCAGTGCTTGCTGGCGTTCAAGTTCTGCTTGCTGACGTTTGGCGACAAGGTCAGGAACTGAATCTTCAAGCTGGACGATTTGCTGTGCAGATCCAAATTGGGAATCGAGATTTTGGAGGCATTTTTTGCTTTCACTGAGTGCTGACTGTGCCAGGGAAATGAGGGCGTCTAAATTGTTACTGCTACTGGCAGAGCCGAACTCGGCGGACAGATCGGTACGTGATGTGTCATTCCAGGCGTTACAGCATGTTTGTCGTGCTGTCTGTACATCTGCTTGTATGACGGCGACCTCTCCTAACCGATTCGCGGGGACAACAGCGCGTTGATGTGCAGCAATCTGAGAGCGAAATTTGTCGATAACAGGGCGGCGTTGTTCGAGGGCATCGCGTTGTTCCAATAATTGGGAACGTTCGAGAAGCAGCGAACGCAATGCAGTTGCTTGCGCGAGATCCGCCCGAGTAGCTGTTTCGTCTGCCATGAGCTTTTCGCACACAGTCTTCGCTTCCTCATACTGTGTAGATAACTCGGCTTCAACATCTGCCATGACATTGAGAATCGATTCATCGGTTTCATCGACAATCTGTTCAAGGAGCTCACCGACGTGATCAGTCCATTTCTGAACACCTGCATTCCCTCGCCAGGTTTCAACTGACGTGATGAAACGACGACGTGCTTCATCCACGACACTTCTGGCAAGACGTGAATCCTTCGCGAGTTTATCGGCAAGCTTTTGATAATCGACTGTGCCAAAAAGCGATTCAAGGAGCTCTGACCGCTCCTGCGACTTCAACCGAAGGAACTGCGCAAACTTTCCTTGAGGAAGGACAACTGTCTGGACAAACTGTTCACGTGTCAGCCCGAGAATTGACTTGAGCTCCTCGCCGGTTTCCCGAGCCTTCGCTGCTAAAGCTTGCCCTGTTTGCCATTGGCCGTCATCAATGGCAGCTTGAGATATCCGCCAGAGCTGTGCAGAGGAATTTACTGTGGTGTAGCCAGTGCCTCGTGCTTTCGGGCGCTGCCACGACGGTGTGCGGCGCACACGGTAGATTCCCGAAGCAACTTCAAATACGAGATCGATATATGATTCGACGTTGGCGAGCGCATGGGAAGATCTCACACGTTCTTTCGTTGAGTCGTTCGAAGCAACGTCGCCGTACAAGGCATAGACAACTGCATCAATAATCGTGGATTTTCCACTTCCAGTTGGCCCTTCCAAGAGGAAAAGCCCATCAGAAGTGAGGGAAGTGAAGTCAATGATCTGATGACCTCCGAAGGGGCCAATACCGCAGAATTCGAGACGTAGAAGTTTCATCGCTCGTTCTCCTTCGTGATCAATTCCCATGCTTGTGCGATGAGCTGACGTTCTTCAGCTGTCATGGGCCGTCCTCCGGCATTGTCGAAAAAATCGCTGATCACGGTTAAAGGATCGTTCTTGACTGCTGCCATGCTGACGTGGTGTTGAGGACGTGAAAGCGGCGTATGCTGGCATTCGAGCAGATATGGGAAATTCTTTTTTAAACGTGCAACGAGGTTCTGTGGCCGTGAGTCATCAGTGACATACACGCGCACATAAGAATTTTGATGTGAATGGTAGCGGGGCGACATGATTTCATCGAATGTCCCACGAATGGTTGCTAACGGACGCTCAACTGGGGCAGGGATAAGAGAGATCGCTGGAGTATGTGCCTGCGCAAAGTCAACCAAAACGCTCGATTTTTTATGGTTCTCTTCAGAGAAGGAGAAAGCTACTGGCGAGCCACTGTAGCGCATCACGGGGGTGTGAGAACCAACTTTCTGAGGTCCATGAAGATGCCCGAGTGCCACGTAATCGATCCCACCGTTGGGGAGGTCGAGGCCAAGATTGAAAATCCCCGATGGTGCGCTGTCAACGCCACCAACATGAAGATCGCGTTCAGAATCAGAGGGTTCGCCTCCAACAATAAACGCATGTGCCATCACGATTCGGGGAACATCCATACCCGCGTACTCGCCACCGGTGATATCTGCGCGAATACGCTCCAGTGCGGCACTGAGAACTGCTTCATGGCTACGGGTCAACGGCGTGCCATCCGGGCTGAGATCATTCCTTGCAATATCAGGTTCGAGGTACGGAATACCGTACACAATTGCGCCAACACGATTCTGTGCATCTCGCACAGGAATGGGGATAGCTGCGTCCGTGGTGCGAGTGCGCAGTGTCAGTCCATCCTTCAAAAGATCAGACGCAAAGCCTAAACGACCAGCAGAGTCATGGTTTCCAGAGGTGATGATGACCTGAGTGCGCTCGATAAGCCGACGTAAAGTGTGAGATAGCAATGACACCATGGCAACGGGCGGAATTCCACGGTCAAAGATATCGCCGGAAACCAAGACTGCGTCAACATCAGTGGCAAGCTCCACTACATGATCGCACCACAGTTCAAATGCCTGCGTGAGATCCGCTCCATGGAGGGTGCGTCCAAAGTGCCAGTCAGAGGTATGAAGAATTTTCATACTTCAACCATAGCGAATAGGGTATGACACTTTTTCGTGTTCACTTACCCGTTGCCCTGCGATTGCAACGAAAAGGAGGCCACCCGAAGGTAGCCTCCTTTGTGAATTTTCAGTCAACCTTGACGTAATCTTTGCCAGCGTTGACCGGATCCTTCTCTGACCATGGGAAAGCAATCCACAAATCAGTATCGCGCCAGACATAGTCGGCCTTGAGCACCGACGTCGGCTTTTCGTAAATCACGGCCAGACGCATCTCGCCAACACCGTTGGCTTCGCACAGTTCCTGGACGTACTTCAAGGTGCGTCCGGAATCCACAACATCGTCGACGATGAGAACCTTCGAATCCTTCAATGCCGAGAAGTCCGGAAGAGGATTGAGCAGGCGTGGATCGGGGAGAGTTTCACCGATCTTCGTGTAGAACTCCACGTTCATCACGAGAACGGGTTTCATATCGAGCGCGTATGCCATCGCGCCGGCGGGAATAAGACCGCCGCGTGCCACACAGACGATCAGGTCAGGCCTGTAGCCGGACTCCCAAATGTTGGTTGCTAGTTCACGCGTTGCATCGCCGAACATGTCCCAGCTCAGGATTTCCTTTTCCACGCGGTTCCTCCAATAACTCGGTTCGTGTTGATAGAATTCAACCGTTTGAGACCCGCCCAGTGCAAGTAGGAAATGGGCGAGCCTTCTCACTTAGTCAGTGTACCGCGCGAGGCTCTCTGTCCCACACCGTGAACGGAAAACGAGATAAATCATTCCGATATCTGGAACTAGTCATTTTCTGTCTTCGCCTGTAGCAGTCGGCGGAACGAGGCAACGCGTGTGATCAAACGTGGGTCGCTCACCTCTGACAGTGCGCAATCGAGTGCGCCTTCTTCATGGCTGCAACCGCGTGGGCACAGCTGGTCAGCGATCTGTTCCAAATCGGGGAACCCTCGAAGCAAATCTGCGTGTCCAACGTGGGCGAGACCAAATGTTCGTACCCCTGGAGTGTCGATAATTGCGCCCCCAGGAAAATCGAATGCCATCGCCGACGTCGATGTGTGTCGCCCGCGCCCAGTGACATCATTTACGTGTCCTGTCTGTCTCCCAGCGCCTTCGACAAGTGCGTTGAGGAGTGTCGATTTCCCCACCCCCGAGTGTCCCACGAGCACAGAAACGTGTCCGGTTAGAGCCTCTCGTACGGCATGGAGATCAGCATGAGGATTGTCGGGAGCCGTGGACGAGATCAGAATCCTCAAATCAAGAGGTTCGTACAATGCTAAGAGCTCGTCCGCGTCGCCCAAGTCAGCTTTGGTAAGCATGAGAATCGGGGTCATACCGGCGTCGTAAGCAGCGACAAGGCAACGGTCAATCATTCCCGGGCGCGGTTCAGGCTGCGCCAGCGCAGTGACGATGAGGAGCTGATCGGCGTTGGCCACGATGATCCGTTCGGTTCCGCTGGCTTCGCCTTCTTCTGCTGTCCGACGCAGAATCGTGGTTCTCTCATCGATCGATGCGATGCGTGCCAGCGTATCTTTCCTGCCTGATAGGTCACCCACCATCGCGACGACATCGCCGATGGCGAGTTTACCGCGGCCAAGTTCGCGTGCTTTGACAGCTGTTACCTCAGTGCCGTCGTCGAGCATACGGACAAGGTAACGTCCGCGATCGATGCGCAGGAGGCGTCCGCGTCGAGCCGACGAGTAATCAGGGCGGATCTTCGTGCGAGGACGGGAACCTTTTCCTGGGCGAACGCGGACGCGAGGGTCGTCGGTGCCGATATCTCTACGGCTCATTTTTTCTCCGAATCGTTGATCATCTGCGTCCACAGCGCGTGGAACTGAGGCAGAGTTTTCGCAGTTTCTTCCGGGTGGTCAAGTATGACGGGGACTCGGAGCCCAACAATCGCTGCGAACATTGCCATGCGATGGTCGCCATAGGCTTTGAGCGCAGCTGGTTGTTGCGAGGTTGGTGGCGAAATTTCCAGCCAGTTGTCACCCGTTTCTACTTGTGCTCCAAGTGCAGTGAGGGATTGTTCGAGCGCTACGAGACGATCAGTTTCGTGACCACGCAAATGTCCGATATTCCACAGACGTGACGGACCAGCGGCAAAGAGCGCAACGGCTGACAGCGTAGGGACGAGTTCGCCGACGTCGGCCGCGTCCAGATGGAGTGGACGAACGGTGTATGGTCCGCGAAGACGAAGTTGGCCATCGCCGCGCTCGACGTCAGCTCCCATTTGCTCAAAGATTGCCCCGAATGCATCTCCTGCTTGGGTTGTGTGATTCGGCCACGGAATCGTGATCTGTCCACCGGTAACCATTGCTGCAGCGAGGAATGCGCCGGCGTTTGTCAGATCCGGTTCGACACTCACATGGCCAAGATGAAGAGGCCCAGGTTCCACGCGCCAGACTCCCGGTTCTAACGTGTGCGCATCGACTCCGGCGCGTGTGAGACAATCGAGTGTCATCTCAATATGGGGAAGTGAGGGGAGTGATGAACCAATATGACGCAATGTCAGCCCCTGCTCCATCCGTGCACCAGCCATGAGCAAGGCAGAGACAAACTGTGACGATGACGATGCATCCACGTCCACGTCGCCGCCTGTGATTGATCCGCTGCCACGAACATAAATGGGAAGGTGCTTCCCCTGGGCATCAACACCAGCGAGACGAAGTGCGTTAACAAGCCCGGCCATAGGACGGGTTCGAGCTGCGAGGTCTCCATCAATGACCACCTCACCGCTGGCCAGAGCGGCAACAGGGGCGATAAAACGCATCACTGTGCCAGAAAGGCCAGCGTGAATACGCCCCGAGTGCAGTGGCCTGGGAGTAACACACCACTCGCGATCAGACCTCTCGATGTGGATCCCGAGTGTTTGGAGAGCGCGAACCATGAGCTCAGTGTCACGCGCGTGAAGAGGCTCGTGAATGACAGCCGGCTGCTGGCCAAGAGCCGCGAGAATAAGATAACGGTTGGTCAGTGATTTCGATCCCGGAAGAACCACCCGAGCGTCGATCGCAGATGCGCGAGGTGCGCACCACGTCATGCGCTCACCTGCGCACCAAGAGCGTCAAACTTTGCCGACGCTGACTGTGAGATTTCGTCCGCGAGTCTATGTGCATGCCAACCCAGACTAGGAGCGCCGCTACGATCTCTCGCTGCCATCAGCGCGCCGCCGATCAAACCAGCATTCTGAATCAGACCTGCCAGATCGCGCTTGCGTTGGTCACCTTCGTGTAGCCAGAACGGATTATTTGCCAGGGCAAGAGGAATGTGAAGCGTGCCAAGGAGCAATGCTGCTGAGCGCGGAAGCCGACCACTCGCCAAGGCCAGGCCGCTGAGCGCAATCACGGCTCCGGTGACACGCGTAGCCATATCGACTGTTGTCGGCGTGACATCTGTGTCTGCCACTGGGCATCCAGTCTCGCGAGCGAGGTCAAGCAGAATGTGCGTGCGCTCCCGGTGTTCTGCCGGCCTCATGAGCGCATCCAGACCGCTGCTAACGAAAGGCGCAGCGAGAAGCGGACGAGAAATCTTCTGCAAAATACTCATACCTCTATTAAACCGCACCCGCGACACAGGGCAACAGGGATGTGGAGAATTTGGATCGAGAAAAGTCGCGCGATTTTTTCTCGCTCCACGACGTCGGGGCGGTTTTCGCCCGACCTACGACACTGGTACCGGGGTAGTTTTCTTGTGCGAATGACGGATCGACGCAAGGAGACCGCGTCTGGGGGCACATGTCCACACCAGGATAAAGATGACAGTGGCGACCAGGACGATTGCTGCGCCGGACGGAAGATCCCATGCCCACGAAAGCCAAATTCCGATGAAAGCCGAAAGCGCACCCACAGCAGGCCCGATGAGCATCATGGGCAGCACACGGTCGGTCAGCAGGCGGGCTGTTGCAGCGGGAGCGACAAGCAATGCGAGAACCAAAATATTGCCGATCGTCTGCACTGAAATCACGACCGCAGCAGAAATGACGATAAAGAGTAGCAAGTCAATCCAGAACACTTTCAACCCTTGTGCTCGTGCGAATTCGCGATCAACACTGACGAGCGTGATGCGTGAATGTGCGGCGACGAGGATTGCCACGATCACCGATCCCACACCCAGAGCCTGTAAAATATTTGTGTTGGTAACACCTGTAAGGGAGCCGAAAAGCAGTGATTCGAGAGACCCTGTGTAGCCTGGTGTGCGCGAGACAATGAGTAGACCGAGCGCGAATGCGGCAACGAAGAAAACGCCGATAACAGAGTCTTCGCGCAGTCGACGATTCTGTGAGAAGGTCGCAATCAACACTGCCACCACGACGCCGGCAATCGCTCCGCCCAGAAGAATTGAACCTTGGAGCGCAAAGGCAATCGCGATTCCGGGGAACACGGCGTGGGACAGTGCGTCACCGACGAAGGAGAGCCCACGCAACACAACGTGAACTCCCACAACCCCGCAAATAATCGATGACAACGCGGCAACGAGGAGCGCTCGCGGAAGAAACGCCAGGTTCGGATTCGCCAAATCCGCAAAAAATTGAAGCAGGCTCATTTTGTCACCATTCCTAAAGAGCGCAGAAGCGCTGAGTTCTCGCGTACCTGGTAGGTGTCGATCCACAGCTGCGGTTTCATGAGATCCTGAGGCCGCCCAGCAGCACGAACTGTGCGATTAATCATCACGAGTGAGTCGCAAATATCGACTGCCTGAGTCAGATCATGAGTGGACATCAAGATGCCGACTCCACCTCGCGCGAGCTCAACGAACAAGTCAGAGAGAAGATCTTGGTTGGGGTGGTCAAGCCCTGTGAAAGGTTCGTCGAGTAGCAAAATATCGGGATTGGGGGCGAGCGCTCGGGCGATGAGGACGCGCTGTTTTTGGCCTCCAGAGAGTTCATCGATCGTGCGGTCACGAAGCTCGTACATGCCGACCTTCTTCAGAGCCTGATAAGCCAGGGCGAGGCTCTGACGACGGGAAACCTTGTGATGCCGGCCAACAAATGTCATGCGTACCAGGCTTTCCACGCTCATGGGGTAAGCCCAGTCAACATCTTGACGTTGAGGAACGTAGCCGATCTTGCCCGAGGTATAGACTGCTCCACTCGAACGAATCAGACCCATGATCGCACGCATTAGCGTAGTTTTTCCCGCTCCATTCGGTCCGATCAAACCCGCAAGTTCACCTTTTGCAACCTCAAAAGTGATGTGTTCAAGGATTGAGCGCCCTGTGAGGGTGACGTTGAGATCGTCAACTTTCAGGACCGGCGTGCTCACTCCTCAACCACCTTCGCAGCCGCTGCTCGGTCTGCTGACGCGCGTCGTTTGACGACGATGACGATACCAGCGATGGCGAGGACAATGATCGCAAGTCCTGCACCGACGTAGAAGGGGAACGAAGTGGACTTGTCAACCGCGCTCGGCGCCTCAACGGAAGCTTTGGCACTCGGCGTCGTCTTTTCGGTCCACTTCGCCGTAGCAGCATCCTTGACATCAGTTGAGTCACCGACGGCGAAGCGTAGGATCTGTGAATCTTCCACAGTCGAACCATCTGCCAGCTGGGCCTGCGCGCTTAAACGTACTAAATGCGTGCCGGGTTGAGTGAACACCCAATTTGCATGAGTGTGAGTATTGGGGTCAACGTGGATTGGCTGGGATTCCTTTTTTGTTGTGTTCCACAACTGGGTTGGGCCTGCAAAGTTTCCGGCCTGAACAAAGACGCTGAGATCTCCTTCGCCCTGATGCCCGGAGTACACGAGTGAGACACCATTACCGAGTTTTTTCACCACTGCAGGATCTTGCGTATTCCATCCCAGCCAAATGACCCCTTCGGCTTCGGTTTGAGGAATAGCATAGACCTCCCCAGCTGCCCGAATGAATGAATACGTGTCATCTTTGGGCAAAGTGAGCTTAGCTTTGTCATGTACGCGGAACACGACATCCTCGAGGTGACGCCACACAGGAGCACCCTTGGTATCGTCACGAACCATGAAAGTCCATTTTCCGTCGACATACTTTGGGCCAAGATCGGCATGACCTGCGTCAAGTTCAACGGGGGTACCGACTGGGGCAATCTCCTCATTCTCGTCAACCACTTGGGTCAACGCCGGATCTGCTGAACCGGAGTTGTCCTGGGCGGCAGCAATTGTGGGTGTGAATACGAGTGCGAGTGCCGCAAGGGCCGACAGTGCTTTAGTCATCACTTTTTCTCCGTCTGTGTTGAAACGTTGGGAATGTTGGGCTGAGTATCGAGATCCCACGCAGGCAGTGAGGCCGGATCGAGACACGATTTGAGGGATTTGACGTTGTGTTTCACCAGGTCAATGTATGTGGGAACGTCCTGCGTGAGGGTGTCGGAATAAATGTTGCACAACTCTTTGTGAGTCGACTGTGCAATGCCTACCAGCTCTTTGAGGTGTGAGGCAGAGGTTGGTTCGACGAAAACGCCAGGTGCGGGTAGCGCCTCCAAGGTGCGCGTGAGGTTTGTCAACTGTTGGACTGACGGTTCGAGTGAGGGATTGGGGGCAACAAATCCAGCAATTGTCATCCCGTATGCTTTTGCCAAGTATCCAAATGAATCGTGAGCGGTCACTAATACTCTTTGGGATGTCGGAATCGATGTCAGGACATCGCGTGTCCATCGGTCGAGATTTTCGAGTTGTTCTCGATAACGCGCTGCGTTTTGTCTATATGTTGTGGCGTTTTGTGGATCGATGCGTCCGAGCTCATCTGCGATCGTTTCGGTGTAGGCGATCGCATTGCGAACGTCATGCCACATATGGGGGTCGATTTCGCCGTGGACGTGTTGCCCGATGACGGCTTGTGCGAGGATCCAGGCTTCTTGACCTGGATGTCCCAGGAAGCCCCATCGATTATCGGGTACCGTCGTCGTGGTCGAATTTGGTACGGAGATGACGATGTCGGAGATGTTGCGATTCCCAGTACCTGCAGGGGTATCTCCGTAGAGAGTCATCCCGCCGCCCAGATGAGCAGTGATGTCTTGGTGCCCTGTGCTGATCACGGTTTTTCCGCTTTTGTGGGGATCGACTCCTACGGCGAAGGTGAGGGTGGTGGATCCGAGTGTCTTTTGACTTTTTCCTGAGTGGAGGATCGACTCGAAGGAGAGAGTGTAGAAGCCTTGTTGTGAAAACCCCCATGACATGTGTGTGTGAGCGTTGGTGGGGAGCTTGATGGTATCTTTTCGCGGGTCGATGCCATCGCCAGAGTTGATCCACGCTCGGGGTTCACCAAATGTCCCGGTAGTGAAGGCCGAAATTGTTCCCGGCCCTGTCGCGGCGGTTGCGTTAATAGTAACGTAATCCTGACTTCCGCCTTGGCCGTCGACTCTGAGTCCGAGCCAGACGGTGGCAAGTGCAGCGTTCTCGACGAGAGGTATTTGGTGGGCGCCAAATTTGACTGACTCAGAGCCGAGTGCAATGTGGCGTACTCCTGACGGGAGGTTTGAGTCGATTGTGTGGGTCAGTGCTTGTGCTTCTAAGAGCAGGCCATTTGAGAAGGCGATGTCTGCGCGTGAGACATCGCGTAACGCAGCCATCGACGGCTCGTAGGTGTGTGGGTCAGCACCTTGGGGAATGAGCGTTTCCAGATGGGCATCTGGTGCCACGTGCGCCACCAGATCGGCAACGATTGGAGTGGAGGCAACGATGACGAGATCGTCATGTGCTGTTGCCGACGTCGGTGCGCACGATGTGAGTGAGCCGACCACTGCAAGTGCCGCAAGCGCATTCGCGGCTCTCGTCCAACTCCGGTGGCGCATGTCGACCTTTCAACTCTTGAAGCATGAGATAATAATGATAGTTATTATCTATACAAACTAAAAGCTTCGCAACGTGATAACGGTCGGCGCTATGTTGGGTAGTGAAGGGATTATGCACAGGAGATAGGGTGAGGGGGAGATAGGATATCCTATCTCCCCCCCTCACCCCGGATGAGCTGAAATCAGCGAGATCAGTAACGAATCGCCATGCGGCCGTCGATCTTTCCGGCCTTCATCTCGTCGAATACGTCATTGATGTGGTCAAGAGTTGTTTCCTTGACTGTGGGCTTGATCAGGCCGCGGGCGTAGAAGTCGATTGCTTCTGCCAGATCGAGACGGGTGCCGACCAGCGAGCCGCGAATCGTGATGCCGCGCAACACGATCTCGAAGATGTTGGCCGGGAACTCCCCCGGGGGAAGGCCGTTGAAAACCACGGTGCCGTTATTGCGAACCATGCCAACTGCCTGGCCGAATGCCTGTGGGTGCACTGCGGTGACGAGCACGCCGTGGGCGCCGCCGTCGGTGTACTCCTGGATCTTGGCAACAGGATCTTCCTTTGCTGCGTTCACGCAGAACTCTGCACCATGCTTAGCAGCGAGCTCAAGCTTCTCGTCAGCGATGTCGACAGCAATGACGCGCAGACCCATGGCCTTTGCGTACTGAACGGCGATATGGCCGAGGCCGCCGATGCCCGAGATGACAACAAACTGACCCGGGCGGGTGTCTGTGACCTTCAGACCCTTGTAGACGGTTACGCCAGCGCAGAGAATTGGAGCGACTTCAACTTCATCCACACCTTCTGGGATGCGTGCGGCGAAGCGGGTGTCAACGAGCATGTATTCGCCGAACGAGCCGTCAGCGGTGTAGCCACCATATACTGCCGTGCGGCAGAGGGTCTCCCAGCCGGAGAGGCACATATCGCACTCGCCACAAGCGCTCCACAGCCAAGCGTTGCCGACGAGGTCGCCGACTTTGACTGAGTGCTCGCCTGGGCCGAGCTTGACAACGCGGCCAACGCCTTCGTGGCCAGGGATGAACGGTGGCTCTGGGCGGACTGGCCAGTCACCCTGAGCTGCGTGAAGATCGGTGTGGCAAACGCCGGTAGCGATGTTCTTCACCAGAGCCTGGTTGAGACCGGGTTCTGGCATGTCCACTTCGCGGACGTTGAGCGGATCGCCAAACTTATCCACCACGGCAGCCGTGAACTTTGTTGGGATTTCGGTGGTCACTATTCCATCTCCTTCGATGTTTCATGTGCTTTACCTTGGACAATTCTAAGCCTATGTGTCGCAAAGTTTTTCTTCAAGCCCATTATTGATATTTCCTGACCGTACGGAGAAAGGCAATGTAAGATGTGGCCCATCTGAGGACCTGTGTCCCCGGAACCTGTCTCTAAGTGAGAATGGGTCTCAAAAAGAGGGTGTTTGTTGAGAATATGTCAGACAAATATCGTGTTTCGTTACCTTGCTCCTGCCATGTTGTGAAACAATGGATTTAACGTAAGCAACATTTGTAAAGGGGCAAATTATGCAGGTTGGAATCTTCTCCACCCAAGAAGCTGCGGCAGATTACGCGGCTGAGCACATTATTCGTGTCGTTAACTCAGCTTCGGATCCAGTTCTCGGAGTCGCGACGGGTTCGACTCCGCTCGCGCTGTATGAACGCTTACGTGCTGCACATGCTGCGGGCACGTTTAGTCTCAAGGGGAAGCGGGCGATTGCACTTGATGAATATGTTGGGATTGCGGACGATCACCCTGAGCGCTATCGCAACGTGTTGCGCACTGAACTTGTTGGGGAAGAGAAAACCGGCCTCGCAGACGAACTCCTCTTCACTCCAGATTCGTCGTCGTCCGATCCGGTTCAGGCTGCTGCGGAATATGACGCAAAAATTCGCGAGCTTGGCGGTGCCACTATCCAAATTCTCGGCATTGGAACCGACGGACACATTGCATTTAACGAACCTGGTGGTTCACTTGTCTCGCGCACCCACGTCGATGTGTTGACCGCCCAAACTCGCATGGACAACGCTCGGTTCTTTGACAACGATCTTGACAAGGTTCCCACCGAGTCCATTTCCCAGGGGCTGGGCACAATCATGGAAGCGAAAGAGATCATCCTTTTGGCATTCGGTGAGAACAAGGCTCGCGCAGTGAAAGAACTTGTTGAAGGTGCTGTCAGTGCCAAGTGGCCCGCCACCATTCTTCAAATGCATGCCAAAGTCACCGTACTCGTCGACGAAGCGGCTGCCTCACAGCTCGAACTGACAGATTTCTATACAGAGCGCTGGAACGCTCGTCAGTGAAAGAAGAATTATCATGGAACTGATTGGTAAGCTGCTCGATTCTCATGGCGAAATTATCGGCGGCGGTCTTGAGCTTGACGATGGCCGCATCGTTCGTATTCTGCCACCTGCCGACGTTGACGGCTGGATTCTTCCTGGCCTAATCGATATTCATAACCACGGCGGAGGAGGGGCATCCTTCCCCGACGTAAAGTCGGAAGAAGAGGTGCGCACCGCTATCGAGGCGCACCGCTCGAAGGGAACCACTGCGATGATCGCATCACTTGTGTCGATGATCGATCCAGTTCCAGTTCTCGAAAAGCTTGTTCCATTTTGTGAATCTGGCGAATTACTCGGTATTCATATGGAAGGGCCTTACATTTCGCCTCACAAGGTCGGGGCACAGAATCCGGCTGCTGTCCGCGGTGCTGACCTTGATGAATTGCGCCGTTGGCTCGAAGTCGGCAAGGGGCATATCAAGACGATGACGATCGCCCCTGAAGCGGAAAATGCTGTTGCTGCTGCGCGCCTGTTGCTTGATTATGGAGCGAAACCATCGTGGGGACATACCTCAGCCACGACAGAGGAAACAGAAGGTGCGATTGCTTTGACCACCGCTTATGCCAATGAGATTGGCTTCCCCTCTCCTGCACAGACGGCAACGCATCTGTTCAATGCAATGCCGTCGCTTCTCCATCGAGCTCCTGGCCCGGTTCAGGCGCTCACTGCAGCGGCTCGGAAGGGGGACGCTGTCGTCGAACTTGTTGCCGATACAGTCCACGTCGACCCGCGACTCGTTGCCGACGTCGTCGAATTTGTTGGGGCTAAAGGTGAGCCGTCCTCAGTCGTCTTCGTCACCGATGCAATGTCCGGCGCAGGAATGGCGGACGGTGCGTACGTACTGGGCTCCCTTGCCGTCACCATCGCCGACGGTGTGGCGCGCCTGACTGATGGTGGTGCTATCGCAGGTGGAACGTCACGTTTGGTTGAGCAAATTCAGAAGATGGTTCGTGGCCAGTACTTGTCGTTGGCAAAGGCCGTAGAATCATGCGTGGCTGGTCCAGCCTATGCTCTCCACCTTGATGGAAGCGAGAAGGGCGTGACTTTGGAATTTACTCCCGGTGAAGCGGTAAACCTCGTTGTTCTGGATGACGATCTTGAGTTCGTCACTGCCATGCGCGAAGGTGTGATCGTTGGCGGGGAATGAATTTCGTGCCACCAGCGTTACCAGAAACAAGCGAGAGGATCGTGAGTGACGATCGAAAGGGCTCCTCAGGAGACGAGCGCCGAGCGGGTCACCCGATTTGAGAAAGATGCGATTCCGTATCTCAATCAACTTTACGGTGGCGCCATGCGGCTTACTCGTAATCCTCACGACGCCGAAGATTTGGTGTCTGAAACGTACGCGAAGGCGTTTTCCGCCTTTCACCAGTACCAGCCAGGAACAAATCTGAAAGCGTGGCTGTTTCGTATTCTGAATAACACTTTCATCTCCAACTACCGAAAGACGCAACGTCGTCCAACGGAAGTAGAGAACGAGCTGGAAGATTGGCAAGAGTATCGCGCCGAATCGCACATGTCGACAGGGATGAAATCTGCCGAGATGGAGGCGTACGAGAACCTTCCCAATGACGAAATCCGTCAGGCTTTCGAACAGCTCAGTCATGATCGTCGTGAAGCGGTCTATCTCGCTGATGTCGAAGGGTTCTCCTACCAGGAGATCGCTGACATTATGGGAACCCCGATTGGGACCGTGATGTCTCGGCTTTCTCGTGGGCGCAAACAGTTACGCGAGATCCTTTCGGACTATGCGGGTGAACTGGGCTACGGACAGGGGGAGAAGTGATGAGCCTGAAAACAGAAGTTGCCAAGGTGATTGAGGCACTCGATTGTGGGTGTCCAGGAGCGACCAGCGATTGTTCATGTTCAGAACTGACAGATCGTCTTTTTGAGCTAGTTGATCAAGAGATTTCTGAAGAAGATCGTCACAGACTCATGCATCACGTCCAGAACTGTGCTGAGTGTGCGAATTCAGTGAAGATGGAAGTGGTGATCCGAAAGCTCGTTCAACGGGGGTGTCAGCAAGTTGCTCCGAGTTCGTTGCGTGATCGGGTAATGCGCTTGTGTCACGAATCGGCAAATGCATAACCGTTTGCCGTTTGGCTCTGACTTTCGATAGACTCACAAAGTTCAGTGAAGGTAGTACAGGAGGACATTATGTCGACTCGTGGAAACAAGCGTCGCGGACGCAAGAAGAAGAAGGCGAACCACGGCAAGCGCCCCAACGCCTGAGATGTCAAAATGGCCGAGCTTCATGCTCGGCCATTTTTTTTATTCACCTTTCGGCACTTGGTGGCTTCACTGTTCATCCGGTGCCGTTACCTCAGGCTTCTTTGACACCGAGCCAGCGGTGCCAACCTCGGTGTGTGACAAGCCATGCGATCAGTGCGTATCCAGCTTGACGCGGAGTGTACATATGGGAAGTTGACATGTCCGTGAGCCACTGCTCATGGGACTTCAACGGGGTGTAGCAGTCAACAAATGGGACATTGCGACGTTCACACACTTCCCGAAAAGCTCGGGTGAGTTCCACTTGGGCGCGTTCGGGAAGGTCAGGGCGCGGAGGCGGGCCGACGACGAGAGAGGTCAGCGAATACCGGCTTGTTGCGTCGAGGATATTAGCAAGATGAAGTCGAGAACGTGCCGTGGTCACCCCGGCGTCGATATCGTGTGATCCCAGCGCGATCACCATATAGTGTTCGTCGTCACGTCCCATTCGTGGAAGAACTTCTCCAGTCCATCGTTCCGAAAGTGATGCGGTGGTGTCTGACGGGAAAGCAAGCGTGATGGGCAAGACGGGTGGCTCGGATTCTGTGCGCGCCAGGACTCGTCCGATCCACCCCAACGCACGGGCGTCCCCCTGGCCGGTGATCAGCTCGTCGCCGATGAAGAATACCCTTTTCACCATGTTGTGACCTTTCGCCTGCTTTCTTCCGTAACTATACCTACCTCGTCGGCTCACTGCCGGGGTGTATTCTCCGTGGGAGTAGAGGGGACGACTGAGCGGTGTAAGGTTCTTCATAGAGATCTTGTCACTTTTGGTAGAGCGTCCGTTATCAAACCGTTATCATTGTGTGGAATAGGCACAGGCTGTGGGAGGAATCAAGTGGAAGAACGCCTTGCGCTACCGTCGCGCAAAGAGCTGCGTTTAGCTCGTCTTGCCGCCGAACGTGACGCGCAGCTCACCAAACAAGCGCACGCCACTGAGATCGTCGATAATGCTCAGCGAGCACACGTGCCACCTCAATCACATCGCCGTTCTTTTATCCCGGTTCTTTTCCCGGGTCTGGCATTTTTTTCGCGATTGCGCCGTTTTTCCTTCAAGAGGGCAGCGCTGACCACCTCTGCGGTGTTTGCAATCTCTGTCATGGGTGGGGTACTTGTCTCACGTGTTAACACCGTCGCCGAAGCAAGCGCAGGAGCACAGTCGGTTCTCAATACAGTTGCGGCTCATTCAGTGGCCGATACTCCGAAAGAGCTCAAAGCACGATCCGGAGCTGAGGAAGAGTCTCGTTTCCGTGCAACTGAGCAGATGCTTGCTGTTGAACCGGGAGAGATGTGCAAAATTGGCAGTGGTGCAAATTCTTTGGCATCAGCCTTCTTTAAGTCTGAGGATGCGGTTATTTACCCGCTCGCAGTGGGTCAGTACCGTTTGACCTCCAACTATGGAGGACGTTTTGACCCATTCACCGGTGCAAGCTCGTTTCACCTTGGACAAGATTTTGGGGCCCCGACAGGCACTCCCGTCTATGCCATCGCTGACGGCGTAGTCATTCACGCTGGCGCTGGCATCAAGGGACGTTCGTCGAATTTAATCGTTGTGCAACATGAAATTGGTGGCAAAAAATTCACCTCGTGGTACGTGCACATGTGGGACGACGGCGTGATGGTCAAGGTTGGCGACAAAGTGAAAATCGGGCAACAAATCGCCAAAGTTGGCTCAAATGGTTACTCTACAGGCCCCCATTTGCACCTGGAGATTCATCCAGGTGAAGGCGTAGAAACCGAAACAACGAATCCTTTGACGTTCCTCAAGGAACATCAGGCCCGAGATATTGCGAGTTTGTGTTTCTAGTGCGTCTGTGGAATATCGGAGAACGTGTTGTTATCGCACATCGTGCTGGTGGTGCTGAGGCTCCTGAAAACTCTCCTGAAGCGTTTGCCCGTATGCACGAGCTCGGTTTTCGTTATATGGAAACCGACGTCCACGCGACGAAGGATGGGGTAGTGGTGCTTTTCCATGATCCCGTTCTTGACCGCACAACTGACGGGCATGGTCGAATCGAAACCCAGACGTGGGAAGAACTTAAAGGCGTGCGCGATCATGGAGGTAACCCCCTCCTTCGTTTGCATGAGGCACTGTCGTCATATCCAGATTTTGTGTTCAACATCGACGCAAAAAACAATCATGCGGTCAAGCCTCTCATTCGAACGATCAAAGATCACGATGCTTTATCTCGCGTGAGTCTGGCGTCGTTTTCTGAATCGCGGCTCGCTTTTCTTCGTCGACATCTCAAGGGGGCGACATCGTCACTCGGCATTGCTGCGATTGTGAGTCTCTGGCTTGCATCACGATCATGGTGGCCATGGCGACGGTCAATGTATGTTCCCGGCCCAGGTAAAGGTGTTGAGGCTGTTCAGGTTCCGGCGCTCATGCACGGGATCGTTGTGGTAGATCAACGTTTTATTGATGAGGCACACCGGCGTGGCTTTGCTGTCCACGTGTGGACTGTCAATTCTGCTGCAGATATGGTGTCGCTTCTGGATCTTGGTGTTGACGGAATCATTACCGACGTGCCGAGTTTGGCTAGGCGGGTGATCGATCTCTACCCGCACGATCCACAGGCTGCGGCTCAACTGGTGGCTGAAGAATAGTTTCCTCCGGCGTCGGCGATCTACACGCTGACAGCGGCCACTGTGTCGAGAAAGTGGACAGAAAAGAAAAACCCGCGCATTGCGCGGGTTTGGTGCCCCGAACAGGATTCGAACCTGCGGCCTTTCGCTCCGGAGGCGAACGCTCTATCCCCTGAGCTATCGGGGCGGGGACGAAAAAAGTGTACCTTATTTGCGGCCGGTCGTCGTCAGCAGTGAGGAATTGACCCGTGTGCGCGTGGAAACACAGCGGCTTGCGCCGGTAGGATACATGTTATGAACCCAGAAGAACTCTCTGCATTTATCCGTGAGTGTCTCGTCGGCGCAATTGCTGATGGCGAGATCAGCCTCGAAGTCTCTCAGCTCCCTGATGTGAAAGTGGAGCGTCCGCGCTCGCGTGAGCACGGTGATTGGGCGACGAATGTTGCTCTCCAGCTGGCCAAGAAAGCGGGAATGAACCCGCGTGCATTTGCGGAACTTCTGGTGGGGCGTCTGGAGAAATCAGAGGCGATTGCGAAAGTTGAGATCGCCGGCCCAGGCTTTTTGAATATTACGCTTAACGCTGCTGCTGCTGGCTCCCTTGCTCTGTCGATTCTGGATGCAGGCGAAGAATATGGCCGTACTGATACGTTGGCTGGGCAGACAGTCAATCTCGAATTTGTCTCAGCTAACCCCACTGGACCAATCCATATTGGTGGTGCTCGTTGGGCAGCGGTGGGTGATTCACTCGCACGAATTCTCCAGGCTAACGGCGCAAACGTGGTTCGCGAATACTACTTTAATGATCACGGAGCTCAGATTGACCGTTTCTCGAAGTCGCTCCTCGCCCGCGCTCGCGGTCAGGAGGCGCCGGAAGACGGCTACGGCGGACAATACATTTCAGATATTGCAAATGCGGTGCTTTCGCAGTTCACAAATGACTCTGGCGCACAGGTTTTGGCCGGTAGTGACGACGAAGCCCAGGAGTTTTTCCGTGAGCATGGTGTGAACATGATGTTCGACTCAATCAAGAAAGAACTCGCTGACTTCCGTGTGAACTTCGACATCTACTTCCATGAGGATACGCTCCACAAGTCTGGTGCGGTGTCAAAGGCAATCGATACCCTTCGCCAAAAGGGCAAGATTTACGAAGAAGACGGTGCTACCTGGGTTCGTACCACTGATTTTGGCGATGACAAAGATCGCGTTGTGATTAAGTCTGACGGCGAAGCTGCCTACTTTGCAGGTGATGTCGCCTACTACCTTGATAAACGTGAACGTGGAGCTGACAAGGTGATCATTATGCTTGGTGCAGATCACCACGGCTACATCGGCCGTATGTATGCAATGGCTCGCGCTTTCGGGGATACAGCAGGTGTGGGAGAGAATCTTGAGATTCTTATTGGCCAGTTGGTGAACCTGGTCAAGGACGGCCAGCCAGTACGTATGTCGAAGCGTGCCGGTACCGTCGTCGTCCTCGACGATCTGGTGGAAGCAGCCGGGGTCGATGCAGCCCGTTATTCGCTCGTGCGCTCAGCGATGGACACTGCTCTTGTCATTGACTTGGGACTCATCGCTTCGCGAACAAATGATAATCCTGTTTACTATGTCCAGTACGCGCACGCACGCACAGCCTCTGTCGACAAGAATGCTGCTGAACATGGGGTTGAACGCACAGATTTCCACCCTGAGTTGCTCGATACACCTGCTGATTCGCAGCTGCTGGCAAAGCTTGCGCAGTACCCGGAGACCGTTGTTCAGTCGGCTCAGTTGCGTGAACCTCATCGTATTGCGCGTTATCTTGAAGAGCTTGCTGGTGCTTACCACGGTTGGTACGGCAACTCCCGTGTTACCCCGCGTGCTGACGAAGAGGTGACTGATACACATCGGGCACGTCTTTTCCTGAACGACGCTGCGGGGCAGGTGTTGCGAAATGGCCTGTACTTGTTGGGTGTTGCTGCACCGGAGAAAATGTGAGTGAAGGTTTTTACGTGAATCGGAGGGGGATCGCATGAGACTCACCTCCGATTACGCGCGTGTTCGTGTTCCCGGTGTTGTGACGGGTTTTGGCCCTGGCCTTGACGCGATCGGAATCGCAGTTGATGTGTGGGACGAAGTGTCGGTGACTTTAACCACTGGAGCAACACGCGTCACCATCCTGGGCGAAGGCAATCGCACCCTTCCACGCGATCACTCTCATATGGTGGCACGTGCTCTCTCGCTTGCTCTTGAGAGTGTCGGAGCACCAGTTGCAGGATTTGATCTGGTGTGCCGCAATTCGATTCCACGCGGAGTTGGGCTCGGTGACGAAGCGGCTGAAGTTGTTGCTGGAATAGCATTGGCACGTGAGCTTTTGGAAGATCCTCACGCGCTCACCGACGACATCATGTTGCGCCTGGCTACAGAACTTATCGGCTCGCCGTCGGCGGCGGCAGCAGCGATTCGTGGTGGGGCGACTCTTGCCTGGGTCGAGCCTTCCGCAGTCAAATTGCGTGATCTCCAGATTGCTGATCAGCTGTCCATGGCACTGATGGTTCCACCGTCCGAGGGGCCGATGAATACCGACGTCGGTGGGGCTGACTCTGCGCTCCGAGCGGCGATGTTTGTCTATGCGCTGGCACACGAACCAACTCTGATTGCTGAGGCGACGCGTGGAGTCAATGCAAAGGGGCCGACAGTCGGTGAAAGTCTGCTGCGAGCTTTGCGTAACGCTGGCTGGCCAGCTGTGTGTACGGGAGGTGGGCCAGCACTGGTGGTTTTTGCTAAAGTTGCTCCTGCTATGGGGATGAGCTTGGCTGAATCGGGGATTAAACTGATTCGTACGTCGGTTGCTCCCGGTGTCCACCCCGTGTCCGGTAAGTGAACTCAGACAAAACCGTGCAACCGTTGGCACTCTATGTGTATAATCATTGACGTGGTAGGTCGTTGGCCAATTTCACATCCCACTGATGTTTTTCCAGTGGACTTCTCATTCCCCTTCTTTTCAGGCGGAATTTCCCTAATCTAGACCGAGGAAGGAACCTCGTGAGCGAAAATACTGAGCTCTCCACCATGAAACTTCCCGAGTTGAAGGCGCTTGCCTCCGAACTTGGAATTAAAATGCCAGCTCGTTCGAAGAAGGCTGATTATCAGTCGGCGATTGCTGAGCATCGTTCTGGCGCGAACCTGGAACGCACTGCCCACGTTGAAGAAACGTCCGTAGAGGCGCCCGTGGCTCTGAAGGCTGATGAAGCTGGTGGGGATCGTGTGGCACACCAAGCGGAGGGCCGTCGTCGTCGTGACCGTGGTCGCGGACGTAACCAGAGCTCACGAGCCGATCAAAGTGCCAAAGTTGAGTTGCCTGAACCGAAGGGCGATCACGCTCAAAAAGTTGCGATGAGCGACGAAGAGAAGAAGGCTGCTCTCGACGCCCTTGGTGAGGCTGCAGAGCGTCGCGCTTTCAACCGTGACGACGAGGAAAATTCCGGTCGTGGCCGTCGCGAGCGTACGCGTGGCCGCGGACGCGGTCGCAATCGTGAGAATCGCGAAAATACCACGAACGAGAACGCCAATGAGTCTGAAGAGGTCGTGATCCCCGTTGCTGGTATTTTCGACATCGACAACAACAACGCCTACCTGCGTACTGGCGGATACTTGCCCGGTAAGAACGATGCTTATGTCTCCCAGCAGATGGTGAAGAAGTATGGGCTTCGCCGTGGTGACGCTGTTCAAGGCAATGTTCGATCGCTTACCGATTCGCCGCGCGGGGGGCGCCGTCAGCACAAGTACAACCCGCTGGTGGAGATTACTGCGATTAACGGACTTGAGCCAGAAGTATCGGCTCAACGCCCGGAGTTCAACAAGCTCACCCCGCTTTACCCGAACGAGATGCTTCGCCTGGAAACTACACAGAATGCTCTCACTACTCGCATGATTGATTTGGTTGCTCCGATCGGTAAGGGGCAGCGTGGTCTGATTGTTTCTCCGCCAAAGGCTGGAAAAACTGTGGTGATGCAGCAGATCGCCATGGCGATTGCGAAGAATGACCCGAAGGTTCACATCATGATGGTGCTCGTCGATGAGCGTCCAGAAGAAGTGACCGATATGCAACGCCTGGTCAAGGGCGAAGTGATTGCATCGACCTTCGATCGCCCGGCATCGGATCACACCATCGTTGCTGAACTCGCTGTTGAGCGTGCGAAGCGTCTTGTCGAACTCGGCCAAGATGTTGTGATCCTACTTGATTCGCTCACACGTCTGTCGCGTGCCTACAATCTTGCGGCTCCGGCGTCGGGACGTATTCTCTCTGGTGGTGTTGATGCGGCGGCTCTCTACCCGCCCAAGCGTTTCTTCGGTGCAGCACGAAACATCGAAAATGGTGGTTCGCTGACTATTATCGCCTCTGCACTGGTGGAGACTGGCTCGAAGATGGACGAAGTGATCTTCGAAGAGTTTAAGGGCACCGGCAATATGGAGCTGCGCCTGTCGCGACAGCTAGCTGATCGTCGTATCTTCCCAGCTGTTGATGTTAACGCGTCGGGTACTCGACGCGAGGAGATGCTTTACAGCCCTGAGGTTCTGAAGACGATGTGGACGATGCGTCGTGCGCTGGGATCGTTGGATGTCCAAGAAGCGTCTGACTTCCTCCTGAAGCGATTGAAGAAGAGTGAGTCGAATGGCGAGTTCCTCATGTCCGTGATGCGATCGCTTTCGCAGCAAGGCTGACAGTCATCAGCGTGTTGCTGTGGCGGTCGTCGTTGGCCAATACGGCAACAGCTGGGAATCCTTATCATTTAGCGGATTTCTGGCGATCAATACCACATATGGCCCCTGGCTTATTCCAGGGGCCATATGTTTTAATGAGGTATCGGCTTCTGGTTCACCACACCATTTTATGCCTGCCCCCGGTTAGATGTCGGGATGGCGGTGTGGACCTAGGGCATGAACGATCCCCAAGGAGAAAGCATGAAGAAGGGCATTCACCCCGAATATCATGACATCACGGTGAGCTGCACCTGCGGCGCCACCTTTAGCACCCGTTCCACCTTCGATCGCGACGAATTGCGTATCGACGTGTGTTCAGCCTGTCACCCGTTCTACACGGGCAAGCAGAAGATTCTGGATACTGGTGGCCGTGTGGCCCGCTTTGAGGCTCGCTACGGCAAGCGAAAGAAGTGAGTTTTTCTTCGTCGAGGCGTCGGTTTCCCGGCGCCTCGATTTTATGTCTGCATCATGCAGGCCAAAGCGCGGTAGGCTTGTGCTAGTCAACCGACGCCGTGGCCTGGACGCGTCGACGTCGGGAAGTTGAGCGCTGGTGAGCGCGGTGAAAGGGAGATATGAGCGAGTTTCCGGCAGCGGACCTGATGGTTGCGGAGTACAAAGAGATTGAGGCTCAAATGGCCTCGGCCGAGGTGTTGGCTAATCCGGATAAGCTACGCAAACTTTCTCGGCGCTACTCCGAACTTGGCCGTGTTGTTAAACGCTTCAATCGGTGGTCGACAGCCAAAGCTGACCTTGCAGATACGAAAGAAATTGTTGATCTTGGTGGGGAAGACGCACAGACCTTTGCCGAGGAACTTCCGCGCCTTGAGGCTGAGCTTGCCGAGAGTGCGGATGCATTGCGTGATGCTCTGATTCCACGTGATCCTGATGATTCACGAGATGTGATCATCGAAGTCAAAGCCGGTGAAGGCGGCGAAGAATCTGCGTTGTTCGCAGGGGATCTTTTGCGCATGTATCAACGCTACGCCGAGCACATGGGTTGGGCCACACAAATTCTTTCGGCAACGTCGACAGATATGGGAGGCTACAAGGACGTCCAGATGGCTGTGAAAGCCAAGTCTGTTCCCGAAGATCCGGCAGATGGTGTCTGGGCGCATCTGAAGTTTGAAGCTGGTGTGCACCGTGTTCAGCGTGTTCCCGTGACCGAATCGCAGGGACGTATCCACACTTCCGCGGCCGGTGTCCTCGTGTTTGCCGAGGTGGACGAGCCCGAAGAAGTCCAACTCGATCCGAACGAATTGCGCATTGACGTCTACCGTTCTTCTGGCCCGGGTGGACAGAGCGTGAATACAACGGATTCTGCCGTCCGTATCACCCATTTGCCTACGGGAATCACCGTATCGATGCAGGATGAGAAATCGCAGATCAAGAACCGTGAAGCCGCGATGCGGATCCTTTTGGCGCGGTTGCGTCAAATGCAGCTTGAAGAGCAAGCAGCGAAGGAAGCGGATTTGCGCCGTAGTCAAGTGCGCACGGTGGATCGCTCAGAACGTATCCGCACGTACAACTTCCCAGAAAACCGTATTTCAGACCATCGCACGGGTTTCAAGGCATATAACCTTGACCAAGTCCTCAACGGGGCTCTTGATGATGTCATCACATCGCTTCGTGAAGCAGATGAAGTTGAACGTCTGGAAAATGCCTCCGAAGGCGGCGAATGAACTGGGCATACCTTGTTCGTCAGGCTGAAGATTTTCTTGCCGACGCCGGTGTTCCAGCTGGCCCCGATGCTCGACTCATCGCTGAGGAAGTGATCGGACGCAATCTGGTGTGTGTCGCTGATCAGGAACCGAGTATTGCTGAGCGTCAGCGCTACGATGACCTCATTTCCAGGCGTGCTACACGCGAGCCGCTTCAGCATGTCTTAGGGAAGATGTGGTTTCGCTATCTGGAACTGATTTCTCGCCCGGGTACTTTTATTGTTCGGCCAGAAACCGAGATGGTTGTTCAGTCGGGGCTGGATGCTATTGCACACCTTCCATCTCCTAGGGTTGTTGATCTGTGCACCGGCTCGGGTGCCATTGCACTTTCCATCGCAACGGAGTGCCCGACGTCGGCGGTGTGGGCAATCGAAAAAAGCGAGGAGGCATTCGCCGTTGCGCAGCAGAATAACAGTGCCTATGGCGATCGCGTGACGATGATTCACGGCGATGCACTTGAGTCGGCCTCGTTACTAGGGAGCGTGCTTGACGAGGGACCTTTTGATCTGGTGATCTCGAATCCGCCGTACGTACCTTCCGGACATCAATTGGACGTTGAGGCGCAAGCTGATCCGGCAATGGCGCTCTGGGGTGGGGGAGAAGAGGGACTCGATTTCCCATATGCCATCATCGATGTAGCGAGCGAACTTTTAGGCGAGGGCGGTATCCTCGTAATGGAACATGCTTCGGAGCAGTCTTCAGCGTTGGTGAGTGCAGCGGAGCACGCAGGTTTCCATGCCCACACAGGTCAAGATTTAACCGGGCGAGATCGTTTTCTATTCGCAATAAAGAAGGAAAAATGAGCATTTACACGGCAAACGATGAGTGGCTTGAGCCGACAAAGGAGGCGATTGCTGCGGGGAAAGTGATTTGCCTGCCGACGGACACTGTCTATGGTGTTGGTGCCGATGCCTTCAGCGTTGATGCCGTCACGGCATTGTTGGAAGCGAAGTCACGCACACGCCAAAAGCCACCTCCGGTTCTTGTTGCATCAATGGAACAAGCTCAATCTCTCGTCGAATCTGTGCCAGAAGCAGCACACAAACTTGCCCAGGAATTTTGGCCAGGAGCATTGACAATCATCCTTCCGGCAAAGCCGAGCATTGGATGGGATCTGGGTGAGACAAACGGGACCGTGGCATTGCGTATGCCGAACCACCCGATAGCGCTCGAACTTTTGGCCGCCGTCGGCCCGCTGGCTGTCACAAGTGCAAATGTCACTGGGCAGCCACCGGCAAACACTGTGCAAGAGGCACACGATTCACTGGGCGATTCGGTTGCTGTTTATCTCGACGCCGGTCGTGGCGGTGGCGGAGTGCCTTCGTCGATTGTTCGTTTCAATTCTCAAACCGAGATCGAATTGATCCGTGCTGGAGCGATTCCTGCTGAGGAGATTGAACGCGTGAGCGGATTGGCACTCGCGTGAGGGTCTATCTCCTCATTCTCTTTTTGGCTGCCGCCATTACGTACCTTCTTGTGCCGATTGTGCTGCGTGTGGCGCTTGCGACCGGCGCGATGACGCAAATCCGAGAGCGTGACGTTCACAAGGTTCCGATTGCCCGACTTGGTGGCGTGGCATTGTATCTCGGATTTGTGATGACGATCGTGATTGGCACTCAGATTCCTTATCTGCGTCCTGTCCTGTCAGCGTCGTCAGGAATCTGGGGCATTGTTGTCGGTGCAGGCGTCATGTGCCTGGTTGGGGTGATCGACGACATTTGGGAATTGTCATGGTATGCGAAACTAGCCGGCGAAATCATCGCTGCAGCAGTGATGGCGTGGTGGGGTGTTCAACTGGTCACGTTCCCGTTCTTCGGGCTGACTGTGGGAAGCGTGAGATTGACAATTTTCACCACGATTATTGTTGTTCTGATTGTGGCAAACGCTGTGAACTTTGTGGATGGGCTCGATGGTTTGGCGGCCGGAGTGGTCGGAATCGCGGCATTTTCTTTCTTTGTCTACACTTATTACCTCACGCGCGAAGTGAGTCCCGGCGATTACACATCAGTGGCGACTGCAGCAGTGGCAGCGTTGGTGGGAATCTGTGTCGGGTTCCTTCCGCATAATTTTCACCCCGCGAAGATCTTTATGGGTGATTCAGGTGCCTTGATGCTCGGAGCAATTATTGCGGGTGCCTCCATCTTGGTGACCGGACAGATCGATCCTGCCAATGTTTCGACTCCGCAAGCGATCCCGGCCTATATGCCGATTCTCTTGCCTGCGATGGTGCTGATCATTCCGATCATCGACCTCGTCTGGGCGGTTTTTCGCCGTTTGCGCCAGGGACGTTCGCCATTTTCGGCAGATTCGGGTCATCTCCATCACCGCCTGCTGCGCAGGGGTCATTCGCACACGTGGGCTGTTCTCGTGCTATACGGATGGACTGCCATTGTGTCATTCTCTGGCGTTGCGATTGTCGTGATTAATCGCTGGTGGGTGGCGGTTCCTATTGTGTTGGCGTTTGCGGGCGGGGTCTGGCTCACCAAAGGTGGCTTTGGTCGTGGAGTTCTTGTACGGCATGAGACATCGGTGACCCATGGATGAAGTGAAGGCAGGCGCTGGTCAGGCGAAACAACCGCACACTGGTGAGAGTTTTGAACGCGATATTCTCCTCGCACACTTGGCATTGAGCGTGGTGGTGAGTGTTCTGGGAGCCTGTCTTTGCGTATTTTCGTCTCCCGACGCCGGTGCACAGCTCGTGCTGGCAGGCGCTTTTTTCGCTCTCGCTGAGTTCGCAAGTCGTGGTGTCTGGGCACTTGTTGGTTCGGCGTCGGCGGTCGGAGCGGTAGGTGCGTATGGTATGCGTATTTTGGCGTTGTTTGGCGTGTGGATGTCGACTTCGTGGGGAGTGCTGAGCGTGGCGTCTTTTGGGGCTATGGTGGTGGTGTGTCTGGTTATCGACGTCGTCATTCTCACGTTGCGCCCCATCCCATTCGTGGAATCTGGGGCTAAAATTCGCTGAAAAATGCGGTGGAGATCGTATCAATATTTGTCAAGAGGAATCGCGTTCATTGGGTAACTCGGGTAGAGTTGTTCGGGTATAGGGCACAGACGCCCCGTGTCCACCCGTGAGCAGTTGGAGAATGATTCGTGATTAACGTTTTGAGCCTCGCCGCGTTACCGATCCTGGCTGAAGGATTTGAGCCGCCTACCTTTGATCACGAGTTCAATCCCGCTCCGCTTCTTTTTGCAGGGACGCCTTTTGAGCTCAATCGTATTCTGGCGATTCGTCTCATCTCAGCTTTAGTTCTCATGGCAATTATGGTGGTCTACGCCAAGCGTGCCAAGCTCGTGCCGTCCAAGGTGCAGGCATCTATCGAAGTCTTGATGGACTTTGCCAAGGTGAATGTTGGTGATTCCATTCTTGGGACAGAAGAGGGGCGCAAATACCAGCCTCTGCTGCTGACAATCTTCCTTGGAATTTTTTTCATGAATATTACGGGCGTGATTCCTGGACTACAAATTGCTGGTACTTCATTGGTTGGCATGCCATTGATCTACGCCGTCGTGGCGTATATTGCGTTTGTGGTCGCTGGTGTGAAGGCGCGCGGTCCGAAATATTTCCTTGAACAGGTTGCTCCTGCCGGTCTGCCTAAGCCTTTGTACGTGATTATTGTTCCGATTGAACTGGTGTCAACCTTCGTGATCCGTCCAATCACTCTTGCGGTTCGTCTTCTTGCGAATATGATGGCTGGCCACTTCGTTTTGGCGTTGTGCTTCGTCGGAACTCACTACCTCTTCTTTGCTATGGGTGGCATCGGGTATGCCATCGCTCCCATCACTCTTCTCGGTGGCATTATCTACGTTGTCTTCGAGATTTTCATCGCTGCACTGCAGGCCTATATTTTTGCGATTTTGACTGCCGTGTACATCTCCCTGTCCGTCTCAGAGCACTGAGATCAAGAGAAAAGGATAAGAAAAAATGACTGGATCCATCGCTACCATCGGTTACGGTCTTGCAGCAATCGGCCCGGGCATTGGCGTCGGCCTCATTGGTGCAAAGAACCAGGAAGCTACGGCTCGCCAGCCTGAGATTGCCGGCCTCCTGCGTACCAACATGATTATCGCAATTTCCTTCACCGAGGCTCTGGGCCTCCTCGGTCTCGCGGCAGGCTTCATTCTCTGATGTTGTCCACGGTTATTCTCGCCGCGGAGGGCAAATCTAATCCGTTGCTACCGGCTTTACCAGATCTGATCTGGGGCACAATCGCCTTCATTATCGTGGCGGTTGCTGTCTATAAGTATGGCTGGCCAGCGTTTTCGGACATGCTCGAAGAACGTGCAACCAAGATCGAACGCGGTCTTGAGGCTGCCGATCGTGCGCGCCAACAAATTGCGGATGAACGCAAGGTGCTTGACAACGAGCTGCAAGAGGTCCACCGCGAAGCTGCTGATATTCGAGAGCGCGCTCAATCCAACGCAAACTCGATTGTGGCGGATGCCCAGAACAAGGCGAAGGATGAGGCGGCGTCGATTCTCGATGCCAATCAGCGTCGCATTATTGCTGAGACTGAAACTGCTTCGCGCGCCTTGCGTTCGCAAATCGGTGCTGTAGCAACTGAGCTGGCCGGACGTATCGTTGGTGAAGCGTTGACTGATCAAGCGCTCGCTTCGCGAGTCATTGATCGTTTCCTTGACGAATTGGAAACCTCGGCGACTGCCAAGGTGAGCGTAAAGGAATCCTGATGCGTATCACCAGTGAAAAGTCCCTCGCTCGCGGTCTCGATCGCTGGGAAACATTGCTCGCAGAGCACGCGTCGGATGAAGTGAAGTTCGCCGATGAGATTTTCTCAGTTGCTGCTCTTCTTCGAGGCTCGGCCGCATTGAACGCTTCCTTGCAGGAACTTACCCGCAGTGCTGATGCGCGTGCGACCCTTGCTCGCGAGGTGCTTACTGGCAAGGTAACGGAAGAAGTCAACGAACTCGTTCAGGGATTGGCTCGTGACACGTGGTCAGAACTGAATGATCTGAGCGAAGCATTAGATGCTATTGGTGTTGACACTCTTTTGATCGGTGCTGCCCGTGAAGGGCTCCTCCAGGAGACAGAGGAACAGCTTTACCAATTTTCCCGTATGCTCCACTCGCAACGCGATTTGCGCGTGACTCTTTCGGATCGTTCCTATGACGTGGCTTCGCGAAGCCAGCTTGCACACTCAGTGCTTGGTTCTGGCAATGCGTATACACAGGCTCTCGTCGAAGAAGCAGTGACCCGGACGAACCACCGTGCACTGACGGCGTCGGTACGGGACTTCGTCGATGCTGCGGCTGCGCGTGCTCATCAGCAAGTTGCTGCGGTTGTGTCGGTGATCCCGTTGAGTGCAGCGCAAGAGGAACGTTTGGCACAGATTCTCGGCCGCATGTACGGTGCCGAAATCCGTATCCATACCTCCATCGATCCCACGATTGTTGGTGGGCTTCGAATCATGATCGGCGACGACGTCATCGATGGCACTCTTGCCACGCGTCTGAACCACGTGCGAACTGAAATGACAAAGTGACAACGCGGGTAACCGCAGTAGTGAAGGAAGAGGAATGGCTGAACTGACTATCCGGCCAGACGAGATCCGGGCAGCTCTGGATAACTTCGTCAGCTCCTACGAGCCGGCGAAGGTGGCCAGCGACGAAGTTGGCCACGTTACCGAGACTGCCGATGGTATCGCCCATGTTGAGGGCCTGCCGGGCGCAATGGCAAACGAGCTGCTGAAGTTTGAAGATGGCACGCTCGGCCTGGCAATGAACTTGGAAGAACGCGAAATTGGCGTTGTTGTTCTCGGTGATTTCTCCGGGATTGCGGAAGGCATGGAAGTGCACCGCACCGGTGAAGTTCTTTCCGTACCTGTTGGCGAAGGCTACCTGGGACGCGTAGTGGATCCGCTTGGCGCGCCCATCGACGGCCTCGGTGAGATCTCCGACGTCGAAGGACGCCGTGCGCTTGAGCTTCAGGCTCCAGGAGTCATGATGCGTAAGTCGGTCCACGAGCCGCTCCAGACCGGTATCAAGGCAATCGACGCAATGATCCCGATCGGCCGTGGTCAGCGCCAGCTCATTATTGGTGATCGCAAGACTGGCAAGACTGCTCTGGCTGTCGATACGATTCTCAATCAGAAGGCGAACTGGGAAAGCGGCGATCCGCAAAAGCAGGTTCGCTGTATCTATGTGGCAATTGGGCAGAAGGGCTCGACTATCGCGGAGGTTCGCTCCACACTGGAAAAGAACGGTGCTCTTGCCTACACCACAATCGTTGCTGCGCCCGCCTCAGATTCGGCAGGTTTCAAGTACCTTGCGCCATACACCGGTTCAGCGATTGGCCAGCACTGGATGTATTCAGGCAAGCACGTTTTGATCGTGTTCGACGATCTGTCCAAACAAGCTGAAGCGTACCGAAGCGTGTCTCTTCTTCTTCGTCGTCCTCCGGGGCGCGAGGCTTATCCTGGCGATGTTTTCTACCTTCATTCTCGCCTACTTGAACGTTGTGCGAAGCTCTCTGACGAACTCGGTGGGGGTTCGATGACAGGTCTTCCAATCATTGAAACCAAGGCAAACGACGTCTCGGCATACATTCCAACCAATGTCATTTCGATTACTGATGGACAGATCTTCCTCCAGTCGGATCTGTTCAACTCGAACCAGCGCCCTGCTGTGGACGTAGGTATTTCGGTGTCCCGAGTCGGAGGCGACGCTCAGATCAAGGCAATGAAGAAGGTTGCCGGTACGCTTAAGATCACTTTGGCGCAGTACCGTGCCCAGGCCGCATTTGCAATGTTCGCCTCGGATCTTGATGCCGCTACCCGCCAGCAGCTCACTCGAGGTGAGCGCCTCATGGAGCTTCTTAAGCAGCCGCAGTACACCCCGTATGCAGTTGAAGATCAAATCGTGAGTGTTTGGGCTGGGACAAACGGCTATCTCGATCAGATCCCGGTTGATCTCGTTCACAAGTTCGAGCATGGACTTCTGAGCTATCTTCGTTCCAACACCTCGGTGCTTGGTGACCTTGCGTCTGGTGCGAAGCTCGACGAGGTTGAGGAATCGTTGCGTCACGGTGTGGAGGCATTCCAAAAGGAATTCCTTTACACCAATGAAGCAGAGCTTGATAACGAGCCCGTTGAGGCGACTAAGTCGCAAGAGCAGCTTGTGCGCGGTAAGCGAGGCTGACAGTGTCCGGAGCACAGCGAGTTTACAAGCAGAAGATCAGGGCCACAGGCACCCTTGAAAAAGTCTTCCGTGCGATGGAGCTGATTGCAGCTTCACGTATCGGCAAGGCGAAAAATCGTGCCCTGGCTCAGGATCCGTACACGCGTGCGCTCACTGAATCGATCGAACTCGTCTCCGCTCATGCGCGTGACAACCATCCGATGCTCAACGAGCGCCACGATACGAATCGTGTGGCGATCCTCGTCGTAACCTCAGATCGAGGCATGGCGGGGGCATACTCGTCGAACGTTCTTCGAGCAACGGAGAAACTGATTGACGACCTGCGTGAGGACGGCAAGCATCCGGAGCTGTACGTTTTCGGACGACGCGGTGAAAGTTACTTCCGTTTCCGCGGTGTTCAGATCGAGAAGTCGTGGGAAGGCGAATCAGACAAGCCAAGTGCAGACACCTCGGCTGAGATTGCTGAGGAACTCCAAAGGCGCTTCCTTGCTGATAGCCATGACGGCGGTGTTGCTGAAGTACACGTGGTCTTTACCCGATTCGAATCGATGGTGAAGCAGTCAGTGGAGGTTCGTCGTATGCTGCCTCTCGCCGTTGTCGATTCACAGGAATCGGAACACGATCCAGAAGCCCTCTACGAGTATGAACCGAGTGCAGAGGAAGTCTTCGAAGCGCTCCTGCCAATGTACGTGAACCAGCGAGTGCATTCTGTACTCCTGCTCGCGGCAGCTTCAGAGCTTTCGAGCCGACAGCAAGCCATGCATTCGGCGACAGAGAACGCTCAAGATCTCATCCGCAACTACACGAGGTTGGCGAACAACGCTCGACAGAGCGAGATCACCACCGAAATCACCGAAATTATCTCAGGCGCGGACAGCCTGAAAAATGGCTAAGACCAGCCTGACAAGTGAGGAAAGATAATGACCGAAAAGGAAGTTTCCACTGGACGGATCGTCTCGGTGGTCGGCGCCGTCGTCGACGTCGAGTTCCCGCCGGATGCACTCCCGGAGATCAACAACGCCCTGACCACTGAGGTGAACCTCGATTCGCAGGGTGAAGGGGAATCTTCGTACACGATGACTCTCGAAGTCGCGCAGCACCTCGGTGATTCAGTGGTACGAACGATCGCAATGAAGCCGACTGATGGCCTTGTTCGCGGTGCAACGGTGACTGATACGGGTGCCCCGATTTCGGTTCCCGTTGGTGATGCTACGAAGGGCCATGTCTTCAACGTGGTTGGCGAACCATTGAACCTCAAAGACGGTGAGCAGTTCGAGGTGACCGAGCGTTGGCCGATCCACCGCAAGGCGCCAAATTTTGATCAACTTGAGCCTGAGACCAAGATGTTCCAAACGGGTATCAAGGTGATCGACCTTCTGACCCCCTATGTTCAGGGTGGAAAGATTGGTCTGTTTGGTGGCGCAGGCGTGGGTAAGACCGTTCTGATCCAGGAAATGATTCAGCGAGTCGCACAGGATCACGGTGGCGTGTCAGTGTTCGCTGGCGTTGGTGAACGCACCCGTGAAGGTAACGATCTCATCCACGAAATGGAAGACGCAGGCGTTCTGGATAAGACTGCCCTGGTGTTCGGTCAGATGGACGAGCCGCCGGGGGTGCGTCTGCGCATCGCACTGTCGGGTTTGACGATGGCGGAATATTTCCGTGATGTTCAGAACCAGGACGTATTGCTCTTCATCGACAACATCTTCCGCTTCACCCAGGCAGGTTCAGAAGTGTCGACCCTTCTGGGGCGTATGCCGTCGGCCGTGGGTTACCAGCCGACGCTTGCGGATGAGATGGGCGCTCTCCAGGAGCGAATCACTTCGACCCGTGGCCACTCGATTACTTCGCTCCAGGCAATTTATGTTCCTGCTGACGATTACACCGATCCGGCTCCGGCAACGACGTTTGCTCACTTGGATGCGACAACAGAACTTTCCCGTGAAATTGCTTCGCGTGGTCTGTATCCGGCTGTGGATCCGTTGGCATCGTCCTCGCGCATCCTCGATCCGCAGTATGTTGGTCAGGCTCACTACGACGTGGCGACCTCTGTCAAGGCCATTCTTCAGAAGAATAAGGAACTCCAGGACATTATTTCAATTCTGGGTGTTGATGAACTCTCCGAAGAGGACAAGGTTACCGTGGCACGTGCCCGTCGTATCCAGCAGTACCTCTCGCAGAACACCTACACTGCTGTGAAGTTCACTGGTGTGGAAGGTTCGACCGTGCCCATCGACGAAACCGTCGAGGCATTCCGTCGTATTGTTGACGGCGAATACGATCATGTTCCGGAGCAGGCATTCTTCAATATCGGTGGTATCGACGATATTGAGAAGGCTTACAAGAAGATTCAGGCGGAGAGCTGATGCAACTTCAGGTGGTTGCTCGAACAGGCGAGCTTTACTCAGGTGAGGTTTCTTCGGTCACTTTGCCTTCATATGAAGGCGATATGACTATCCTCCCTGGACACACCCCAGTGCTGGCTGTGCTGGTTCCGGGAACGGTTCGTTACCGTACAACCACAGACCAGGGCGAGATCGAAACTACTCGCGGTTTTGTCACGGTTGATCATGACAAGGTTCTTGTTGTCGTTGACGGACGCCGCGGCGAAGAAGTTGATCCGACGGAGCTCTGACGATGGGCTATTTGGGGTACGTGATCGTCATTGCCATCCTTCTTGTGGGGATTGGAATTCTGGGATTCTACGTGTGGCGTTTGCGTCGTGTACTTTCGCGGCGCGGGTCGTTTCAGGCGGTTGTCCGTCAAAGCGGCCATGAACGCTGGCACAGGGGAGTGGCAGTCTTTGAAAGATTCCAGATCGATTGGTACCCGAGCAGGTCTTTGAGATTTGCTGCGTCACAGACCTGGAAACGTTCAGATATCGAACTCGAAGTCCATCCTGAAACGACGTCTGATCTTCAGGTCGTCAAGTTCGAGACTCCGAGGGGAACCTGGTACATGGCCTCAACTCCGGTGGCGGTCGCTGCGATTGTCTCGTGGATGGATGCCGCCCCTCCGGTGGAGGAGCCGACTGACTGGTAACAGACGATGGGAAGGTGGGAGCGCGAAACTGCTCCCACCTTCCCATCTCTCTGCCGACGGTCGTTCTGATAGTGACCCGAAATTGTTGCCTGCCACATGGGATGACTTATGTGTGCCTGGTATCGTGGCATTCCGGGAGGAGAAGAAGTATGCGTGTTGTTATTGCCGAGTGTTCGGTTGATTATTCTGGGCGTCTGGATGCGCACCTTGATCGTGCGAAGAGACTACTGATCGTCAAACCTGACGGTGGTGTCATGGTTCATTCAGACGGCGGATCGTATAAGCCGTTGAACTGGATGAGTGCGCCGTGTACCACTCGAGTCCTTGAGCCAGACGAGGAACAGGCCAGTGTTGGTATTACGTCTGTGTGGCGAGTCGATCACGACAAAACGAACGATGCACTTGTCATTTCTTTCTATGACATATCACTCGACTACGAGGAGGAACTGGGCGAAGAGCCGGGTCTTGTCAAAGACGGCGTCGAGGCTCATCTCCAGGAACTTTTGGCATCTCAGACGAATGCACTAGGAACAAATCTGCGTCTCATTCGCCGTGAGTATCCGACTGCAATTGGTCCGGTCGATCTTATGTTGATTGATTCAGCGGGTACCCACATTGCTGTTGAGGTCAAGCGCCGTGGAGAGATTGACGGCGTTGAGCAACTTACGCGTTACTTGGATTTGCTTGGGCGAGATTCCACTCTCCAGCCACTTCGAGGAATTTTTGCGGCACAGGAGATTAAACCTCAAGCGCGTGTCCTCGCTGAAGATCGTGGTATCGAATGTGTTGTTGTTGATTACGATGCTCTGCGCGGCTTAGATGATGCTGAGGATCGGCTTTTCTGATGCGCAGGTCAAAGAAATATGACCGCGAATTTCGCCCGCTCAATACTCATGCGCTGATGGGATACACACGCTACGAAATTCGCGGAGGCCTTGAGTACAAGGTTCATCACATCAAATCGGCAGCGAAAGAGTATATCTGCCCTGGCTGTGGAGGGCGTATTCTTACAGGAGAACCTCACGAGGTAGCCTGGACTGAAGAACATCTCATGGGCGCTCGGGCAGGTCAAGAAGCCCGCCGCCACTGGCATACCTCATGTTGGACAGCGCGAGGCGGACAAGGCCGCTGGTAATACGTGAGAGAAATGTTGGGGTGGGGGTTGGTTTGTGGCGCGGGGGGGGGGGACACCACCCCCCCCCCCCCCCAGAAATGGA